>NZ_JARWOJ010000161.1 GCF_029868625.1 Nocardia neocaledoniensis | reverse complement strand
CACCCTGGAGTCCTCGACGAGGATCTCGCCGACCGCGGCACCGCCCTGGACCAGCTGGTGTACTTCGGGATCGGCGCCGACGTCGATCGCCGCGCGGCGCAGCAGCGTGTGGCAGGCCAGCGCCGTCAGCGGTGTGGTCTCCGAGGGCTTCCAGACCACCGTGTCGCCGCAGACCAGTGCGATCGCGGTGTTCCACGACCACACCGCGACCGGGAAGTTGAACGCCGAGATCACCCCGACCACGCCCAGCGGATGCCAGGTCTCCATGAGCCGGTGGCCCGGCCGTTCCGACGGCATGGTCGCGCCGTAGAGCTGGCGGGACAGGCCGATCGCGAATTCGCAGACATCGATCATCTCCTGGACTTCGCCCAGCGCCTCGGCGCCGATCTTGCCCGCTTCCAGTGTCACCAGCTCGGCGAGCTCACCCTTGTGCGCGACCAGCAGTTCGGCCAACCGGCGCACCAGCGCCGCGCGAACCGGGGCGGGAACGGTGCGCCAGCTCTCGAACGCGGTGGCCGCCCGGTCGATCGCGGCGTCGACCGCGGCGGGGGTGTCGGGGGTCAGCTGGAGCAGGGTGCCGCCGGAGATGGGCGTGCGGGCGAGCCAGGTGCCCGGCTCCGGCACGCTCGCCCCGAGGCCGTGCAGCAGGGCCCTGGCACGCAGCGAGAGCTGCTCGGAGAAGTGCTCGGTCACGGTGTGGGTCATGGCTGCTCACCTTCTGCTCATTGGTACGGCTCACGGAAAAGTTGGGTCGAATTCGGTGGGGGAACAGAAAGAAGTTTTCCCCGCGCGACCCTCGCGCTGGGTTAGCCTTCGCTGATGGCGGATACACCGGCGAGGCCTCAGCTCGACGACATCGATCGACTATTGATCAAAGAACTCATGAGCGATGGTCGCGCCACGTTGTCGAACCTCGCGGAGAAGGCCAGTCTCTCGGTCTCGGCGGTCCAGTCGCGGGTGCGCAGGCTCGAGGCGCGCGGGGTGATCCGCGGGTACGCGGCCCATGTGGATCCCGAAGCGCTCGGGCACCTGTTGTCGGCGTTCGTCGCGATCACTCCTCTCGACCCGTCCCAGCCCGATGACGCGCCCGCCCTGTTGCAGCACATCCCCGGTATCGAGGCGTGCCACTCGGTGGCGGGCGAGGAAAGCTACGTCCTGCTGGTCCGGGTCGCCTCCCCGCGGCATCTGGAGCAGCTGCTGCAGGAGATCAGAGCCACCGCCAACGTGCGGACGCGCAGCACCATCATCCTGCAGACATTCTACGACAGGTAACGATTCCTCGTAATAGTTCCGCGATTTCGTAGAGGTTCCGTAAATATTTGCGTACCCTCGGTGGCGTGACCATCGAACTGGAGCGCCCCGGCGCGGCGGTCACCCCCGCCAACCGGGTCAACGAAATCCTGTCCTCGCACATCCTCGCGGACGGCTTCGAGCTGGTGCTCGATCTACACAAGTCGCACGGCCGCACGCTCATCGACGAGCGCGACGGCACCGCCTACCTCGACATGTTCGGCTTCTTCGCCTCCAACGCGCTCGGGATGAACCACCCCGCACTGGCGCGGGACGAGCGCTTCCGAGCCGAACTGGCCACCGCCGCGATCAACAAACCCTCCAACTCCGACATCTACACGGTGGAGATGGCTCGCTTCGTCGAGACCTTCGCCCGGGTGCTCGGCGATCCAGCGCTACCCCATCTGTTCTTCGTCGACGGCGGTGCCCTCGCGGTCGAGAACGCGCTCAAGGTGGCCTTCGACTGGAAGAGCAGGCACAACGAATCGCACGGCCGCTCACCGGAACTCGGGACGAAGGTGCTGCATCTGACCGGGGCGTTCCACGGCCGCAGCGGGTACACGCTGTCGCTGACAAACACCGATCCGATCAAGACCGCGCGCTTCCCGAAATTCGACTGGCCGCGCATCGAGACGCCACATCTGTTCGCGGGACCCGACATCGAGGCGCTGGAGGCGCGCGCCATCGCGCAGGCCGCGCAGGCCTTCGCCGATCATCCACACGACATCGCCTGCTTCATCGCCGAACCGATCCAGGGCGAGGGCGGTGACCGGCACCTGCGCCCGCAGTTCCTCGGCGCCATGCGGCGGCTGTGTCACGACAACGACGCGCTGTTCGTCCTCGACGAGGTGCAGACCGGCGTCGGCATGACCGGGAGTACCTGGGCCTACCAGCAATTGGACGTGCAACCCGACGTGGTGGCCTTCGGCAAGAAGACCCAGGTGTGCGGGATCATGGCCGGCGGCCGCGTCGACGAGGTGCCCGACAACGTGTTCCGGGTGAGCTCGCGCCTGAACTCCACCTGGGGCGGCAATCTCACCGATATGGTGCGCACCCGCCGCATTCTCGAAGTCCTGGAACAGGATCGGCTGATCGAGAAGTCGGTGCCGCTGGGCGCCTACCTGCTCGGCGAGCTCACCCAGCTCGCCACCGCCCATCCGGACAAGGTGAGCGAGCCGCGCGGGCGCGGCCTGATGTGCGCGATCACGCTGGCCACCCCGGACCTGCGAGACCGGGTGGTGACGGCGTTGCGCGAACGTCAGCACGTGCTGCTGCTCGGGACGGGGGAGCGGGGCATCCGGTTCCGGCCGCCGCTCACCGTCACCGAGGACGAGCTCAGGCACGTCGTGGACGCGCTCGACGCGGTGCTCCTGCGAGAACACTTGTAGCGCACCGGGGTTGCCCGCCGAAGCCGCCTCGCGTCGGCGGGCGACCCGCGTCCGAATTGCTGGAAATTGCTACGGTCTTGCTGATCGCCACAACGAGGTGTACGCGGTCGACATCGTGAACTGGACGCTGCTGGCCCGCATCCCCGTCGATCACGGCCCGCACGGCTTGACGGTGTGGCCGCAGCCGGGCCGCTATTCGACCGGGCACACGGGCGTCATGCGGTAACGGTCAGACCGAGCGCGCCCGCGACGAATCGGTGTACCGAGGCGAGGCCGGCCGCCAGCGCCTCGTCCTCGCCGGGCCTGGCCCAGCCGGAGACAGTGGCGGTGCCCTCCGGGCCGGGCGTCACGCCGATCTCGGCCACCAGTTCGGCGGTGGTCGGCACGCAGACGGCCCAGGAGAAGTGGGTCTCGTCGGCCCACTGCGCGGCGCGGGTCGCGACGTAGGCCGGATCGGTGACACCGCCGTCGGCGAGCGCGGGGCGGTCGTCGATGCGGTCGTCGGCGCGCAGAGCGCGCAGGTACCAGGAGCCTGCGTTGATCTCGATCGGTTCCACGGGGCGAGCCTAGTGGGATGGCTACCGGTAGTAGGGCGTGGCCTGCACCCAGTGGAATCCGCGCGAGACGGCGGGAAAGCCGGTCAGGTCGACCTGGTCGAGCCGCATGCGCACCGGGCGGCCACCGAGCGTGCCCTCCAGGATCAGCTGATCGGGTCGTGGCTGAACGTAGCTGAGCGTGGCGAGCTGCCATTGATGTGCGGTGTCCTTCGACAGCGTGATGGTGCGCTGCGCGGTGTCGACGCGCGCGGGGAACGACACCAGCGAATCGTCGAGCCGCTGTGCCGTCATGCCCTGCGGAATGTCGAAGATGATGCGGCGGAAGCGTTCCATGGCACTCGGGAGCCTGCCCTCGTCCGGTGCGCGGAAGTCGACGACGGCGGGGACCTGCACGCCCGCGACCGAGTACTCGGTGACATCCCAGATGCCGTAGAGCGGGGACTTCGGGCGCGCGCTGCCGTAGGTGTGCCAGCCGTCGTAGGCCTCGACGGTCGTGGCGCACAGCAGCCACAGACCCAGCAGCAGCTGGGCGCCCGTGAGCATCCGTGTGCCGCGCGGTGTGGAGAGCAGGGGAGTCGGCACGCGCGCGGGAACATCGTGCCCGAGCAGGGACCGCGCGATGCGGGCGATGTCGGGCGCCGCGAGGATCGCGGCGTACAGGAGTACCTGGAGGGCGAACAGCTTCACCGGCACATCGAAGGTGAGATTCACCAGCACGACCTGCAGTGCCACGAGCACCGCGAGCACCGCGCCGAGACCCGCGGTGAGAGGCAGGATCAGCAGCAGCGCCGCGGTGACCTCGGCGGCGCCGAGAGCGATCTCGTAGGGCTCCGACAGTGCGGACTGCGCCCATAGCACCGCCATCGGGCTCATGTGCCCGAACGGTTCGACCAGCCGCTCCAGGTTGAACGACATCTGGGTCGGCAGCACCTTGATCATCCCGTACAGCAGCAGCGCGCTGACCAGGGTGAACCGCAGCAGCAGCCGGAACCACGCGGCCAGGCGCACATAGTTCGGGCGCCGACGGTCGAGCACCGACCACACGGCGGTGACCGGTACGGCGAGAAGAACCAGCGCGAACACGGCCACCCACTTCGCCGCGGTGTCGCCGCTGCCGGTGACGGCGTAGTCGACCCGCACGTCGAACACGCGCGTGCCGAGCCAGTCGGTGAGGGGATGCAGCGCGGCCCACTGACCGACCTTGGTCACGGCCTCCTGCGGCAACCCCATGGTGCGCAGCAGCGCGTGCAGCAGCCATGTCCCCGCCATCCCGACACCGACGGTCACGAACGCGAACCGGAACAGGACGCGGGCGAAGGGATGCCAGCGCACCGGCTCCGGACCGAGATCGGGACAAGCGATCTCGGGCTCTCGCCGAGCCGACACCTCAGTACTCACCCAACACTCCTACGCTCGACCGCCGTGCGGGGGAAACGCTAAGTGAGCGAGGGGAACCGGGAAATCCGGCAAAGTTGCTGCCCCGACAATTCGGGCCAGTAGTTCAGGCGGGGCGAACCACGGGGCCGAGCAGCGAGTGGACGGCGGTGCGGCCGATGTCGAGCGCGCGGGTGAGCAGGTCGGTGTCGCGGGCGGCACTGTCGATGGCGGGCGAGTCGGCGGGCGGATGGACCTGCAGGACCCGCGTGCCGAGGCCGGCCAGGAAATCGTCCTCGACGGCCTGCTGACCCGGCCGCTGCGACCAGGCCCGGAAGGCGCCGGGAGCGATGGCGCGCATGTAGCCGCCGCCGATGATCCGATGCAGCCACGGCGCGGGCGGGCGGACCTCGTCGGTGCGGCGGGTGCGCAGTACCAGGGCGTGCGTGGTGCCTGCTGCGACCGCCGAACGGATCGGGACGGTCTCGGACAGCCCGCCGTCGAAGTAGCTGCGCCCGCCCAGGTCCACCGGGGGACCGGCGAGCAGGGGCAGGCCCGCCGAGGCGCGCAGCGCGGTCATCAGGGTGGTCTTGTCGACGATCTGCGGGCCGAGGTCCACCGATTCACCGGTGCGGACATCGGTCGCGATGGGATGGAAGGTGGTGGGATTGGCCAGGATGGCCGGGAAGTCCATCGGCTCGATGCCGTCGTAGACCTGGTGGACGAGGTAGCGCAGGTCGAACACCGGCCGCCCGCGCAGGATCCGCACCGGATCGACCACGCGCCGCATGATCGTCGCGTCGGTCCAGGACCGCATGCCGGTCGCCGCGCGCCCGCACAGCAGCCACGCGCCGTTGATCGCCCCGGCCGAGGTGCCGTAGACCGCGTCGAAGACCCCGGACAGGCCGAGTTCCTCGATGGCCTGCACCATGCCGCTGGAATAGACACCGCGGCTGCCGCCACCCTCGATCACCAGCGCCAGCCGGTTCCCGTCGGCGCGGTCGCCCGCCGCGCGGCGTTCCCTGATCACTTCGGCGACCGTGGCCGGACCCGGGGAAGGCGACGGGTCCTGATCGATCTGCGCACTGCTGGTCACCCGATCCACGATACGACAGCGCGTCGGCGTCCGGCCTGGCACGCGGGCTGATCTTCGCCACTCGTTCACCCGGGCTGCGGGCACTGTTGGGGTGGAACGAGAACGGGGGGCCCGGGGGGGGAGGCAGCCCCCCCGCGGGCGCCCCGGGGGGGGGTTTTTTAAAACCCCCCCGGGGGGGGCGGGGGTGTGGGGGCGCCCCCCCCCCCCGGCCCCCGCGCCGCCCCCCGCCCGG
>NZ_JARWOJ010000160.1 GCF_029868625.1 Nocardia neocaledoniensis | reverse complement strand
AGCGACCTGCGCCGACCTCGCCGCCACCAGCGCGCTCGCCCACCAGTGCACCTGGTCCAGCATCGCCCGCGCCGCCTCCCCCTTTGCCCCCGGGCCGCCCCCCCGGGGGGCCCCGCGGCCCCCGCCCCGGGGGGGCCGCGGTGCCGGTGCGGGTGCCGTCGGTGCGGACCTGCTGGCTGGAGCGGGCGCCCGCCGCGCGTTCCCCCGCGCGGAGCTCGGTGACCAGCAGCGCGAGCTGTTCGTCGCTCGGCGGGGTCGGGCGATAGGGCTTGCGCGCCAGCGGGCGGACCGCGATGCGGGCCCCGCGCGGGCGCAGGTCGACGATCGCACCCGCCGAATCCTCACCGGCCGGGGCGAACCCGGCCGCCCTGAGCTGGTCGAGCAGTTCGCTCAACGGTGCGAGCGCGATCGCGACGGTGGGCGCGATCGCGCGCAGGGCCAGGGTGTCGGCCACCGGCGCGGCCAGCACCTGCGCGAGCAGGGCCGGGTCGTCACTGCGCAGGAACGACTGCGCCATCCCGGCGCGCAGCTGCCCGTGGCGGCGGGCGACGTCGTCGATGAGATAGGTCAGCGACTGGGGGACCGGCGTGCGGGAATGATTGGTGAACAGGGCGTGCAGCTCGGACGCGGTGAGCCCGGCGTCCAGCGCGCGGCGCACCGACGCGTCGCTCACCCGGTAGACGGTGGCCGCGCCCGCCGACTCCACATCGGCGACGAGCGCGATCCGGCCACGCAATTCGGGGACCAGCGGGCCGGGCGCGATCACCGTCAGATCGGCCTGCACGAGCACGTGATCGACCGGCTCCGGGAGCGCGGCGGCCATCTCGGCCTCGGCGTCGGCCACGCTGGTCGCCGACCCGTGCAGCAGGGCCCGCGCGGCCGAGTCCAGCGCGCCGCGCCCGAGAAGTCCGAGGGTGGCCGCCTCGGCCAGCGTGGCGGTCACCGCGTCGAGGCGGAAGTGCCTGCGCCGCCGTGGCATCCGCCAGGCCAGCAGCTTGCCGATATCGGCGGCGGTGAGCGCGGTGCCGCTCGGGTATTCGGCGAGCAGCCCGAGAATCGCGTGCCGGTCGCGCACCGCGTGCGGAATGCGCAGCTCCGCCGACAGCGCCGCGATGGGCTTGTCGGCGGCGTCGCGCAGGCCGATCATCCACGGCATGCGGTCCAGCTCGAGCCAGGCCTGTGCGAGCAGCACCCAGCGGGTCGCCGGTGGCGCGTCGAGCCAGGCGTCGGCGGCCGGCGTCGGCGCCCAGAAATCGTCGGTGGAGTCGAGTTCCGGCGTCGGCTCCGGCAGGCCCTTCTCCACCAGCTTCGCGGCGGCGAGCAACTCCATGAGCAGTCCGGTGCGCTGCTCGTCGATCCCGGTCTGCTTGGCCAGCCTGCGCAATTCGCGCACGCCGAGCCCGCCCGCGCGCAGGGCGGGCGCGGGCAGGCGGCCAAGGGCGTCGAGCAGATCGGCGCAATCGCGCAGCAGCTCACCGACTTCGCCCGCGCCGACCGCGTTCACCTCGGCGGGGGCGTTCTTGGTCAGCGTCGGCTTGGGCGGGGCCAGGGCGTGCGGATCGGTCACCGGGTCGCCGCGCAGCACCTGGCCGACGGTCACCGGCAGTTCCACTGTCTCGTCGTCTATCCGGTGCAGCAGCCGGGCCGCCAGCAGGCGGGGCACCGGACGGTCGGCGGGGGTGCCCGGCGCGGCGTCCCTGGTGCGCCCGCGCGGGCCCGTGGTGGCCAGCTTGTCCAGCAGGGCACGTTCGGGCGGGCTCGCCTGCGCGAGTGCGGCGGTGACCTCCGGCTCGGTCAGCGCGTCGGGCAGCGCGGTGGTCGCGCCCAGCGGCCAGGGGAGGGCCTCGGCGGCGCTCGGGGTGAGGTGCAGGTCCTCGCCGAGCTGCCAGACCAGCGCGCGGTCGAGCAGGCGGGTCAGCGCGGCGGTGAACGCGGTCTTGGTGACCCGGTCCTTCAGCCGCGCGTGCAGCGTGGTGCGCGTCAGCGGGGTGTGCTCGGTGCCGATCGTGCGGGCGTCCTCGTTGGCCGTGAGCGCCTCGATGATCGCGAACTCCAGCGTGTCCAGATCGTCGGCGGCGCGCAGCACCGAGGCCCGCTGCTGGGCGCGCACCGCGAGCACCGACATCGACGCGGGCAGCGGCACCGCCAGATCGGGCCGCAACTGCAGCAGTTTCACCAGCTGGGCATCGGTGCGCGCACCGAGCCAATCGGCGAGGGAGTCGGTCGCGATCATCCGATCCAGCCTACTTCGTGGGTATGCCAGAATGAGCCGGTGGTGAACAAATCGAAGAAACCCTACGTCGACAACGGCTGGCCGCAGGTGGCCGACGGCGAGCACGCCGTGACCGAACTGTCGGCTACCCGCGCCGGTAACCTCTCGCCCTTCGGTGAGGAGACCGTGTTTCCCGTCCCGGCCACCGAGCTGCCGTACGTCCACCCGCAGACTGTCATCAACCGGGTGTAATACGGACGGGAAAGACGAGAGCCCGCATCCTCGAGGATGCGGGCTCTTGTTGTGTGCGTGGGGCGATCAGGAGGGCAGCAGGCCCTTGTTCGCCTCGAAGAAGTTGATGACGGCCGGGTCGAGCTGAGTGCCCTTGGCCGAGTTGAAGAAATCGAGCGCCTGCTGCGGCACGGCGACACCCTGCTGCTGCACGACGGCGAGGGCGCGGTCGACGGCCTGGAAGACTTCCTGGCTCGGATCGGCCTGCACCTGCGGGACGTTGACCTGCGGAACCCAGCTCGGCGAGGAGGGGACGGCGCGCTCGGTCGGACCGCTGCTCAGGCCCAGCTTGGCCGAGCACGAGGGCCATGCGCCCCAGCCCTGCGAGGCGAGCACCTTCTCGGCGACCGCGATCTGCTCCTCGCGGGTGGCCTGGTTTGCCGTGGCGGCGTACTCGCCACCACCGTGGGCGTTCCAGGTCGACGGCGAGAACTGCAGGCCGCCCTGGTAGCCGTTGCCGGTGTTGATGCCCCAGTTGCCGCCGGCTTCACACTGCGCGAGGCGATCCCAGTCGGAGTCGGGGGCCGCGCTGGCGTTTCCTGCGAAAGCTGCACTGGCGGTGCCGATGATGGCGCCGGTGACGGCGACCTTGGCGACAGTGCGGCCGGTGGAAGTCGGCTTGCGGTGGCGTCCACTCATATCGGGTTTCTTCCTCTCGTGCGCACCTGCATGTGGTCCGGACTGAGAGGTCTCCCGGTCCGCCCTCACCCCTGATTCCAATCGGGGTCCGGTACCCGCGGGGTGAGGTTCGGTGCGGCGGGCCGGTGGTTCCGGGGGTTGCCCCGGCTGAGAGAAACGGTACGACGGACAGCGGGGAAAGTCACTATTTGGTAACCGGCGTGTACAGGGTGGTCTCGGGGTGGTCTCGGGGTGATCCCCGAGGCGTCCGCGCAGGTAGCCGCCATGGTTTTTGTGCGCGACGGTTGCACACACACTTCGTGACCTCTTCGTTATGTGACGAGGATCACAGTCGAGTCTGGGTAACGACCGGGGCGGGTAATCGGTTGACGCGTCAACGCGCGCGACGGCCCGACCAGAGCGCGAAGATCAGCCCGAGCAGGAACCCCACCGGCGCCAACAGCGCGAGCAGGTACAGCACCAGCCCGGGCTTCGCGTCGGAGACGATCGGCGTCAGGAAGATCGCGACCACCGCCAGGATCCCGATCCCGAACAGCGCCACGGCTAGTCGCAGCAGCAGATCGCTCGGCCGCCGCGGGCCGTCAGGGGAAGAGTTCGTCACCGGTGCACCGTAAAACTGATGTGCTCGCGGTATGGCCACCGGGGTAGACTCTGAGCACATCGCGTCCTGCCTTGCTGTGGGGCGCGTTCTTTTCGCGACAACGCAGAACTAACCCGGACCACAAGGGTTCGGGTGTCGAATGATGAACGGGTGAGCGCAGTGCCGACCGGCCGGGTGAAGTGGTACGACGTCGAAAAGGGCTTCGGCTTCCTTTCCCAAGACGAGGGTGAGGACGTCTACGTCCGCTCCTCCGCGCTGCCCGAAGGCGTCGAAGGGCTCAAGCCCGGACAGCGCGTCGAGTTCGGCATGGCCGCCGGCCGTCGTGGCCCGCAGGCGCTGAGTCTCAAGCTGCTCGAGGCGCCCCCGACGGTGCGCGGCAACCAGGCCCAGCAGCCCGCCCGCAAGGACACGGGCCCGCGCAAGTCGCCCGACGAGCTGCACGGCCTCGTCGAGGACATGATCACGCTGCTCGAGACGAAGGTCCAGCCGGACCTGCGCCGCGGCAAGTACCCGGACCGCAAGCTGTCCCAGCGGATCTCCGAGGTCGTCCGCGCGGGGGCGCGCGAACTCGATCACTGAGTTTTTGGAGCGCTGGCGCGCTCGAGGTCGCGGCCCCTTGTGTCCCCGGGGGGCGGGGGGGGGGGGCGTGGGTGGGGGGCGGCCGGCGCCCCGGCCCCCGCCCGCCCCCCCCCCCCCCCCCCCCCCCCCCCCCCCCCCCCCCCCCCCCCCGCCGCTGACGCGGCGGACCCTCCTCGAGGTCGGGTCGTGCGGGGCGGGAACGCAGTCAGGGTGCGGGTGTGCCGATCGACCAGGCGCCGTGGACGCCGGTTTGTTCCTGGCCGGTGGCCGGGTCGGTGTAGATCATCGGTAGTTGCACCTCGAAACCGATGAGGCGCAGGTCCGGTGCGGGCTGGGTGTCGATGCTCAGGGCGCGGACGCCCTCGGGGAAGTCGAGCCAGCTCATGACGCGGTCTTCGCGCTCGCCGCTGGGGCGTTCGAAACGCTGGAGCACCACCCACGGGGCCTCCGCGATGCTCGATGGGAGGGAGACCTGGACCGGGTCGCCCGAGGGGACGAGCAGGTAGTAGGTGTGCTCGTAGTTCTCGCAGGCGCCGGTGGCCAGGTTGCAGTAGCCGAACGGCTCGGCCTCGACCGTCTTGCCGCCGCCGTACACGGTGACCACCGGGGCCGAATCGGGCGCCTTCGACACCGCGTAGGCGACGATGGCCGCCGTCACACCGACCACGACCGCCAGGCCGACCGCGACCAGCGCGGCCACCGTTCGTGCGTTGAGCTTGCTCACCAGCTGGGGTCTCCTGTCCCTCTCGGATATGTGGGCACTTCCTGCTCGGCGTGCTGGGGCCGGTTGCCGCCGAGCCCCGGCAGCAGCGAGTGCCCGGTGTAGCTGACGAAGGTCTGGATCAGTCCGGCCAGCAGGATCACGCTGATCACCGCGAAACCCTTCCAGAACTCGATCGGCAGCAGCACACCGGCCGCGCCGCCGACCACCCAGCTCAGCTGCAACACCGTCTCCGACCTGCCGAAACCGGACGCGATCGACTCCGGCGGCAGGTCGTCCTGGATCGCCGCGTCCAGCGAGACCTTCGCCAGCGCGCTCGCCGCCGAGGCGACCAGGGTCGCGAACGCGGCGCCGAACAGATTGCCGGTGAACATCGCGAACACCGCAACGCCCGCGCAGGCGGCCGTGCAGCCGAGCACCACCAGCGACGGCCTGCCCAGCTGCAGCCTGGCCCCGGTCGCGTTGCCGCCGAAATTGCCGAGACCGGCCGCCGCGCCGACGACGCCGAGCATGGCGGCCTGTTCGGTCGGGCTGCCCCCGGAGCCCTTCGCGACGAAGGCGATATAGAAGGTGAGGAAGCCGGTGAGCACGCGGATGGCGCTGTTGCCCCACAGGCCGGTCACCACCGCCCGGCCCAGCGGTTGACGCCGCTTCTTGGCGGGCACCGAGGACTCCTGCCCGGGCACGAGCACCTCGGTGTGCGCGTCGGGGCCGTGGTAGGTGAGGGTGGCGGGCACCTCGCCCTCGGTCACCTCCACCCACGACGGGATGCGCAGGCTCAGATACGCGCCCGCCACCGCGAGGCCGGTGGCGAAGACGAGCGCGCCGGTGGAACCGGCGATCAGCGCGGCGAGCGCGGCCAGCGCACCCGCGCCGATGGTGCCGCCGACCAGGCCGAACACGGTCAACCGGGAGTTGGTGCGGACGAGATCGATGTCGGGCGGGAGCACGCGTGGCGTCACCGCGCTCTTGAGTACCGCGAACGATTTCGAGCCGACCATCATGCACAGGGCCAGCGGATACAGACCCCAGGTGTCGATGTTGAAGATCAACAGCACCGCGAAGACCGCGCGCAGGGCGAAGGTGGTGGCCAGCGCCATCCGGCGGCCGCGCTGCAAACGGTCGAGCATCGGGCCGATCAGCGGCGCGATCACCGCGAACGGGGCGATCGTGATCAGCAGGTACAGCGCCACCTTGGTCTTGGACTCGGCGGTGGCGCTGGCGAAGAACAGGGTGTTGGCCAGCGAGACGGCGATCGCGGCGTCGAGCGCGAAGTTGGCCATCGTGGCGTAGGTGAGCGCGGTCAGGCCGGACTGGTCGGCGCCGTCGGCCTTGGCGGCGCGCTGGAAGGTCGCGAAGCCGCGCTCGGTGAGTTCCCTGCTGCGCATGGCGGCGACCCGGGTGACCGTGAGCTTGCGCGGAATCCGCTGCTTGACCTGGTCGGGTTCGTCCTCGCCACGGGGCAGCGGGCGGGTGCCCGCCGGCCCGTTCGCGGGCTGGTCCGGATAGGGGTCCTGGCCGCGCGGCGGGACGGTACCCGGTGGCGGGCCGGCCGGTGTACGCGGCGGAACCGGGGTGGTCGGCGGTTCGTCCGTGCGGCCGCGACGGAACACCCGCGACCGGACCGTCGGCTGTTCCGGCACATCTGGGCGAGGGAAGACCTTGCGCGGTCGCGGCGGTTCGTGACTCGACCGCGGCGGGTACTGCCCGAAGCCCGGATGACGGTCGGGCGGCGTGCCCGCGGGATGACCGCCCCGGCGACCACGGTCGGGACCGGAGGGATCGCGGGGCGTAGTCACAAGTCCAATTCTGTCGTACGCGCCGTCGCGGCGTTCACTCGCGGCGTCGCCGTGTTCGCCACATCGGCCTATTTCGGCACGAATCGCACCTCGAACAGGCGCGGCCAGTACTTGCCGGTGATCAGGAATCGATCGGTCCCCGGCAGGTGCGCGATGCCGTTGAGGACATCGGTTCCGGCCCGCTCGGTCGGCGAGAGCAGCCCGCCCGCCTCGATCACCGCGAGCACCCGGCCGGTCGTGGGATCGAGCCGCAGGATCTCGTCGGTGGGGTAGTTGTTGGCGTACACCGTGCCGTCGGGGGCGCAGTCCAGCTCGTTGGGCTTCGGCGAGTCGTAGCCGGACAGGGTCACCGAACCGGTTTCGGCGAAGGTCACCGGATCGCGGAAGGTGAGCGTGGGGGTGCCGTCGCTCATGATCAGCCGGTCCGCCTGCGCGCACACACCCCAGCCCTCGCCCTCGTACTGCGCGCGACGGGTCTCGGCGAGGGTGACCGGGTCGCGCGCGATGGCGACGCCGTCCTTCCAGGTGATCTGCCAGACGATGTCGCCCGCCCTGGTCATGCCCTCGCCGAACATCTCCCTCGGCAGCTCGACGCGCGCGGTCTCGGCGCCGGTGGCCTGGTCGGCGGTCCGGGCCGTCGACACGCCCCACATGCCGGTGCTCTCGTAGCGGACGCCGTCGACCACCTCGAGCCCCTGCGTGAACGCCCGCGGATCGTGCGGTGACGAGCCGATCACCTCGACGCGCAGGCGCGGCGGTCCACCCTCCGCCGGACCCCCGCAGGCGCCCACGCCGAGCAGGCTGACCAGCACTCCGACAGCCAACGAACTCCGATCGCACTTCATACGGCAAAATGTATGCCGTGAGCGCAGTATCTGTTTCGGAGTCCGGCGTGCGTCCTGTTCTGGCCGATGCGGCCGAAGTCGCACGTCGTGCGCTCGTCGAGTTGGAACCCGACGGGGTAGGAGTCCATCTGGGGGTGACCGCCGAGGACGAGACCGCGGCCACCCACCGGTTCGAGGCGACCCTGGCCGGCTACCGCGGCTGGCAGTGGGCCGTCGTGGTCGCGGCGCCGCCGGAAGCCACATATGCCACGGTCAGCGAGTCGGCGCTGCTGCCGGGGCCCGATGCCCTGATCGCCCCCGACTTCGTGCCGTGGGAGCAGCGGGTGCGCCCAGGCGACCTCGGTCCCGGCGATCTGCTCGCCCCGCCCGCCGACGATCCGCGCCTGGTCCCCGGCTATGTCGCCACCGGCGATCCGGTGATCGACGAGGTCGCCCGCGAGGTCGGCCTCGGCCGCACCCAGGTGCTGAGCCTCGAAGGTCGCCTCGAGGCCGCCGAGCGTTGGTATGCCGAATTCGGTCCGGACACGGAGATGGCGAAGGCCGCACCCTCCACCTGCGGCCTGTGTGGCTTCTACCTCCCGCTGGCCGGCGCCCTGCGCGAATCCTTCGGTGTCTGCGGCAATGCCATGGGCGCCGACGGGCACGTCGTCCACATCGAATACGGCTGCGGCGCGCATTCCGACGTGGTCGCCCCCAGCGGCAACGGCTCGCCCCGCTACGAGGCCTTCGACGACCACGCCGTGGACTACGTCGAGGTCACCCGCACCGAACCGGCCGCCACGGTCGAGGTCAACGGCTCGGCCGAGGGCGGTGCCGCCGGTGACGCCTCGGCCGAGACCGCCACTGAGTCCGGGAGTGCCGCCACGCAGGAAACCGCTGAGGCCGCCGCGAAGCCGGAAAGGGCCGCGGCCGCTGGCGCGCAGGAAACCGCTGAGGCCGCCGCGACGCCGGATACCGCCGAGGTCGCTGCCGCGCAGGAAACGGCCGAGGCCGAAGCCGTCGAGGCGGCCGCTGCCGACCGCGCCGCCCTCGCCGAAGGTGCGCAGCCGGAGCCCGCCGCAGAGGTCATCGCCGCGGAATCGACAGCGACCGAAGCCGGTACATCCGCTACCGAGGCAGGCTCGGCGATCGACGTCCCGCAGCCCGCCGCCGAAACCTCGGCGACTCCGGCCGTGGACACCACCGAATCCGCTCCGTCCGCATCGAACGGCACGCAGGCGGCGGATGCCCCGGCCACGCCGGCAACCCCGGCTGTGGCTGATGGCACGGCCCCGGCCGAGACTGCCGATGTCGCCTCGTCAGATGCCGAATCCGCTGCGCGCACAACAGCTGCCGAAGTGGCTTCCTCCAACGTGGTCGCCCCCGAGACGGCCGAAGCCGCGCCCGCCCCCGGCGCAGTCGACACGCACAGTGCCGCCGAGGTGCGGGGATCGTCGTCTGGGCTCGATGACGCGGTGAACGGCGCCGATGCCGTCGCACGCGACGATGACGGTGAGTCCGTGGACGAGCGCGGATCGTCGGTGGCGCGCTGAACGGTTCGGCGGATCCCTTCGGCACGGCGGAGCTGCGGGCCGGAGTGCTCGCCGCCTGGCGGGATTCGCCTACCCGGCTGCGCGAGGACAGTGCGACTGAGGCGGACCTGGTCGCCGCGGGCTATCGGGATCGCGTGCTCACCGAGCTCGCGCAGAACGCCGCCGATGCCGCCGCGAAGGCCGGGATCGCGGGTGAGCTGAGTGTGCGGCTGCTCGACGGGCGCCTGCATGTCGCGAATACCGGTGTGCCGCTGAGTGTTTCGGGAGTGCACGCGCTCACCGCGCTGCGCGCCTCCGGTAAGTCCGACACGGAGCTGGTCGGGCGCTTCGGCGTCGGGTTCACGGCGGTGCGCTCGGTGGGCGAGGAGATCGAGGTCCGGTCGACGACCGGGTCCATCCGTTTCTCCCGCGTCGCCACACTGAACGCGCTGCACGACACCGGGATCCAGATCCCCGACGACCTGGCGACGATCGCGCCGCCGGTGCTGCGCCTGGCCTGGCCGGTGCCGACCACCCCGGTCGCCGGCGCCGACACCGAGATCGTCGTGCACCTGCGTCCGGACATCGACGCCGACGCCCTGCTGGCCGCGATGCGCGCCGAGGCGCCGGACCTGCTGCTGGAACTACCCGCCCTGCACCGCATCCGCGTCGGCGCCGACGAATTCACCAGCACGGTCACCGAGCTGAAGCAGGACGGCCTCACCGAGCTCACCGTCACCCTGCCCACCGGCGAGCAGCGGCGCTGGTGGCAGTACCGCACCGCCCGCGCCCGCTGGCTGCTCCCCGTGCGCGACGGCCGCCCCGTCGCCACCGCACCCGATGTCCTGCGCGCCCCCACCCGCTCCGACGAGGAACTCTCGCTCCCCGCGATCCTGGTGGCCGACATCCCCATGCAGCCCGATCGCCGCCGCCTGCTCCCCGGCGCCCGCCTCACCGAGATCGCCACGGGCTACGCCGATTTCGCTCGCGCGCTCCCGCCCCGCGACCGCCTCGTCCTCGTCCCCACCCCGGGTTTCGCCCGCAGCGAAGCCGACGCCTCGCTCCGCGAAGCGGTCACCACCGAACTCCGCGTGCACCCCTGGCTCCCCACCTGCCCCGTCACACCTGTGGACAACTCCGCGGTGTGGCCCGGCGACGACTTCCCGGCGCCGGTGCCCGCGCCGGACAGCATCCCCACCCGCGCGAGCGTCTTCCCCGACCTCACCCCGGACCTGGCGGCCATCCTGGTGGAATTCACCGGCCCCCTGGTGATCCCCGAACTCTCCGACCGCGCCGCGCAGGAGAAGCTCTCGGTCCTCGACGTGCATCGCCTCGGCCCCGCCGCGCTGGCCGACCTGTCGAGCGGCCTGGAGCGCGAACCGACCTGGTGGCGGCGGTTCTACGCGGCGGTGGAGCCGTTCGTCGTCGATACCAGGACCGCCGAGGAGTTCGGCGCGCTGGCGGTACCGCTGGCCGACGGCAGGCTCGTCACCGGGCCGCGCACCGTCGTCCTGGACGACCAGCTCACCGTCGCGGTGCCGGTGCACTGGGCCCGCCTGGTCCATCCCGACGCCACGCACGCGCTGCTGTCGCGGCTGGGCGCCCGCAGCGCCACCGCCGAGGATCTGCTCACCGATCCCGGCCTGCGCGACCTGCTCGAGCACGACCCGGCCGACCCGGACACCGTCGACGCCGTCCTGCGCCTCGCCCCGTTCGCCCCCGCCGAGGTGCTTCCCACTTGGCTCGGCCTGCTCGAGCTGCCCGACGACACCGGCGAATTGCGCCCCGCCGACGAGCTGCTGCTCCCCGGCGCGCCGCTGGGGGAGGTGCTCGAGCCGGATTCGCCGTTCGGCACCGTCGCCGACTCGGTGGTCGACGAGTACGGCGCCGAGGCCCTGCGCGCGATCGGCGTCGGCTGGGATTTCGGCGTCGTCACCGATCAGGACCCCGTCGGCCCGGACCACGACCTCGACGACGAACCCGCCTGGTGGGAAAGCCTCTCCGAGGATCCGCGCGAGCTCTCCGCCGTGCGCGACCTCGACCTGGTCGACGAGAACCGCTGGCCCACAGCGCTACGCCACCTGCTCGCGGTCCCGCGTACCCGCGCCCTGCTCGCCGACGGCGACGGCTACACCGCCTGGTGGCTGCACCGGCACGCGCACCTCGACGGCGTCGCTCTCGGCCGCCTCCGGCATCCGGACGACGACGAATTCGCCGGACTGCTCCCGGCGATCACCGGTTTCGACCCCCGCGACCTCGACGTCCTGCGCCCGCTCCTCGTCCGCCCCGACATCATGTCGGCCGAGCTGGCCGAGGAACTGCTCGACGCGCTGGCCGACCCCGCGAAAACGCCCGCGCCCGAAGTCATCGCGCGCACCCATGCCCGGCTGGCGGCCGCGGTCGCCTCGGGCGCGCTCGATCCGCGCGAGCTGGACCTGCCCGAGCAGGTCAGGGCACTCGACGGCGCGGTCGTCGACGCGGGCACCGCGATGGTGCTCGACCAGCCGTGTTTCGGCCTGGTGGTCGCACCGGATCGCCTCGTGGTCGGCGACACCACCCACGCGGAGTCGCTGGCGACGCTGCTGGACCTGCCGCTGGTGTCGGAGGAGGTCACCGCCGAGGTCCTCGGGACGGGCACCCGAACCACCTGGGCCGCCAGCCCGTTGGGTGTGGTGCTGCGGCAGCTGTGGTCACCGGCCGACACCTCCGGCGCGCTGGTCCTGCACGACACGCTGGAAATCCACCTGCGTGGCGCCGTGACGGGTACTGTCACCGTCCCGTGGTGGCACACCGACGACGCGGTGCACGTGCAGGTGCCGCGCGCCTAATCGGCGTGCGCGACGACCATCTCGGCCAGCAGGTCGAGCTGCTTCTGCACCGACTCGCTGTCGTCGTCGACCAGCCAGCGCAGCACGATCCCGTCGATGACGCTGAGGATGAACCGGCTCAGCTCCGAGACCGGCGTGTTCCACCGCGTCCCCGTCGCCTCCCGGCAGTGGTCGATGACATCGGCGACGGTGCTGTCGTTGAACGTGTACTGCTCGCGCGCGATGGCGATCTTGGCGGGCGTCGACTCGCCCTCACGCAGCGCGTAGGTGGTGGTCTCGTAGGTGAGCAGCTGGCGTTCCGGTGTGGCTTCGATGTTGCGCCACATCAGTTCGAGTCCGCCGCGCACCAATTTGTGAAGTGCTTCTTTTCCGGTTCCGGCGTCGGCCCAGATCGAATCGTCGGCGTCGACGGAATCCCGCAATTCCATGGACAACGCTTTGACCAGCTCGGTCATCAGCGCGTCCTTGTTTTCGAAACAGTAATGCACCACACCGAGCGAGACACCGGCCGCTTGCGCGACATCGCGTGTGGTCACGCCCGCCACGCCCTTTTTCTCGGCGAGACCGATCGCTGCCTCGATCAGGTGGGCTCGTCGTTCTTCGACGCTCAATCGGGAGGACACGTGTGCGAGTTAAGCGCTCGCATGGCAAACAGTCAATTCGCCGATCCGCCAGAAATGCTGGACATGTGACCAGTTGATGTGGTTGTCTCCGAACCGGAAGTCACGAAGGAGTCGTCTGATGTCCGTGTCCCGCCGTACCGTCCTGGCCGCCTCGGCGCTGGGTATGGCCGCTGTGCCCGTCGTCGCCACCCTGCCCGGCGGCGGCCCGGCCGCCCACGCGAATCCGGGCGGGTTCGAATTCGGCCTCGGCATCGCCGATCTCACCGGGCCCGCCGCGGAATGCGGCATGATGGGCTACTCACAACTCGATCAGGCCACCGCGGGAATTCATCTGCGACCGCGAGCGCGCGCCTTCGTGATCGGGTCGGGGGGAAATCGGATCGCGTATGTGGCGGTGGAGAACGGCGCCGTGTTCGGCTCCGTGCATCACGGCGTGCTCGGCGCACTCGCGCGGCGATTCGGGGACCGCTATACCGAGCGAAATGTCGTCCTCACCTCCACGCATACCCATGCCAGTTGTGGCGGTTCCGCGCACGATTACGCCTATACCCTGGCAACCCTGGGATTTCAGCAGCAGGTCTACGACGCGGAGGTGAACGGCATCGTCGAGGCGATCGCCGCGGCCGACGCCGACTTCGCGCCGGGCACCATCGCGCTCGGACGATCGACCCTGCGCGACGCCAGCGTGAACCGCTCCCGCGTGGCCTTCGACCGCAATCCGGAGGCCGAGCGAGCCCTGTTCCCCGACGCGATCGACCCGGCCGTGACGACCCTGGTGTTCGCCAGGGCGGGCCGTGAGGTGGGCGCGCTCACCTGGTTCGCCACGCACAACACCTCGATGACGAACGCCAACAGCCTGATCAGCTCGGACAACAAGGGCTACGCCAGCTACGCGGCCGAGCAGCTCGAACACGGCGTGCGGCACCTGGACGGGAAGCCGTCCTACATCGCCGCGTTCGCGCAGACCAACGCGGGCGACATGTCGCCCAATCTCAACCTCGCGCCCGGCGACGGCCCGACCACCGACGAGTTCGAGAACACCAGGATCATCGGCGAACGCCAGTACGCGGCCTCGAAAGCGGCCGCCGCGGAAGCGGTATCGATGCCGGGCGCGGTCGACTCGCTGCTGTGCTACATCGACCTCGCCGATCTCACTGTCGACGGCCGCTTCACCCCCGACGGCGCGCCACGGCGCACCGCCCCCGCCGCGGCGGGCGTGTCACTGGCTGCGGGCAGCGTGGAGGACGGCCCCGGCCTGCCCGGCGGCCCCATTCCCGAGGGTGTGCGCAACCCGTTCGTCGAGTTCCTCGGCGGCATCGACCATCCGCACCCCGCCTGGCTGGCCGACGCGCAGGCGCCCAAGGCGGTCGCGGTGCCGCTCGGGCTGCTGCCGCCGGTGCCGTGGGTGCCGAATGTGGTGCCGATCCAGCTGGTCCGGATCGGCGAGCTGTATCTGGCCGCCGCCGGTGCGGAGTTCACGATCGTGGCGGGCCTGCGGGTGCGCCGCGCGGTGGCGGAGGTGCTCGGCGTCGACCAGGAACAGGTGCTGCTGCAGGGGTACGCGAACGCCTACCACGAGTACGTCACCACGCCGGAGGAGTACGACGCCCAGCAGTACGAGGGCGCCTCGACCCTGTTCGGTCGTTACACGCTCGGCGCGTACCAGCAGGAATTCAGCAGGCTGGCCGCGGCATTCGTGGCGGGCGGCGCGATCGGCCGCGGTCCGGCGCCGCGCGATGTCTCCGCGCTGCAACCGAACCTCGCCACCACGCCTGGGCCGGACGCGGCACCGCGCGGGCGCACCTTCGGCGACGTGCTGGTGCAGCCGCCCGCCAGCTGTGGCGCCGGTACGCGGGTGGCGGTCGAGTTCGTCTCCGCGCATCCGAAACACAATCCGCGGCGCGGCGACACCTTCCTCGAGGTGCAGCGCCGCAGCGGCGCCGACTGGGTGCGGGTGGCCAACGAGGGGGAGTGGGACGTGCGGTTCCACTGGCGCAAGGAGGGCGACGCAGTCTCGATCGCGCGCTTCACCTGGGACATTCCGGCGCGAGCCAGGGGGACGCACCGCTTCGTGCACTACGTGGACGTCCTCGGCGCCGACGGCACGCTGCGTCCGGTCAGTGGGACCAGCGCCGAGTTCGAGGTGACCGGCTAGTCGGCGGACAGACCCACCTGGGCGCCCTTGTCGCCGCGCCGGGCCGAGCGCCGCTGCGCGAGCCAGATCGACACGCCGAGCACGCCGACCACCAACCCCATGGCGCACACTGGTCTAGCCTCTGACCAGGCCGGATTCACCCACACCAGTACCGCGGCGACGAGCCACGCGACGAAACCGGCCACCACCACCGGGCGCGGATCCACCAGCCCGCGAGGCAGCTCAGGGATCGAAGTTCCGACGCGGCCGATATCCATACCCAAACAGTACCGACCTGAAACCCGTCAGGGGGCGCGGACGTACCGTAGAGTTCTGCACTGTGACAACGCCATCCGACGTCCGTGCCCTGGCCGGTGACCTCTCACTGGCCGTCGTACGGCTCACGCGACACCTGCGCGGCCGCCGTGCCGATGCGCAGATCTCGCTGACCCAGCTGTCGGCACTCGCGACGCTGGCGCGCGA
This sequence comes from Nocardia neocaledoniensis, assembly GCF_029868625.1. GTDB lineage: Bacteria > Actinomycetota > Actinomycetes > Mycobacteriales > Mycobacteriaceae > Nocardia > Nocardia neocaledoniensis_A. Next base: position 3,094 of record NZ_JARWOJ010000160.1, on the reverse strand, counting down.
TGGCGCGATGACCCCCGGGGTGCTCGCGGGCAAGGAACGGGTGCAGCCACCGTCGATGACCCGCGTCATCGCCTCGCTGTCCGACCTGGACCTGGTGCAGCGGCGCCCGCATCCGACCGACGGCAGGCAGATCATCGTCTCCCTCTCACCCGCCGGTCGCGCGCTGATCGCCGACGAGACGCACGCGCGCGAGGCGTGGATGACCGAGCGGCTGGCCAGCCTGACCCCGGAGCAGATCGAGATCCTCGATCAGGCGGTCGCGATCATGAACCAGATCGTCGCCGAATCGGAATGATCAACTGGTCAGCGCGTCCTTCTCGACCACCTCGTGGCCGAGCGGGAACAGCGACAGCGGCACCAGCTTGAGGTTCGCCCACGCGAACGGCAGGCCGATGATCGTCACCGCCAGCGCGAGACTTGTGGCGATATGGCCGATGGCGAGCCACCAACCCGCGAAGATGAACCAGATGATGTTCCCGATCAGCGATCCCGCGCCGGCGCTCGGCTTGTCGACCACCGTGCGGCCGAACGGCCACAGCACGTATCCGGCGAGCCGCAACGAGGCGATGCCGAACGGGATGGTGACGATCAGGATGAAGCAGATCAGGGCGGCGAGCAGGTAGCCGAGTGCCATCCAGAAACCGCACAGCACCACCCACAGGATGTTCAAGATCAACTGTACGAGCTTCATGCATCCATCATGCCAGGATTGTCCGGTGGCCGAAGTGATCGACATCGACGACCCCGCCGACCCCCGCGTCGACGACTTCCGTGACCTGTCCGCCGCCGACCGCAGACCGGACCTGCCCGGCCGCAAGGGCCTGGTCATCGCCGAGGGCGTGGTGGTCGTGCAGCGGATGCTGGATTCGCGGTTCACCCCGAGCGCGCTGCTCGGCGTCGGCAAGCGCTACGCGGCGCTCGCCGACGATCTCGCGGGCCGCGACATCCCGTACTACCGGGCGAGCGCCGAGGTGATGGCGGAGGTGGTGGGCTTCCATCTCAATCGCGGCGTGCTCGCGGTCGCGCCGCGGCCGGCCGTGCTGTCGGTCGAGGAGGCCCTCGCCGGGGCCCGCACGGTCGCGGTGCTCGAGGGCGTCAACGATCACGAGAATCTCGGCTCGATGTTCCGCAACGCCGCTGGCCTCGGCGCCGACGCCGTGCTGTTCGGCGACCGGTGCGCCGACCCGCTCTACCGGCGCGCCGTGCGGGTCTCGATGGGACACGTCCTGCGGGTCCCGTTCGCGCAGCTGCCCGAATGGCCGGGCGGACTGGAGCTGTTGCGCGATCGCGGGTTCCAGATCATCGCGCTGACCCCGAATCCGGCCGCGGTCAACCTGGCCACCGCGATGACGGGCGACCGTGTCGCGCTGCTGCTCGGCGCGGAGGGGCCGGGCCTGACCGAGGAGGCCATGCGCGCCACCGATGTGCGGGCACGGATTCCGATGTCACCGGGCACCGACTCGCTCAATGTCGCGACCGCGGCGGCCATGGCGTTCTACGAACGGGTGCGATCGTCGTGAGTGAGCCCGGCGAGCGGCGAGTGGACACCGCCGAGCACCCGGTACCGAGCGTCGGCGAGGTGGTGCTGTGAACGACGACGAGGCCGACGGCCCCTATCGCGCGCAACCGGATTCGGAGCCGTGGGCGGCGGGGCTCACGGTCGTCGTGCTGGTGGCCGCGCTCGGCGGTGTCGCGGTGTACGCCTTCGGCGCCGCGCTGGCCGCGGTGCATCCGCTGGTAGCGGTGGCGGTGAACGTCGTCGCGGCGGTCGGGGTGGCGCCGACGGCGTGGCGCTGGCGATTCACGCCGGTGGTGCGGTGGGTGCTGGCCGGTGCGGCGCTCGGGGTCGTGTCCGGCTGGCTGGCGGTGCTGTTCGACCAGCTCGGCTGAGTCACAGCACCCGGTCGGAGCCGCGTAGCCAGCCGAGCAGGCCACGTCGACGCCGGGTGGCCGCGCCCGGACTGGCCGTCTGCGCGGTGCGTGGCCGCGGCGCCTTGCCCTTCGGATACAGGGTGAAGCCGCACACCGCGAGGTCGCCGGGGCCGGGGTGCCGGGGTTCGGCGGCGCGGTAGCCGAAGCCGAGCCAGGCGTTGTTGGCGGCGTCGGCGAACGCGGGCGGATCGAACGGCAAGGTCTGCGGTCCCGGCGCGCCGTCCTGCCAGGGCACCGGATGCTCGCCTGCCCAGAACGGCCGCTCCCAGACCATCGGCAGGCCCTCGTTCTCCAGGATGTCGACGCGCGTGGAACTGAACGAGCGCCGGAATTCCCCGCGCTCCCAGTGCGCGAACGCGCCCCAGTGGATGCGCGAGTCGAACGAGACCAGGTACGTGTGCTCGGACGCCAGCGGCCGCACCAGCAGATCCGGTAGCCGCGTCGGCCGCACCAGCGCGGCCTCGGCCGTGCACACGACCGTCAGCCCCGGATAACAGCCGATGTACACCTCGTCGCGATCCGGCGCCGCGCACCCGTTCAGTGTCCCGATCATGATCGGCAACAGATCGTGGTCGGCGTACAACTGCCCGGCCAGCGCCGCCGCCGCGTCGGGATCGGGCTCCGGCCGGCTACGCAGGACCGCCACGGGATCATCGGTATCGCAATACCAGAGCGTGGAAGCCGCGAACACGATTCACCTCCCACGAATCACCAGCTCCAGCAAGAACTCGGGTAACTCACCGGGCACGCGTCAGCCGTCGACCCGGCAGGGAAGCCCGGCCCTCAGTGTCCGGAGCTGCGGACGCCCAGGAGGACGTCTTCCCAGGACGGCATCGGCGCCTTGCCCCGCTTGGCCCGGGTCTGCTTGGGTGCGGGCTTCTCCGGTGCGGCTTCCTTCGCCTCCGGCTCCTTGTCCTGCTCGGCAGCGGGCTGACTCGGCGCCGCGGGCACGGCCGGAACCGGCGCCGCGGGCGCGGGCGCGGCCGGGATCGCGGCCGCACCGCCACCGGCCGCGACGGCACGCTGCTCGTAGTACTCGTCCAGGGTCGGCTGCGCGGGCCGGGCCGTCGGACGCGCGGTCGGCGCGGGCGGCGCACCCGGCCCGGGGGGCCCCCGGGGGGGGGGGGGCGCCCCCCGCGCGGGCGGGGGGGCCCGGGGGGGG
>NZ_JARWOJ010000159.1 GCF_029868625.1 Nocardia neocaledoniensis | reverse complement strand
CCCCCCCCCCCCCCCCCCCCCCCCCCCCCCCCCCCCCCCCCCCCCCCCCCCCCCCCGCGGGCGGCCCGCCCCCCCCCCCCCCGCCCCCCCCCCCCCCCCCCCGGGGGGGGGGCCCCCCCCCCCCCCCCCCCCCGCCCGGCGTTTCCGCGCCGCGATCCCTTTCCGGCACGTTCCCGTTTCGGACCCATCCGTCTCCGGCACCGGTCCGAATGTCGGAGGTCATATGTGTGACCAATCCCCAGGATGAAAGGTGATCTATGGCGACGGGGAAACACAGGGCGCCGAGCCCGCAGCGACAGAAGGTGGGTTCGGTCGTCGCGGCAGGAGCGGTACCCCTGGTCATGGCCCTGATCGGCACGGGCACCGCGAACGCCGATCCCGCGCAGGCGGCGGTGACCCAGCACGATCAACCGGCCGGGCCGGAGTTCGACGCGGTGGCACCCAACGCCACCCCTTACGTGGGCAAGCAGATGCCGGAGAACACGCGCAGCTCGCTGCAGTGGTCGCGCACCGGCCCGGAGACGGACTACCTGTCTCCGGTGGGCACGTTGCACGCACCGACCGCGGTCGCGCCGGTGCCGCCGATCCTGCCGCCGCCGGGGCAGTTCCGCTTCGGTGACCAGCAGGTTCCGGTGCCCGACTTCGTTCCGGTGGACACCTCGATCCAGATCAACGACGCCGCGGCCAACACCGAGGCGAACCTGGCGACCTTCCTCGACTCGGTCGGGCTCGAGCGCAGCCGCTCCGACCACATCGCGGCCTCGACCCTGGGCAGCGCGGCGCGCGGCGCGGTGGTCGGGTCCACGGTGGCCATCCCGTTCGCGATGGCGGCGAGCACGGGCGGCGCGATCGCCGGCCTCGTGGCCGGTGTGCCGTTCCTGCCGGTCGGCCTGGTCGCCGGTCCGATCCTGGGTGGGATGGCGGGCTACATGGCGGTGTCGGTGCCCGCGACGGTCGTCGGCGCCGGGGTCGGTGCCGCCGTCGGCGCGGCCAGTGGTTTCCTCACACCGCCGCGGGCCGCAGCACCGGAGACGGTCGCCGACCAGGCGGAGCTCGTCAGCGCCTGAGCGATCCGGGTAGTGACAGTGGGAGCCGGAATACCGGCTCCCACTGTTGTTTTCGCCGATCAGCCGACCGCGAACGCCGGTGCGGCTGCGCGCGGCTCCTCGGCATCGAGCCGGGTACCCGTGCGCGTCGCGAGCGTTCCCCCGGCGGCCAGCGGCAGCCGGACCGCGTCGACGCCGCCTGTCCAGGCGGGCCGGTCGTCGGGGTAGACGAGTTCGCTGTCGAGTGCGCGGGGCGCGCGCAGCCGGTCGTCGGTGTGGGTCCCGGCGCCGAGCGCTAGCCGGTGCCGCAGCAGCGGAACGTCGTCGAGATCGGCGATCAGGTCACCGCGCCAGCTGCCGTCGTCCTCCCCGCTGCGGCCGATCTGCACCCGTTCCCGCAGCCGCAGCCGCGCGTCCGGCGCCAGCAGCACCGTGGTCACCGTGTGGTGGCGGGCGCCCCCGGCCACGATGGTCGGTTCCGGGTCGAAGTCCAGGGTGGCGCCGGATCCGAGCTCGAAATGCCAGTGCGCCACCGACAGTGGGGTGCGGGCGCTCGGCAGCGCGATCGTCGCCGCCACCGAGCGGACCGTCAGCCGCGCGCCGGGGAGCACGGTGACGCGGATGTCGAGTTCGTCACCACCGAGCGGGGTCGCGGCGGTGCCGATCAGGTGCACCGTGTCGGCGCCGGTGTACCGCCCGGCCAGGCCGCCGACCGCATCGATGCGCGGCAGCCTGCCCGGGGCGGCGACAATGCTCAGTTCAGTGCGCAACGCCGGTGGCCGCGTCCTGCTCGGCGACGACGCGCAGTTGCTCACGCACCCAGGCCAGCACGGGGGTGGCGGCCGGGTCGTCGGTCAGCGACACGAGCGCGGTGGGTCGGCCCTCACGCACCTTGGCCGCGTCGCGCTCCATGACACCCAGGTCGGCGCCGACCAGCGGAGCCAGGTCGGTCTTGTTCACCACCAGCAGGTCGGAGAACGTGACGCCCGGCCCGCCCTTGCGCGGCACCTTGTCGCCCCCGGCGACGTCGACGACGAAGATCTGCACATCGATCAGGCCGGAGGAGAACGTGGCGGTGAGGTTGTCGCCGCCGGATTCCACCAGGATCAGATCGAGCGGCGGATTGGCCGCGACCAGGTCGTCGATGGCGTCGAGGTTGGCGGTGATGTCGTCGCGGATGGCGGTGTGCGGGCAGCCGCCGGTCTGCACGGCGGTGATCCGCTCGTCGGGCAGTACCGCGTGGCGGCGCAGGAAGTCCGCGTCCTCGGTGGTGTAGATGTCGTTGGTCAGCACGGCGAGGGAGAGTTCGTCGCGCAGCTGCCTGCACAGCGCCGCGACCAGCGCGGTCTTGCCGGAGCCCACCGGGCCGCCGATGCCGATGCGCAGCGCCTCGCCCGGTGCGCGGTGCCGCTTGGGGCGGTCGTGGCTGTGCTCGTGCGGTTCGCCATCGATCAGATGGGGCGGCATGGGTACTCCTTCTCGGGGGACGGGGAATTCGGGAAGCTCAGGAAGCGAACAACGGCATGTCGCGCAGCAGATGACGTTCGGCCATGGCGTCCTGCAGCGGGTCCGACAGCGCGGCGAGCGCACCCGCGGCCTCGGCGGCGAGCGCGTCGCACAGCGGCGCGAGCCGGATCGTGGCGTCGGCGATGGCCGCCGGATCGAGGGCGAGCAGCCGTTGCGCGGCCGTGGCGGCACCGGTGAGCGTGGTGTAGACGACCACGCCGGCGAGTTGCTCCGGGTCCGCGCCGCACGCCGACCCGACCATGCCGAACACCGTCGACAGGTGGGGTCGGACACCGGCGCGCGCCCACTCGTGGCTCGGCCACAGCTGTTTCGCGAGGCGCAGCAGGCCGCGGCCCTGCGCACGCGAGGCGGTGCGCGCGGCGGGGGCGGGGGTGCGGGCGTCGGCCTCGAGCTCGGCGCGCTCGGGCGTCAGCGTGCCCGCGCACACCGCCGCCGCCAGCGAGGCGGCCACCAGGCCCGAGGTCGCGACGCGTCGCCGTAGATACAGCTCGACACTTCCGGTGTCGCGCACCAGCCCCGACGCCACCGCTTCCTCGACGCCACCGGAGTGCACGTGCCCGCCGATCGGCAGGCGCGAGTCGGCCAGCGCGAGCAAGGTCGCCAGGCCCGCACCCTCGTTTCGCATCCGCCGATCCTATGCAACCGGGCGGTCCCGGCGCCCCGTGAGGGCGCTCAGTGGTGCAGCTCACCTCGGGTCTCGGTCGTCATCGCGCGGGCGCCCCGCGCCGACCGCCAGGCCAGTGCCGCCATCGCGAGGAGCAGCAGCGCCCCACCGGTCGTCGCGACGTGCATGCCGCTGACGAACGACTCGCGCGCCGCGGCGACCAGACCGCTGTCGCCGTTCGCGTGCAGGATCGTCTCGCCGAGGGTGTCGCCGAAGTCGCCGCCGGACCGGAAGACCAGCGCGGCCACCGAACCCAGCAGGGCGAGACCGAGCGAATTGCCGAGTTCGAAGCTGGTCTCGGAGATGCCCACCGCGGACCCGGCCCGCTCGGCGGGCACCGCCGACACCGCGACGTCCGACACCAGCGTGAACGAGATGCCGTAGCCGATGCCCGCGATCATCGAGCCGAGGATGTACCAGGGCAGGCCACCGTCGACACCGACGCCGAGCAGCATCAGGTTGCCGACGGCCGACATCACCAGCGCGAGGGTGAAGGTCGCCCGCACCCCGAGCGCCCGTCCCACCCTGGCTCCGCTCATCGAGAACACGAACACCGCGACCGCCATCGGGATGCCGAGCAGAGCCGCCTGCAGTGGATCACGCCCGGTGACCGATTGCAGGTAGATGCTGGTCAGGTAGCTCATCGCGGCCAGCGACATCATGCCGACCAGGCTCGCCCCGATCGCGACCCGGAACAGCGGCCGGGTGAACAGGCTCAGGTCCAGCAGTGGTTCGGCCAGGCTGCGCTGCCTGCGCACGAACACGATCAGCACGACGACGCCGACCGCGGCGATCACCACCGAGGCGAGGTCGAAGCCCTCCGCCGCCAGGTGCTTGATGCCGTAGACCACCGGCAGGATGCCGGCGATGGACAGCGCGACGCTGGGCAGATCGAGCGGGCCGAGCGTGGTGGACCGGTGCTCGGGCAGCAGGATCGGGCCGAAGATCAGCAGGATCGCCAGCACGGGGATGTTGATCAGGAACACCGAGCCCCACCAGAAGTGGTGCAGCAGCAGCCCGCCGATGATCGGGCCGACCGCCGAGCCGCCGGCGAAGAACGCGGTCCACACGCCGATCGCGGTGGCGCGTTGGCGAACGTCGGGGAACAGGCTCGAGATGAGTGCCAGGCTCGACGGCAACAGTGTCGCGCCGCCGATACCCATCAGCACGCGCGCGGCGATGAGGATCTCGGCGCTGGGCGCGAACGCGGCCAGCACGGAGGCGAGGCCGAACAGGGAGGCGCCGAGGAGCAGGATGTTGCGGCGGCCGATCCGGTCACCGAGATTGCCCATCGTGATGAGCAGTCCGGCCAGCATGAAACCGTAGATGTCGAGGATCCAGAGCTGTTGGGAGGCACTGGGATCCAGGTCGGCCGTGAGGGTCGGCATGGCGAGGAACAGCACCGAGATGTCCATCGACACCAGCAGCACCGGGAGCAGCAGCACGCCGAGGCCGAGCCACGCGCGGCGTCCACCGGCGACTGCGGTGGGCACCGCCGGTTCCAGCTTCGTCATTCCGACATCCTTCCAGGGGTTTGCGTACGCCGTACGCGGGTAACGGGTACAGTGTACGCATGCTCGGGGGTCATGGAAAGTGAATCATGGGATGACTGATGCGAAGCTCACACGCACCGCGATCATCGACGTAGCGATCGCCCTCGCCGACGCCGACGGGCTCGACGCGGTCTCGATGCGCCGCATCGCCGAGCGGCTCGAGGTCGGCACCATGTCGCTGTATCGGCACGTGACCAACAAGGACGAACTGATCGCCGCGATGACCGACGAGATCGCGGCCCGGCATCCCTACCCCGACCCGGCCGACCACGGCTGGACCTGGCGCGACCGCGTGCGCATCGCGGCGCAGATCGATTGGGAGCTCTACCAGCAGCATCCGTGGGTGCTGCTCACCTTCGCGGTGCCCCGCTACAGCTTCGGCCCCCAGGGCCTCAACAGTCTCGCCTGGCTGGTGGCGGGGCTGCGGGAGCTGGACGTGACCGTGCGCGAAGCCACCACCATGGCCTTCACGGTGTGGAACTACATCTCCGGCGCGAGCCTGCCCGTCGTCGGCGGCTCGCTGCTGGCCGAGAAGCGCACCGCCACCGACGACACGAACGGCCTGCGGGACCTGCTGGAGGGCACCCCCTCGTTCCCGGTGCCGCCCGCCCTGGCCGAGCTGAACGGTGCCGGGGTGAGCGAGCTGACCTCCGAGGACCTGCTGTTCCTCGGCCTGGACGCGCTGTGCGACGGATTCGCGGCCCGCGCCGACCGCGAGCAGCGACCGATCGCGGGCTGACCACCACGCTTGACCTCAACCATCATTCAGGTTGAACGATGGTGGGCATGCACGCGATCAGACTCCACGAATTCGGTCCGGCCACGAACCTGCGCTACGAGACCGTCCCCGATCCCGAACCCGGCGCGGGTCAGGTGCGCATCGCCGTGGCGGCCAGCGGTGTCCACCTGGTCGACACCGCGTTGCGCCGCGGGGAGCCCGGCCCGTTCCCGGTGCCCGCCCTGCCGACGGTGCCGGGGCGCGAGGTCGCCGGGACCGTCGACCGGGTGGGCGAGGGTGTCGATCCGGGACTGCTCGGCCGCACGGTGGTCACCCACCTCGGCACCGCCCCCGGCGGGTACGCCGAGCTGGCGGTGGCCGACGCCGGTCGCCTGCTGACCGTCCCCGGCACCGTCTCGCCCGGTGCCGCCGTCGCCATGATCGGCACCGGCCGCACCACGCTCGGCATTCTGCTGTTCACCGATCTCGATGCCGACAGCGTCGCGGTGGTGACGGCGGCCGCCGGCGGCATCGGCACCCTGCTCGTGCAGTACGCCCGGGCGATGGGCGCCACGGTGGTCGGGCTGGCGGGCGGGCCGGAGAAGGTCCGCCGGGTCGCGGCCAACGGCGCCGACATCGCCGTGGACTACACCGCCGCCGACTGGCCGGACCAGGTCCGCGCCCGCCTGGGTGGGCGGACCGCGACCGATGTGTTCGACGGCGTGGGCGGCGCGAACGGCGCGGCCGCGGTCGACCTCCTCGGCCCCGGCGGCACGCACCTGATCCACGGCTGGTCCAGCGGCGCCGAAACCGCCCTGGACCCGGCGACGCTCGCAACCCGGCACATCACCTCCCGTTCCGTCCTCGGCCCCCCGATGATCGAGCGCGCGGGCGGCGACCTGCTCCCGCTCTCCCGCCGCGCGCTGGACCTCGCCGCCGAGGGCACTTTCGTGCCCGCCCTCACCGAATTCCCCCTCGCGGAGGCCGCCCGGGCCCACGAGGCCCTCGAATCCCGCGCCACCACAGGAAAAGTCGTCCTCGTCCCCTGACCGGCGCGGATCGCTCCGTGGTGAAGACTGGTCCCATGACGGACGCACAGGAACCCGCAGACCGCCGCCTCGCCGCCGAAGCCTTGGCCGCGAACGATCCGACCGGATGGTTCGAACCGCTCTACGCCGAGGCCGCGGCAGGGTCCTCGATCGTCCCGTGGGACAACGCCTACCCCAACCCCCTGCTGGCGGATTGGCTCGCGGCCCACCCGGTTCCGGTCGGGGCCCGCGCGCTGGTCATCGGCTGCGGCTTGGGCACCGACGCCGAATTCGTCGCCGCCCAGGGCATCCGCACCACCGCGTTCGACATCTCCCCCACCGCGATCCGCGGTGCACGCGCCCGCCACCCGGGGTCACCGGTCGCCTACCAGGTCGCCGACCTGCTGAACCCACCCACGGCGTGGGCGGCTGCCTTCGACCTGGTCATCGAATCGATCACCGTCCAGTCGCTGCCACCCACCGTCCGCGAGCCGGCCCTCGCCGCCCTGCGTACCTTTCCGGCTCCCGGCGCGACCCTGCTCGTCATCGCCGATATCGCCACCACTCCCTTGCCCGGCCCACCATGGCCCCTCACCCGGGCGGACATCGACGCCATCGCCACCCCCGACCTCACCCCGGTCCGCGTCGAACGCCTCCCCCGGCCCGACTTCCCCGGACGCCACCGCTGGCGCGCGGAATTCCACCAGGCCGACCGGCTCGATCCGACCTCTGGCAGACAATGACCACCGCGTCGCGCGAAGGACGCAAGCCGCGTCGGCAACCATGACAGCAGCCGTCCGGCCCACCGCCCGAAGCTCCTATTCGACGTGCGCCGCAGCGGGTTCCGCAGGTCGCCGCCAGGCCGGGATCGTGCGATAGGTGGCGGCCCGCAGGACCCACTCGATCGGGCCGTAGAGGTGGCCGCGCAGCCACCAAATGCTGACGGCGAGCTGAGCGGCGAAGGTGAGCAGGGCGACACCGAGGACGCCGAGGGGCGGGATGTCGTCGGCGAGGGCGAAGCCGTAGCCGGTGTAGACGAGCATGAGCACGACCGACTGGCCGATGTAGTTGGTGGCGGCCATGCGGCCCGCGGGGGCGAGCCGGGCGAGGAATCGGCCGACGCGGCGCGTGTGCGCCAGGCGCAGGATGGCGGCGATGTAGGCGAAGGTCATGGCGGGGGCTACCAGGTACTGCACGCCGTGCAGCAGCGGCGGGTCCCACCAGCGCATGAGCTGGCCGAAGGTCATCACCGAGATCGGCACGCCGAGGCCGAATCCGATCAGCATCGCCCGGGAAGACCAGCGGCGCACCGTCTCCGGGTCCTCGAACAGCTTGCGGTTGCCCGCCGTCATCCCAAGCAGAAACATCGCCAGGCTCGGCAGGCCCTGACTGAACCAGATCAGGAACAGCCAGATCGGGGCGATGGCGGTCTGGGCGGCGAAGGTGTCGGCGAAGCCGCCGGTGTAGTCGGCCGAGAGCTTCGGCAGGTCGAAGAACTCGCCGAGCCCGAGGATGCCGACCTCGCTGCCGGGCAGGAACGCCCACACCGACCACAGCGAGTACAGCACGATCGCCGTGCCGATCGCGGTGCGTGCCTTCTTCTTCCGCAATGCGATCAGCAGCAGACACAACACGGCGTAGAGGGTGAGGATGTCACCGATCCACAGGAAATAGACGTGCAGGAGCCCGATCGCGAACAGGGCGCCGCACCGCCGCAACAGCCGCCGGGTCGGCGCGGCCCCCGCCCGCTCGGCGGCGGCGATCTGGAGCGTGAACGAATACCCGAACAGGAACGCGAACAGCAGATAGAAGCGGCCGGTGAACAGCGCGTCGACGCCGGCGCGCACCACCTGATCGACAGTGCCGTCGAACACCGAGACCGGCTTGTCGCGGGTGCCTGCCACCGACCAGAGGGTGGTCGCGACGATCGCGTTGGTGATCAGGATGCCGAACAGGGCGAAGCCGCGCAGGATGTCGACCTCGGCGAGGCGTCGACCCGAAGGTGGTGCGGACGAGCGTGTTCCGACGGTCATCCACCGAGGGTAGGCGTGCCGACCCGCTCGGCTCGTCCGCCGCGGGAGCTATTTCCCCGCCCTACTCCGGGCCCTCCCACATCCGTCTCGCGGCGTATTGACATCGCCGGGCGCGGCCGCGGTGCGCCTAGAATTTAGACGTGCACACCCCTGTCCCGCCGCGCCCCGAACTGGTCGCCGCCGTCGAATCCCTGCACGCCGATCTGGCGCGCTGGCTGGGTTCGGCCGCGCCCGAGGAGGTCTTCGACCGCTTCGCCGCCGCGCAGCATCCGACGTTCAGCATGGTCACGACCGCCGGTGCGGTACTCGCGCGCGACGAACTGCTGACCGGTCTGCGCGGCGCGCGCAACGCCCGCCCCGGTCTGGTCATCGACATCACCGAGGTCGAGAGCATCGTCGACGACACGACGATCGTGCTTCGCTTCCTCGAGACCCATCGCGTCGGCGCCGCGGCCGAGGCGCGCCGGGTCACCGCGGTGCTCGACCGCGACCTGCGCTGGCGCGCCGTGCACGAAACGCCGCTGCCCTGATCGAGGCCACCGCGGTGCCACAATGGGAGCCGACTCGGGCGGGGACACGCGACCACCACGGAGGCGGAGATGCAGGCTGTTGTCATCGACGAGTTCGGCGAACCGAAGGACGTGCTCGGGACGCGGGAGGTGCCCGCGCCGGAACCCGGGCCGGGTGAGCTGCGGATCGCGACCGTCCTCTCCCCGATCCACAATCACGATCTGGCCATCATCCGCGGCGTCTACGGTTATCGGCCGCCGCTGCCCGCCACCCCCGGCACCGAGGCGGTGGGTGTCGTCGACGCGGTCGGTGCCGGGGTCACCGGACTCGAGGTCGGTCAGCGGGTCGCGGTCGCGGGGACGCGGGCGGCGTGGGCCGACTTCTTCGTGGCCCGCGCCGACCAGGTCGTCCCGGTGCCGCCGAACGTGCCCGACGAGACCGCCTGCCAGCTGCTGGCCATGCCGTTGAGTTCGCTCATGCTGCTCGACGACCTGCGGGTGCAGCCGGGCCAGTGGATCGCGGTGAACGCCGCCAACGGCGCGGTCGGGCGCCAGGTGAACCTGTTCGCGCAGCAGCGCGGGGTCCGGGTGCTGAGCCTGGTGCGTGGTCCCGACTCGGTGCGCGCGCTCGAGCAGCTCGGTTTCGGTCCGGTGCTCGACACCGAGGTCGACGGGTGGGCGACGCGGGCGGCGGAGGTCACCAACGGTGAACCGATCGTGCGCGGTGTCGATCAGGTCAGCGGTCCGGCCGCCAACGCGTTGATGTCGCTGCTGGCGCCGCGCGGTGAGCTGGTGTCCTTCGGCGCGCTGTCGGGTCAGCCGCTGATCATCGACACCGGCGCGGTCATCTTCAAACAGGCTGTGGTGAAAGGTTTCTGGGGCCAGCAGCGCGGCGCCGAGATCGATCGCGGCGACTACGTCCGCCTGATCACCGAACTGGTCGGCTGGGCCGCCGACGGCACGGTTCGCCTCGACGTGCAGGCCGAGTTCCCGCTCGACCGCGCCGGCGAGGCCGCCGTGGTCTCGGAGACGCCGGGCCGCAACGGCAAGGTGGTCCTGCGCGCCGGCGCCCGCTGACCCCGGTGATCGGGCGGGCCGATCGCGCGATCGCGGGGGGGGGGGGGGGGGGGGCGCGGGGGGGGCGGGGGGGGGGGGGGGGGGGCCCCCCCCGCCCCCGCGGGGGGGGGGCGGG
>NZ_JARWOJ010000158.1 GCF_029868625.1 Nocardia neocaledoniensis | reverse complement strand
GGGCCCGCGCCCCTGGCGGGCCGCCGGCGCGGAAGGGTGCGGCCGCCGTCGGCACGCGCCTGACCGGGGAAGCTGTCCGAACGGGAGCGGCCCCCCGCCCGCGGGGGGGGCGGGGGGGCGGGGCGGGGGGGGGGGGGGCGGGGGGGGGGGGGCCCCGGGGGCCGCCGGGGCCCTGCAAATACACTCGCTGTGTGCTCGCACCCGAGCGGCGGACGCGCGCCGATATCTTTGCCGCAGTAGCGATCGCCGTCATCCTTGTGGTGGCGGCGATCGTGGTGTGGGCGCGGGCCGATGTCACCGGGACCGATGCGGTCACCGCCGACTCCCCCGCGCCGACCGTCACCGCGGCGACGCAGTTGCCCGCCTCGCTGCGCGAGATGTGGCACGCGGCCGACACCGGCAGCAGCCGCGCGCTCACCTCCGGCAATGTGGTGGTCACCGGCGACGACGGCACCGTGAGCGGCCGCGACCCGGTCAGTGGTGAACAGCTGTGGTGGTATCACCGCGACATGCCGCTGTGCGCGGTGGAATCCCAGTTCGGCACCGTGATCGCCACCTATCGCGATCAGCGCGGGTGCAGCCAGACCACCATGCTCGACGCCGATACCGGCGCGCGCGAGGCGGCCCGCAGCAGCTACATGGACGACGCCGTCCGGGTCAGCGGCGACGGCACATACCTGGTCGCCCTCGGTACCGACCGGCTGGAGATGTGGCGCTCCGATCTGGTGCGCACCCTCGAATACGGCTACGTCGACGCGCCGGTCAATCCGGGTTACCAGCCCCGCGGCGGTTGCGCGCTCACCTCGGCCGCCTCGAGTTCGTCGCGCCTCGCGGTCCTGGAACGCTGCCCCGCCGACTCGACCGCCCGGCTCACCGTGCTCAATCCGGCGCCGAAGGAGGCGACCCAGCCCGAGGAGCACGGCTCGCGCGTCCTCACCGCGCCGGGCGCCGACTCCCCCGAGGTTCGCGTGCTCGCGGTCTCCGACAACAAGGTGGCCGTCTACTACCCGCCCGCCCCCGCGACGGCCACCGGCCTCGGCCAGCCCGCCCGGATCGCCGTGCACGACGGCACCGGCAACGAGATCGCGGTGCACCAGCTGGCCGAGCCGTGGAGTGACCGGGCCACTGTCACCAAGCTGGGTTCGGCCCTCTACGTGTTCACCGGCAAGAGCCTGATCGCGTTGAGCGCCGGCACTTTACAGCCCGTCTGGACCGTCCCGGACGTGCTCGGCACCCCGGCGCTGATGGCGGGCAGGCTGCTCGTTCCCGTCACCGACGGGCTGCTCGCCGTCGACACCGCCAACGGCGCGACCGTCGCCCGGATCCCCGTCCAGCGCAACGACTACGACGGCGGCACCATCTCCACCGCCGTGCTCGGCACGACGGTGCTCGAACGCCGTGGCGGTCAGCTCTACGCGCTCGGCTGAGTCACCGGCGCCTGCCATGATGGAGCCATGTCCACACCCGACGCCCGAGTGGTCCTGCTGCGCCACGGCGAAACCACCTGGTCCAGTCAGCGCCGCCACACCAGCCACACCGATCTGCCGCTGACCCCGCGCGGCGAGGCCCAGGCCCGCTCGGCCGGACTGGTGCTGGCCTCGCTCGACCTGCGCGATCCGATCGTGTTCAGCAGCCCCCGGCTGCGCGCCAGGCACACGGCCGAACTGGCCGGGCTCGGGCATGCCGAGATCGACGACGACCTGGCCGAGTGGGACTACGGCGACTACGAGGGCCTGACCACCGCCCAGATCCGCGAGAGCGTCCCCGGCTGGACCGTGTGGACCGCGCCGACCCCGGGCGGCGAGACGGCCGAGCAGGTCGGCGCCCGCGCCGATCGCGTCCTCGGCAAGGCCGAGCCGATGCTGGCCGAACGCGACGTCATCCTCGTCGGCCACGGCCACTTCTCCCGCGTCCTCATCGCCCGCTGGGCCGAACTCGCGGTCACCGAGGGCCGCCGCTTCGCGATGACCACCGGCGCGATCAGCGAACTCGGCTACGACCACGACGCCCACACCATCTGGGCCCACAACCTCACCACCCGCACCGAACCGACCGAGGGAGCTGCCCGATGAGCGCGCTCGTTCGCCGCGCGACCCCCGCCGACGTCCCCGTGATGGTCGCGCTCGTGCACGAGCTGGCCGAGTACGAGAAGGCACCGGCCGAGTGCACGCTCACCGACGCGCAGCTGGACGCCGCGCTGTTCGGGGCGGCGCCCGCGCTGTTCGCGCATGTCGCCGAGCACGACGGGGTGGTGGTCGGGTGCGCGATCTGGTTCCTGAACTATTCGACCTGGGACGGGGTGCACGGGATCTATCTGGAGGATCTGTACGTGCGGCCGGAGGCGCGCGGGACCGGGCTCGGGCGGGCGCTGGTGGCGGCGCTGGCGGCGGAGGCGGTCGAGCGCGGGTACAGCAGGGTGTCGTGGTCGGTGCTCACCTGGAACACGCCGTCGATCGCGTTCTACGAATCCCTCGGGGCCGCACCGCAGGACGAGTGGATCGGATACCGGATCTCCGGCGCCGAGCTCACGGCACTGGCCGCGACCGCGAGCTGAATCGCGTGCGCGTCGAAGTACCGCGCGAATGGCCGCGCACCCCGGACGAGGCGATCGCGTTGCAGGACGAACTGCGGCCGCTGGTGCGTGCGGAAAACCCGGCGCCGCCGAACTTCTCGACGGCGGCGGGCATCGATTCGGCCTACGCCGAGGACGGCACGGTGGCCACCGCGGCGGTCGCGCTCGATATGGCGACCATGGAAACTGTGGAATCCGCAGTGGCACATGGAATTTCGACATTTCCTTATGTTCCGGGACTACTCGCTTTCCGGGAGCTGCCGGCCACCGTCGCGGCCTTGGCGAAACTCACCGGCACACCGGATCTGCTGGTGTGCGATGCGCAAGGGATCGCCCATCCCCGCCGTTTCGGCCTGGCCTGTCACATCGGTTTGCTGACCGGAATTCCGACAATCGGCGTGGCCAAATCCGTGTGGGGCGAATACGAGCCGCCGGGCCCGCGGCGCGGGGATGTCAGCGATATCCGGATCGACGGTGAGATCGTCGGCCGGGCACTGCGCACCCGCGACGAGGTGAAGCCACTGTTCGTCTCGGTCGGACACCTCATCGACCTCGACACCGCCTGCGCGCAGGTACTCGCACTCACCCAGGGCTACCGGCAGCCGGAGACGACCCGCAGGGCCGACCACCTGTGCCGGGAGGCACTGCGCGAGGCCACGGCCTGACCGTCCACGCACGGCAGATACGCCGCAGCCGTGGCCGACGCCGGTCCGCCTACGAGCGCTCTTCCGGAATCTCGCCGTAGTCCTGTGCCATGTACCGGCTCGACGCGGGCGCGAACAGCGCGCCGAGCGCGCCGACGACGATGATCGCCAGCAG
>NZ_JARWOJ010000157.1 GCF_029868625.1 Nocardia neocaledoniensis | reverse complement strand
CACGGGGGCCGTCCGACGCGCCAGGCCCAGGCGTAGCCAGACCCTGCGAAGAACCGGCTCCCAGCGCCGCGCCACCGACCGCCGCGCTGCCGAGTGCCGCGCTGCCGAGTGGTGCGCCACCGACCGCCGCGCTGCCGAGTGCCGCGCTGCCGACCGCGGCGCTGCCGACCGCGGCGCTGCCCAGTGCTGCGCTGCCGAGTCCTGCACTACCGACTGCGGCGCTGCCGAGTGCGCTGCCGGTCGCGGCGCTCCCTGTGCCGAGGAGGAGGCCGAGCGTCGCCAAGCTGCTGCCCGCCCCGAGTGCGCCCGCCCCCGCGCTACCCGTCGCGAGTGCACCGGCGCTTCCGGCACCGAGCGCGCCCGCGCTGCCCGCGCCGAGACCGAGCGCCGCGCCACCGCCGACGGCACTTCCCGTCTCCAGCAGCGCGGTGAGCGCCCCGAGACCCGCGGCCGAACTCCCGGCCGCCGCGCTGCCGGAACCCAGCAGGCCAGTCGCGCCCGTACTGCCGGTGGCGAGGGCGTCTGCGCTGCCGGTGGCCAAGGCGCCCGTACTGCCGGTGGCGAGGGCGTCTGCGCTGCCGGTGGCCAAGGCGCCCGTACTGCCGGTGGCGAGGGCGTCTGCGCTGCCGGTGCCCACGGCGCCCGAACTGCCGGTGGCGAGCGCGGTTCCGGCATCGAGGGCCTCGGAGCTTCCGGCGGCCGATCCGCTGCCGAAGGCCGGCGCGTCACCGCTGCCCGCCGCCGACCCGGATCCGGAACTGCCTGTGCCGAGGCCGAGTTCGGTGCCGACGGCGCCACCGAGATCGACCCCGCCGTCTCCGGAGGAGCCGAGTCCAGCCGAACCGGAGTCGATCCCGATCGCCCCGATGTCCGGCAGCGTCCATGGTTGCGCGGCCGCCGTGGGTGCGACCGCGAGGCCGAGGGCCGTGGTGGTGGCGATGGCGGTCGCGACCAGCAAACCGTGGGACAACCGCATGTGCGCAGAGAATCGCATGGAGATCACCTTCTTAGACGGAAAAGTCCGCCGGACCGGCAATTCGCCGTTGAACAAAACCGGCATCCGGGGATAAGCCATGGAACAGCGATTCCGTCCAGAAAATTACTGTTGAGCTGTGTGTTCAACGCCACGAAGTCCGCCTCCCATGCGATGACCTCGGCGGGACCACTGGCCCGTCTCCTGATCGTTACCCAAGGTAATGACCATGACGAAAATCATGTTGCCGACAAATTGCTGAACACTCACGGCCGACGGAGACCACCCGCACCACCGCCCGCGTCGCGCGGTGCGGTGGACGCGCGACATGCGTAGGGTGACGGGCAAGCAGGGCCGGCGGGTAATACGACGAATTCGCGTCCACTCCTGGCCGGTTGCGGCGCGCCGGGCTGTTACCTGGAATAGTTGGTGCCGCACGCACAGGACCGAGGCGAAAGCGGGGATGTTGGTGACTTCGACGGAAGGTGTGAGCGGGCCGAAGCTGGCGAAGGACGCCGGTACGGCTGCGCCGAGCACCCTGGAGCGTGACGTCCAGACTCTCGAGAAGGCGATCTACGAGGTCAAACGGGTCATCGTCGGTCAGGATCGATTGGTCGAGCGGTTGCTCGTCGGCGTGCTGGCACGTGGTCACGTGCTGCTCGAAGGTGTGCCCGGCGTCGCGAAGACCCTCGCGGTGGAGACCTTCGCGAAGGTGGTCGGCGGCTCGTTCTCCCGGGTGCAGTTCACTCCCGACCTGGTGCCCACCGACCTCATCGGTACCCGCATCTACCGCCAGGGCCGCGAGGAGTTCGACACCGAGCTCGGTCCGGTCGTCGCCAACTTCGTCCTCGCGGACGAGATCAACCGCGCGCCCGCCAAGGTGCAGTCGGCGCTGCTCGAGGTGATGGCCGAGCGCAAGCTGTCGATCGGCGGCAAGACCTACCCGATGCCCGATCCGTTCCTGGTCATGGCGACCCAGAACCCGATCGAGAGCGAGGGCGTGTACCCGCTGCCCGAGGCGCAGCGCGACCGCTTCCTGTTCAAGGTCGTCGTCGACTACCCCTCCGTCGAGGAGGAGCGCGAGATCATCTACCGGATGGGCGTCACGCCGCCGGAGCCCAAGCAGATCCTCGCGCCCGAAGACATCATCCGCCTGCAGAAGCTGGCCGCCAACGTCTTCGTGCACCACGCGCTGGTCGACTACGTCGTCCGGGTGATCACCGCGACCCGCACCCCCGCCGAATTCGGCATGAACGATGTCGCCAACTGGATCTCCTACGGCGCCTCGCCGCGTGCCAGCCTCGGCATCATCGCCGCGGCGCGCTCGGTGGCGCTGATCCGCGGCCGCGACTACGTGGTGCCGCAGGACGTCGTCGAGGTCATCCCGGACGTGCTGCGCCACCGCCTGGTGCTGTCCTACGACGCGCTCGCCGACGAGGTCACCCCCGAAGAGGTCATCAAGCGGGTCCTGCAGACCGTCGGTCTGCCGCAGGTCGCGCCGCAGGCCGTCGGCGGCCAGGCCGCCCCGCAGCAGCCCGCCGTGCCCCAGCCGCCCCAGCAACAGCCCGTGCCGCAGCCGGCGAACGGGCAGCAGTCCCAGCCCGCCGGCCACGTCGCGCCCCAGTGAGTGCGCCGGAACCCGTTGTCCGCGTGCCCACCTCGTCCCACGCGCCGCCGTCGTTCCGTGCCGGTGAACTGACCGACCCGAAACTGGCCGCCGCGCTGAAGACGCTCGAACTGACGGTGCGGCGCCGGCTCGACGGTGTGCTGCACGGCGACCACCAGGGACTCATCCCCGGACCGGGTTCGGAACCGGGCGAGGCGCGCCTGTACCAGCCGGGTGACGATGTGCGGCAGATGGATTGGTCGGTCACCGCCCGCACCACCCACCCGCACGTGCGGCAGATGATCGCCGACCGTGAGCTCGAGACCTGGCTCGTGGTCGACCTGTCGTCGAGCCTGGATTTCGGCACCGGCCGGGTGCAGAAGCGCGATCTGGCGATCGCGGCGGCCGCGGCGATCACCCACCTCACCTCCGGTGGCGGCAATCGCATCGGCGCCGTCGTGGCCACCGGCCAGGATCTGGTGCGGATCCCGGCGCGCAGTGGTCGGCTGCACGCGCAGACGATGCTGCGCGGCATCGCGACCACCCCGCACGCCCGCGACGGAGTGCGCGGTGATCTGAAGGCGGGCATCGAATCGCTGCGCCGGCCCCAGCGCAAACGCGGTCTGGCCGTGGTGATCAGCGACTTCCTCGGTGACGTCGACTGGCAGCGCTCGTTGCGCGCGATCTCCGCGCGCCACGATCTGCTCGCCGTCGAGGTGCTCGATCCGCTCGATGTGGCCCTGCCCGACGGCGGTGATGTGGTGCTGCACGATCCGGAGTCGGGGCACACCAGGGAATTCAGCGTCACCCCCACGTTGCGCGCCGATTTCGCGGCCGCGGCGGCGGCCCAGCGCGAGCAGGTGCAGCAGGCGCTGCGCAGCTGCGGCGCGCCGGTGCTCTCCCTGCGGACCGACCGGGATTGGATCGCCGATGTGGTCCGGTTCGTGTCCACCCGGCGCCACAGCCTCGGCGCCCCGAGCGGGCGGGTGCCTCGCCAGTGAGTATTTCGCATTTCACGGCCGTCGTCTGGCTCGGATTCCTCGCCGTCGTCGCCCTGCTGGTCCTCGGCTATGTGCTGGTGCAGCGGGCCAGGCACCGGCGGATGCTGCAGTTCGGCAACATGACCGTGCTCGAGAAGGTCGCCCCGTCGCGGCCGAGCCCGATGCGGCACGCGCCGATCGCGCTCATCCTGGCCGGTCTGGTGCTGCTCACCATCGCCGCCGCGGGACCCACCGCCGTGCAGAAGGTGCCGCGCAACCGCGCGACCGTCGTGCTGGTGATGGACGTGTCGCTGTCGATGGAGGCGACCGACGTCGAGCCCAACCGCCTGCAGGTCGCGCAGCGGGCGGGCAAGGAGTTCGTCGACGGCCTGACCCCCGGCATCAACCTCGGTTTCGTCACGTTCGCCGGCACCGCCTCGGTGATGGTCTCGCCGACGACGAACCGCGAGGCGGTCAAACACTCGATCGACAACATCAAGCTGGCCGAGCGCACCGCCACCGGTGAGGGCATCCTGACCGCGCTCCAGTCGATCGACACCCTGGCCGCGGTCCTCGGCGGCGCCGAGACCCCGCCGCCCGCGCGCGTGGTGCTGATGTCGGACGGCAAGCAGACCGTGCCCGACGACAAGGACGTCGACAACCCGCGCCACGCCTTCACCGCGGCGCGCCTGGCCAAGAACAAGAACATCCCGGTCTCCACCATCTCCTTCGGCACCGAATGGGGCACCGTGGAGATCCCGGATTCCGACGGCAAGGGGTCGCAGCGGGTCAAGGTGCCCGTCGACAACGCCTCGCTGCAGGAGATCGCGAAACTGTCCGGCGGCGAGTTCTACACCGCGTCGTCGCTGGCCGAACTGCGCGCCGTCTACGACACGCTCGAGGAACAGATCGGCTACGAGACCACCAGGGGCGACGCGAGCAGGCCGTGGCTGCTGTTCGGCATGCTGTTCGTCACCGCCGGTGTCGTGGTGAGTTTGGTCTATCGTCAACGCCTGCCCTAGCACTGCAACCCCGCGTTGTGAGTAGTCGCAACGGCGCGACCCTGGCGCGGGGCACACGAACCGGAACAGATAGGTTGGACCCTATGTCGAACGTCACATCCCGCTCGGTCCTGGTGACCGGCGGTAACCGCGGTATCGGTCTCGCGGTGGCTCAGCGCCTGCTCGCCGACGGCCACAAGGTCGCCGTCACCCACCGTGGATCGGGGGTGCCCGAGGGCCTGTTCGGTGTGAAATGCGATGTCACCGACAACGAATCGGTCGACCGGGCGTTCAGCGAGGTCGAGGCGCACCAGGGTCCGGTCGAGGTGCTGGTCGCCAACGCGGGCATCACCGACGACACCCTGCTGATGCGGATGACCGAGGAGCAGTTCGAGAAGGTCGTGAACGCGAACCTCACCGGTGCGTTCCGCTGTGCCAAGCGGGCCAACCGGGCGATGCTGCGCGCGAAGTGGGGCCGGATGGTCTTCCTCGGCTCGGTGGTCGGCATGATGGGTCAGGCGGGGCAGATCAACTACGCCTCGTCCAAGGCCGGTGTCATCGGTCTGGCCCGCTCGGTCACCCGCGAGCTCGGTTCGCGCAACATCACCGCCAACGTGGTCGCGCCCGGCTTCATCGAAACCGACATGACCGCCGACCTGCCCGAAGACATGAAGGACATGGTCGAGAAGTACATTCCGCTGCGGCGGGTCGGCCAGCCCGAAGAGGTCGCCGCCGTGGTCAGCTTCCTCGCCTCCGAGGATTCCCGCTACGTCTCCGGCGCCGTCATCCCGGTCGACGGCGGCATGGGAATGGGCCACTGACCCGCTGACCGACTTCCCGCGGCGCCGAACCGGTCGCCGCGTCCACGAACGCAGGAGAACCGAAAACCCATGGGCGGACTGCTCGAAGGCAAGACCATCCTGATCACCGGCATCATCACCGATTCGTCGATCGCGTTCAGCGCGGCGGCGGTCGCGCAGGAGCAGGGCGCGAAGGTGATCATCACCGGCATTCCCGAGCGGCTGCGGTTGATCGACCGCATCGCCAAGCGGCTCCCGCAGGAGGTGCCGCCGGCGATCCCGCTGGACGTCACCAACGAGGAGAACCTGAACGCGCTGGCCGACGCGCTGCGTGAGCTGGCGCCCGAGGGCATCGACGGTGTGCTGCACTCGATCGCGTTCGCCCCCAAGACCCTGATGGGTCCGGACGCGGTGCCGTTCCTGGAGGGCCCCGGCCCCGATGTGGCCAAGTCCTTCGAGATCTCCGCCTGGAGCTACGCCTCGCTGGCCCGCGCCGTGCTGCCGGTGATGAACGAGGGCGGTTCGCTGGTCGGCATGGACTTCGACCCGCGCGTGGCGATGCCGTACTACAACTGGATGGGCGTGTCCAAGGCCGCGCTGGAGTCGGTGAACCGGTACGTGGCCCGGGAAGTGGGCTACGCCAAGAAGATCCGCTCCAACCTGATCGCCGCCGGCCCGGTGAAGACCCTCGCGGCCAAGGCCATCGCGGGCACCGCCACCGACGACGCCAAGCAGCTGCGCCAGCTCGACGAGTACTGGGACGGCGCGTCGCCGATCGGCTGGGACGGCGCCGACGCGCGCGCGGTCGGCAAGTCGATCGTGGCACTGCTCTCGGACTGGCTGCCCGCCACCACCGGCTCGATCATCTACGTCGACGGCGGCGCGAGCCACAACATGTGGTTCCCGGAGAACTTCACCAACTGATGGTCGACGGCCTGCTGCTGCTGTCCTTCGGCGGTCCCGAGGGCCCCGAGGACGTGATCCCGTTTCTGGAGAACGTCACTCGGGGCCGCGGGATCCCGCGCGCCCGCCTCGACGAAGTCGCCCAGCACTACCTGCATTTCGGCGGGGTCTCGCCGATCAACGCGCTGAACCGGCAGATCATCGCGGCGGTGGAGGGCGAACTCGACGCCGCCGGGCTCGACCTGCCCGTGTACTTCGGCAACCGGAACTGGCATCCGATGGTGGAGGACACCGTCGCCACGATGACCGCCGACGGCGTGCGCTCGGCCCTCGTCTTCCCGACCTCGGCGTGGGGTGGGTACTCGGGGTGCCGTCAGTACGACGAGGACATCGCCCGCGCGCGCGCCGCGGTCGGGGCGAGCGCGCCCGAACTGACGAAACTGCGCCAGTACTACGATCACCCGCTGTTGATCGCCTCGTTCGCCGACGCGATCACCGCCGCGGTCGACGCGCTCCCCGCCGACCGGCGCGCGGGCGCGCGCCTGGTGTTCACCGCGCACTCCATCCCGGTCTCGGCCGACATCGCCGCCGGACCACCCGCCGACGGTGGGCGCCTCTACAGCAGGCAGGTCACCGAGGCGGCCCGATTGTGCGCCGCCGCCACCGGTTTCACCGAGTACGACGTCGTGTGGCAGTCCCGCTCCGGCCCGCCACAGGTGCCCTGGCTGGAACCCGACATCGTCGATCATCTGGACGTGTTGCACGGCAAGGGAATCGACGCCGTCGTCGTGTGCCCGGTCGGTTTCGTCTCCGACCACCTCGAGGTGATCTGGGATCTCGACAACGAGGCCGCCGACCGCGCCGCCGAACTCGGCATGGCCTTCGCCCGCGCGTCGACCCCGGGGACCGACCCGCGATTCGCGCGCATGGTGGTGGAGCTGATCTCCGAACGCGTCGCCGGGGGAGTCGTGCGCGAACTCGGCGCCGTCCCCGGCTACGGCTGCACCGTCGACGGCGCCGTCTGCGCGCCGGGCTGCTGCGAACAGCCGCCGCGCCCGGCGCGTTCCTGAACACAACCGGATAACCATTCCCCGGTTCGCCGGGGTGCGGAGGGTAGGCTTTCGCCAGTTGTGCTCGACAGATCGGAGGTCTTCCGATGCGTTCGACAAGGCGACGGGCGGTTCCCCTGCTGGTCGTGGCCGCGGCCACGCTGGCACTGAGCGGCTGCGGTGGTGACTCGGGCTACGAGACCGGCCCCGCGCCCACCCAACCGCCCATCACACCGGCCATGGTCGACGAACTGTGCGGCATCCTCGACGCTCAGCAGGGCACCTGGCGTGCGCTCGGTCCGCAGGTGGCCGAGGTGGCTTTCACAGGTGTCATGAAGCTGTGGACCGAACAGAACACCGCGGCCAATGCCGCCATCTCCTACGACCGGCACATCGTCGACACGGTCACCAGCCAGAGCTGCCCCGATGTGCGGACCGATACGCTGCAGGTCCTCGATGCCCCCGACATGAAGACCGCCATCGGCGGAATCTGAAGCGGCACTTGCTCTTCCGCTGTGGTCAGCGGGGCGGTCCGGCGGCGGCGTGGACGGCCGCCAGCCTGGCCTCGCGGATGGTGTTCCACAGTGGGCGCAGCAGCGACTCGTGCGCGCCGATCGCCGACGCCGAGGTCGGCGCCGATGCCGGTTCGTGCTGGGCGACAGTGAGAATGGCGGCCACGTGGTCGGCGGTATCGAGAATCCGCTTGGCGCGCAACGGGATCGAGTCGGGGTAGGCGTGCCGGGAGTACGCGGCCAGTTGCGCTTCGATCTGTTCGCGCGGGTCGGTGTCGGAGGCGCCGACCGAGGTGGTGTGCAGGCGCATGAGCGCGTCGGCGGCATCGCGCACCGATTCCCGCATCGTGTACTCGGCTTCGCCGAGGGACATGTCCGGGCCGACCACCCGGGGGATGTCGACGCTGTACACGGTCCACTGCAGGATCTCGTCGTCGGTCCAGTGCGGGATCAGGCCGGTGCCCTGGTCGCCCGGCACGCCGAGGAGCAGGCCCTCCTCCGCGTCGACCGCGTCGGCCGCGAAGGCGGTGCCGATCGGCAGTCCGCGCACGTCGCCCGGCGCGGGCAGGACCAGGCGCAGCTGCGCGCCGGGCGGCGCCATCGCCTCCCGGATCACCTTGAGCAGCGGCATCACTCCGGTGCCCGCGGATTCGTCGCGGGAGGTCCACGGCAGGTCGCTGCGGCCACCGGTGACCGGGTCGCCCGCGGCGAGGGTGTGGCGCGCGGCCCACGTGTGCAGCGCCTCCAGCACGTCATCGGGCGCGCTGGTCCCGGCCAGCCACGAGCCGGCCCACAGCGTCAACGTCGCACTGGGAGAGCACATAATCATCGAGCATAAAGGTTCGCCCGGAATCGCGTGTGGGCGATGAGGACCTGTCTGACCTGCGGGTGGTCTACTCGGGCTCGGTGACGAAGTCGATGAGCCGTTCGACCGCGCCGATGAGCGGGGCCTCGAGATCCCGGAACGAGTCGACCGCGTCGTACACCCGGCGCCAGCCCTGCTGCGGTGTTCCCCAGCCCAGGCGCGCGCAGACGCCGGTCTTCCAGTCCTCGCCGCGCGGCACCGTCGGCCAGGCCTCGATGCCCACCGCGGCCGGTCGCACCGCCTGCCACACGTCGATGTACGGATGCCCGGTGACCAGCACGTGTGGTCCGAGGCCGGTGGTCAGCTGGGTCTCCTTGGACCCGGTCACCAGGTGGTCGACCAGTACCCCGACCCGCGCGCCGGGCCCGGGGCCGAACTCGGTGAGGCGGGTGCCGAGATTGTCGAGGCCCTCGAGATGCTCGACGACGACGCCCTCGACCCGCAGATCATGGCCCCACACCCGCTCGACGAGGGCCGCGTCGTGCACGCCCTCCACCCAGATCCGGCTCGTGCGGGCCACCCGGGCACGCAGCCCTTCGACCCGGGTCGAACCCGACGCGGACCGCGTCGGCGCCTTGGGCGGGGCCGCGGTGGGACGCACCAGGGTCACGGGTTTCCCGTCGATCAGGAACGCCGCCTCGCGCAGCGCGAAGAGCCGGACCGCGCCGCGGCCGTCCTCGAGTTTCACGAACTCGCCGTCGTAGCTGCGGTCGAAACCGACTACGGCACCGCAGAATCCGCTCGCCGCGTCCTCGACCACGAGGTCGCGCTCGGCGCTGACCTTCGGCACCGGAGTCTTCTTGCTGCGCTGATGCCCGGAAAAGATGTCGCCGTACCCGCCACGTGCACTCACCTCACGAACGTACCGCGACCGGACCCGCACCCGGTGGACCGACGCCGCGGCGATCGGGTCCGGCGTTGGGCGGGTGCGTAGTTGGGGCCGGTTCCGCCGCGCGCGCTCGGTTCGCCGGGTGCCGCGAGACCGCCCGCCACGGGCCGATCACGGCTAGGCTGGACGACGTGGCCGCAATAATCTGGCTGATCGCGGGCATCGTCCTGGCGGCGGCGGAAATGCTCACCGGGGATCTGACGCTGCTCATGCTCGGTGCCGCCGCACTGGGCACCGCGGGCGTCACCGCCGCCCTCGATCTGCCGCTGTGGGGCGACGCGCTGGTCTTCGGCGGGGTCGCGGGCGTGCTGTTCCTCGGGGTGCGGCCGGTGCTGCGCCGCAAGTTCGGGACGCCGCCGCCGACACCGACGAATGTCGATGCGCTGCCGGGGAAGTCGGCGCTCGTGCTCGAACAGGTCGCCGCGCATTCGGGTCAGATCAAGCTCGGTGGCGAGGTGTGGACCGCGCGCCCGCTGGACCCGGACGAAGTGTACGACGCCGGCCTGACCGTCTATGTGATGAAGATCGACGGCGCGACCGCCGTCGTCTGGAAGGGTCCCTAGAACATGGTTGCCTTGATCGTGGCCGCCGTCCTCGTCCTGTTGGTCGTGGTGGTGGTGTTCAAATCGATCGCTCTCGTTCCGCAGGCCGAGGCGGCGGTGATCGAACGGCTCGGGCGCTATTCGCGCACCGTGTCCGGTCAGCTCACCTTCCTCGTCCCGTTCGCCGACCGGGTGCGGGCGAAGGTCGACCTGCGTGAGCGGGTCGTGTCCTTCCCGCCGCAGCCGGTGATCACCCAGGACAACCTCACCCTGCAGATCGACTCGGTGGTGTATTTCCAGGTCACGAGCCCGCAGGCCGCGGTCTACGAGATCAGCAACTACATCGCCGCGGTCGAGCAGCTCACCGTCACCACCCTGCGCAACGTCGTCGGTGGCATGACCTTGGAAGAGACGCTGACCTCGCGCGATCAGATCAACAACCAGCTGCGCGGTGTCCTCGACGAGGCGACCGGCCGCTGGGGCCTGCGCGTGGCCCGGGTGGAACTCAAGTCCATCGATCCGCCGCCGTCGATCCAGGAGTCGATGGAGAAGCAGATGAAGGCCGACCGCGAGAAGCGGGCGATGATCCTCACCGCCGAGGGCACCCGCGAATCGCAGATCAAGACGGCCGAGGGCGCCAAGCAGGCGCAGATCCTGTCCGCCGAGGGTGCCAAGCAGTCGGCGATCCTCTCGGCCGAGGGCGAGCGGCAGAGCCGCATCCTGCGCGCCCAGGGTGAGCGCGCCGCCTCCTACCTGCAGGCGCAGGGCCAGGCGAAGGCGATCGAGAAGGTGTTCGCCGCCATCAAGAACGGCAAGCCGACGCCGGAACTGCTTGCCTACCAATACATGCAGACGCTGCCGATGGTGGCGCGCGGCGACGCCAACAAGGTGTGGCTGGTGCCCAGCGATTTCGGCAAGGCCCTCGAAGGCTTCGCGCAGAACTTCGCGACCAAGGGCGAGGACGGCGTGTTCCGCTACGAGCCCTCGCCCGAGCCGGAGCAGCCGGTGAAGATCGAGGACGATTCCGACGTCGCCGACTGGTTCGAGACGGCCTCCGACCCGAAGATCGAGCAGGCCGTGCGCGCCGCGGAAGCGACCGCCCGCACCCCGGTCGAGGGCTTCGAGCCGCCCCGCCCGAAGGCCCCGCCTGCCGTGCCGCCGTCGCTGCCGACTCCGCCGCCGGTCGCACCCGAGGCCGAATCGCGTCCGAACGACCCGTACGGCCGTCCCTGGCAGCCGCCACAGCACGGCTGATCTCCGGCTCCGCCGGGGGCCCCGGGGGCCGGTGGTGGTGGGCGGGGGGGCCGCGGGCGAGGGGGCGGGGGGCGGGCCGCCCCGCCCCCCCCCCCGCGGGGCGGCATGCCGGCTAATGCGCGGGCGGCGCGGTGGGATTGGCCCGCGCTGGGTAGCGCGGCGGAGCCGGTCGACCGGGAGTCG
>NZ_JARWOJ010000156.1 GCF_029868625.1 Nocardia neocaledoniensis | reverse complement strand
GCCGAGGACACCTTCGTCCGGCTGCTGCGCGCGGCCGTCGCGATCGAGGCCGGGGAGAGCGCCGCGGCGGAGGTGTATCTCGAGGCCGCGCACGTCGGGTCCGGCGCGGCCTCCCGGCTGGTCCCGGCGGCGTGGGCCGTCGCGCTCGGCCACGCGGGCAGTGCGGGTGTCTCGGGGGGGGTGGGGGGTTTGCGGCGAGGGGGGGGTGCTGGTTTGTTACCCCCCGCGCCCCACAAACGCATCTATTGTACTCAGCCGCGCCCGGTGTAGTTCGGGGCCTCGACGGTCATGGTGATGTCGTGCGGGTGGCTCTCCTTGAGGCCCGCCGCGGTGATCTGCACGAACTGAGCGCCCTGCAGGTGCTCGATGTTCTGCGAACCGGTGTAGCCCATGGCCGCGCGCAGGCCGCCGACGAGCTGGTGGATCACCTGGTTGACCGGGCCGCGGAACGGGACGCGGCCCTCGATGCCCTCGGGGACCAGCTTGTCCTCGGCGAGCACGTCGTCCTGGAAGTAGCGGTCCTTGGAGTACGACTTGGCCTGGCCGCGGCCCTGCATGGCACCGAGGGAGCCCATGCCGCGGTACGCCTTGAACTGCTTGCCGTTGACCAGCACCAGATCACCGGGCGACTCGGCGGTGCCCGCGAGCAGCGAGCCGAGCATCACGGTCGAGGCGCCCGCGGCGATGGCCTTGGCGACGTCACCGGAGTACTGCACGCCACCGTCGGCGATCACCGGGACACCGTGCGGCTTGCACGCGGCGACGGCCTCGAGGATCGCGGTGATCTGCGGCGCGCCGACACCGGCGACGACGCGGGTGGTGCAGATGGAGCCGGGACCGACACCCACCTTGACAGCGTCGACGCCCGCCTCGACGAGCGCCGCGGCGCCCGCGCGGGTGGCGACATTGCCGCCGACGATCTGGATGCGGTCGCCCACCTCGGCCTTCACCTTGGACACCATCTGCAGCACCTGCGACTGGTGGCCGTGCGCGGTGTCGACGATCAGCACGTCGACCCCGGCATCGGCCAACGTCATCGCGCGCGACCAGGAGTCCTGGCCGACACCGATCGCCGCGCCGACCAGCAGGCGGCCGTCACGGTCCTTGGTGGCGTTGGGGTACTGATCGGTCTTGACGAAGTCCTTGACCGTGATCAGGCCGCGCAGGCGGCCGTTGCCGTCGACGATCGGCAGCTTCTCGATCTTGTGGCGGCGCAGCAGCCCCAGCGCAGCCTCGGCGGTGACGCCCTCCTGGGCGGTGATCAGCGGCGCCTTGGTCATCACCTCGTCGACCCGGCGGTCCTGGTCGACCTCGAAGCGCATGTCGCGGTTGGTGATGATGCCGACCAGGGCGCCGGTCTCGTCGACCACGGGCAGACCCGAGATCCGGAACCGGGCGCACATCGCGTCGACCTCGGCGAGGGTGTCGGTGGGACGACAGGTGACCGGGTCGGTCACCATGCCCGCCTCCGAGCGCTTCACCGTCTCCACCTGGGCGGCCTGATCGGCGGCCGAGAGATTGCGGTGCAGCACGCCCATACCGCCCGCACGCGCCATGGCGATGGCCATGCGCGCCTCGGTGACGGTGTCCATGGCCGAGCTCACCAGCGGCGTGCGCAGGGTGATCTCCCGGGTGAGCCTGCTCGAGGTCTCGACGGAACTGGGGATGAGATCCGAGGCGGCAGGCAGCAACAGCACGTCGTCGAACGTGAGGCCGAGCATGGCGATCTTGTTCGGATCGTCGCCACCCGTAGGAGGGCGCACCGCGATTCGTTCGCCCGACACGGGATTACTCATTCGGATCGACCCCTCCTGGTCGTCGGTAGCAACGTACGCCGAAAGCTGCGATGCGACGGTGCTGAGCGGAAAAGATTGATGGTCGGTGAGAACACGCTCGCCGACGCCTGCATTCCATGGTATCCGGCGGGCGAACACGCCTGCGAAGTGAGGCCCGTGGCAAAACTTGCCCGGTGCATCGCTGGCGCAGACCACCAAGTACTGCGTACCGTGGGGATGTGCGTGACCATCTACCACCTGGCCTGCCGCCGGATCCCTTCGCCGGAGACCCCTCCGACCCGTCCGCCGCGCTCGATGCCATCGAGCCCGGTGAGCCGCTGGATCCTCATGAGCGCCTCGCGGTCGAGGAAGATCTCGCCGACCTCGCCGTCTACGAAGCCCTGCTGGCCCATCGCGGGATCCGCGGGCTCGTCGTCAGCTGCGAGGACTGTCGGCAAGATCACTACCACGACTGGGACATGCTGCGGGCGAATCTGCTCCAGCTACTCGTCGACGGCACCGTCCGTCCGCACGAGCCCGCCTACGACCCGACGCCCGAGGCGTACGTCACGTGGGACTACTGCCGCGGCTACGCGGACGCGTCGATGAACGAGGCGTTCCACGGCGACGGATTCGACGGCTTCGACAACTGAGCCGCCCGCACGGCGCCGCTCTCCCGCCCCGGTCACGCGTGCGCGGGCAACGACGCGACGAGCATCCGAACAACGCGAAAGGCCCCCCAACCCCAAGGGTACGGGGCCTTAACGTCCATTTTAAGGGGGAGGGGTCGCCCCGCCGGCCCCGCCGGTTACGAGCACTCGCACCACGCCAACGATACGTGCTCATTCGTCCCTTCCGTGCCAGGAGGCCGCCGAGTTCCGTTGTCGCACCGCGCTTCAACTGTGACGATCTCGCGATATATACTGT
>NZ_JARWOJ010000155.1 GCF_029868625.1 Nocardia neocaledoniensis | reverse complement strand
GCCGGACCGCCAGCGCGTCGGCGCGCGCCCCGAGTTCGCCGTAGGTCAGCTCGGTGTCGGCCACCCGCCCCGCGGGGGGGGCCCGGGGCGGGCGGGCCCCGGGGGGGGGACCCCGGGCGCCGGGGGGGGGGGGCGGCCGGGGCCGCGGCCGCCGCCCCGGGTCCGGCGGAACCGGGGACCGCCCGATACCCGGGGTCGGGCTGGCGGGCCTGCGGACACGAGTCGAGGTGCTGGCGGGAACATTTCACGCCGCGCCACAGGGCGATCGCTTCGTCGTCACGGCCCGGATCCCCGTCGCCGACGGAGCGCGATGACCATCCGGGTGCTGCTCGCCGACGACGAGCCGTTGATCCGTGCCGGAGTCAGGGCGATCCTGTCCACCGACACGGAGATCGACGTGGTCGCCGAGGCAGGCGACGGGCGCGAGGCGGTCGAACTGGCGCGCCTGCACCGTCCCCACATCGCGTTGCTCGATATCCGCATGCCCCGCCTGGACGGCCTCGGCACCGCCGCCGAACTGGCCACCGCGGTGCCCTCGGCGAAGGTCGTGCTGCTGACCACATTCGACGAGGACGACTACGTGGACGCCGCCCTGGCGCACGGTGTGGACGGCTTCCTGTTGAAGGCCGCCGACCCGCGCGAGCTGCTCCTCGGAATCCGGGCCGTGGCGAACGGGGCGGCCTTCCTCTCCCCACGCATCGCGCGGAAGGTCATCGCCCGGTTCGGCGCGGCCGCGCCCGCGGGCACCGCGGCCAGGCTACGGCTCGATGTCCTGACCGCACGGGAGCGGGAGGTGCTCGGCCTGCTCGGACGCGGCCTGTCCAACGCCGACATCGGCCGCGCGCTGTTCCTCGCGGAGGCGACGGTGAAATTCCATGTCAGCGCGATCCTGCGCCGCCTGTGCCTGGACAACCGCGTACAGGCCGCGATCCTCGCCCACGAAGCCGGGCTGACGCGCGCGGACCGCCCGGCGCCGGGCTGACCGCCGCGATGGACGGACTCGGCCGTCACCGCTCGCGGAGCAGAAACTCCTTGGCGGTCCGTAGAATTCGCTCCGAGAGATCGGCGTCGTCGGCGCCGGCTCTGGCCAGCATCAGCGCCCCCGCCATCAGGGTGACCTCGAGCAGGGCTTCGCTGTCGCCGGAGCCGGTGTCCGCCTCGAACTCGGCCAGCTTCGCGACCATGGTGCCGAGGCCGTCGAGGTAGGCGCCGCGCAGGGGGCCGCCCGGTTCCGCGCGGGCCGCGTCCCCGGCCGTGGCCGCGATGCCGCATCCCTGGCCGGGGTGATCCCGGTGCACCGTCGACAGGTAGCGCTCGATGAACGTCGCCCGCGCCGACGGACCGTCCGGGCTCTGCGCGCGGATCTCCTCCATGTCGCGGATCTTCTCCGCGTAGGCCGCCGCACAGGCCTGCACGACCAGGTCGGATTTGGAGGAGAAGTGCCGGTAGAAGCCGCCGTGGGTGAGGCCGGCGGCGGCCATCGTCTCCGGGACGGTGAGGGCATCGACCCCGCGTTCACGCACCCGGGCCGCCGCCACCTCGACGATCTCCCGCCGATGCGACTCCGCCTGCGCTCGGGACGCCCGTGCCATGGGAGCTCTCCTTCCTGACTGCTCGCGGGCCGCGCGTGGCCTGCGATCGCTGACGACAAGTCTTGCGCACTCGTATAGATGATGTCCATAATCTAAATCTCGAACAGGTCGACGAAGGGGATTCCATGACCACCATCGCCGGATCGGTCGCACTGGTGACCGGCGGACAACGCGGACTCGGCAGCGCGTTCGTCGACGAGCTGCTGCGCCGGGGCGCCGCCAAGGTGTACGCGACAGCGCGGAACCCGCGGCCCGGCGACGACTCCCGGATCGTGCCGCTGCCGCTGGATGTCACCGATCCGGCCTCGGTGACCGCGCTCGCCGAGGCCGCCACCGATGTCGACATCCTGGTCAACAACGCGGGTGTCCTGCTGCCGGCACCGCTGCTGACCGGCGATATCGCCGAGGTGATCGCCACCTTCGACACGAATGTCTTCGGTCCGTTGCGCGTCATCCAGGCGTTCGCACCGATCCTGGCCGCGCGCGGGGGCGGCGCCCTGGTGGACATCCACTCGGTCCTGTCGTGGGGCGCGGGCGCCGCCGCGTACGGCGCGTCGAAGGCCGCGTTCTGGTCGCTCACCAACTCGGTCCGGATCGAGCTCGCGGCCCAGCACACCCAGGTGACCGGCGTGCATCTCGGCTTCGCCGACACCGAGATGGTGCGAGCCCTCCCCTTCGACAAGATCGCGCCGGAGCGGGTCGCCGAGAGCGTCTTCGACGGCGTGGAACGGGGCGACAGCGAGGTCCTCGTCGACGAGATCACCCGGACCGTCAAGGCCGCGCTGTCCGGACCGGTCGAAGGTTTGACCATTCCCCTGCGCCGCTGACCCACCCAGGAGACACATCATGCCGCTGTGGCACATCCACCATCCCGCGAACACCTACTCCGACAAGGACTTAGCGGACTTCGCCCGGGCGATCACCGAGATCTACAC
>NZ_JARWOJ010000154.1 GCF_029868625.1 Nocardia neocaledoniensis | reverse complement strand
GAACAGGTATTCGTAGCCGTCGAAGCTGTCGGCGTCCTGGCCGAAGACGGGGATGTCGAAGTCGACTTCCTTGATCCAGTTCAGGCGGTCCTTGGAGTTCTGGCCCCAGGGGTTGCCCTTGTTCTCGAGGTTCTTGAACAGGCCGGCCAGCTCGGAGGGGAACTCCGACTCGATGAGCACCTGGTAGCGGCGCATGTCGATGATGTGGTCGACGTGTTCGATATCGACCGGGCACTGCTCGACACAGGCCCCGCAGGTGGTGCACGACCACAGGACTTCGGGGTCGATGACGCCGTGGACGTCCTCGGCACCGATCAGCGGACGCTCCGCCTCGGCGATCTCGGCCGGCTTCGCCTCGTCTCCGGCGAGCAGATACGGCGCCTTCGCATAGGTGTGGTCGCGCAGCGACATGATCAACAGCTTGGGTGACAACGGCTTTCCGGTGTTCCAGGCGGGGCACTGCGACTGGCAGCGACCGCACTCGGTGCAGGTGGTGAAGTCCAGCAAGCCTTTCCAGGTGAAGTCCTCGACCCTGCCGACTCCGAAGGTGTCGGAGTCGGGGTCGGCATTCTCCATGTCGAGGACCTTGCCGTCGGACATCATCGGCTTGGCCGCGCCGAGGGCGACGCCGCCGTCGGCCTCACGCTTGAAGTAGATATTGAAGAAGGCCGAAATCCGGTGCCACGCAACACCCCACGTGAGCTTGCGGCCGAGCAGGTACAGGAAAGCCGCGCCCGCGAGCATCTTGACGAACGCGAACACCGAGATCATCAGGGGACTCGCCGGCAGCAGGCGGGCGACCTGCATGGTGACGAGGTCGGTCGACAGGTGCCCGCCGCCGTAGGTCGCGATCTTGCCGGCTTTCACCAGGACATCGCCCAGCCCGTGGATGAGCACGATCGTCTCGATGAGATACGCCGCGACGAAGTTCGACCCACCGAACCGGGACAGTCGCTCGGGACGCCGCGGGTGATTCAGCTGCCGGATGCCGATCAGCACCACGATGCCGATGATGGTGGCGAGGCTGAGAATCTCCTCCAGCAGGTGGTAGCCGAAGGTGTCACCGATGATCGGCCAGCCGAACTCCGGATCGAACGTCTGCCCGTAGGACTCGAAGTAGAAGACCATCCCGAGCAGGAACCCGATCATCACCAGCCAGTGCGCCCAGCCGACGGTTCGGAACTTGTTCATCCGAGTGTGCGCGACGACCTCGATGACCACCGTTTTCGCCCGTGGTAGGAAGGGGCGAAGCCGGGCGTGGTCGGGTCGGCCCGCGCGGAGGACTCGGATCATCCGGGCGACCCCGAGGACGAGCGTCCCCCAGGACAGCAGGGTGATGACGGCGCCGATGATCCCGAGGGTGATCGTGGCAGTGGACATTGTGCGGCCCCCCGTGCGGTAAGTCGTCGGCCGGCAAGACATGTTACCGGCCAGTAACTTGATGTTGAATTGCCAAGCTACCACTCGATCGAACGGGGCGGAAGACCCGATTGCGCCATGGCGCGCGCCGGGCCGCGATCCTCGACCGGATATGAACGCGTTGAGAATTTCGAAAGGTGCCCGACCTACGTTGGTGGGGTGTTGAACGAAAGAGTCGCTCCTGCAGCGGAAATCGCATCCGGGCGCCGGAGGTCGCGGCGTCGTCGTCGGACCGATGGTGGGTACGAAGACGGGGGCATGGGGGTCGAGGTGGTCGGCACCGTGCTCGTCGAGGGCGCGGGGGCGGTGGCCCGCCTGATCGGGCGGGTGCTGTCCGGGATCGTGCAGGCACTCACGTGAGGGTGCGACGGGTCTACCCTTGATCTTGTGGGTCTGGCGGTGCCGGCACCGATGCTGGCCAAACCCGGACGGCCGCCCCGGCCGCCAGGGCGGTGGAGCGCGGAGATGAAGTGGGACGGTGTCCGCGCGGTCGCCCGGTGTACCGCCGACGGTGTCAGTCTGTGGAGCCGGAACCTGCGCGAGATCAGCGGCTCCTATCCCGAGGTCGTCAGCGCGCTGACCGAGATGACCGCCGGTCGCGCCATGCTGCTGGACGGCGAGCTCGTCGCGCCCGATGAGCGGGGCGCCCCCTCGTTCGCGCGGCTGCAGCGGCGAATGCACGTCCAGCGTCCCCTGCCCGCGTTGATCGCCGAGGTGCGCGTGGACTATCTCGCGTTCGACCTGCTTGCCCTCGACGACGACATCCTGTTCGCGGATCCGTACTCGTCCCGGCGGGTGGAACTCACGGCGATACGGATCGATGACGGTGCGCGCGTTCGTGTTCCGCCGAACTGGTCACTGGCCGACACCGACGCCGAGCAGCTGCTGCGCGCGGCCGCGGAGACCGGGCTGGAGGGCATCGTCAGCAAGCGCGACGATTCGAGCTACGAGCCGGGCCGCCGTTCGTCGGCCTGGATCAAGACGGTGCTGCGGGCCACCACCGAGGCCGTCATCGTCGGCGCGGTCCCCGGCACCGGTCCCAACGCCGCCACCTTCGGCGGCCTCGTCCTGGCCGGGCACACCCCGGAAGGGCACCTGCACTGCATCGGTGGGGTGGGGACCGGCTTCACCACCGAGGCCCGCCGCAGCATCCGCGCCGCACTCGAGGAAGTCCGTCGCGAGACCAGCCCACTGGACGATCCGCCGCCGCCGACGGTGACGCGGGCGGCCTGGTGGGTCGAACCGGTCTTCGTGGCCGACATCGAATACCGCGAGATCAGCGGCGACGGCCTGCTGCGACACCCGAGCTTCCGCGGGATCCGCACCGACAAGACTCCCGACGAAGTCGGCCTGCCGGGGTGAGACCCCGGGCCGCTCGTACTGTGGGCGCAGAGGGGATCGAACCCCCGACCGCTGGTGTGTAAAACCAGTGCTCTACCGCTGAGCTATACGCCCGAGTCCCGCCGGGAGTACCGGCGGGATCGGTCTATGAATCTAGCGCGGCGAGGGCTTTCTCCCAAGCCGCCTGGTCACGGGCTTCTCCGGGGCCGTTCATCTCGGCGAAAGTGATGTAGCCGGCCTTGTCGATGACGAAGGTGCCGCGGTTGGGGTAACCGGACTTGTCGTTGAAGACGTCGTAGGCCTGGGTGACGGCGCCGTGCGGCCAGAAGTCCGACAGCAGCGGGAACAGGTAGCCCTGTTCGGCCGCCCAGATCTTGTGGGTGGGTGGTGGGCCGACGGAGATCGCGAGGATCTCGGCGTCGTCGTTCTGGAACTTGGGCAGCTCGTCGCGCACCTTGCACAGCTCACCCTGGCAGATGCCGGTGAAGGCGAGCGGATAGAACACCAGCAGGACGTTCTTCTTGCCGCGGTAGTCCGACAGCGTGACGGGCTGGTTGTTCTGATCCTTGAGCGTGAAGTCCGGCGCGAGAGTGCCAACCTCTAGCGGCATAGGGCGAATCCTCCGTCGTGTCGGGTCTCAGCCGAGCGTTCTCGTCCGGCTGAGACCTTAGCGAACGGCGAATTCAGCGCTGTTTGGACGGTGCCTTCGGCTGGACCAGGCGGGAGCCCGTCCAGCTGCCGAGACTGATGGTCGAGGTCTGGGTCAGGCCGGCCGTAGGCGCGGCTTCGGCGATCTCGCTCGGATCGACATGGCCCGAGTGACCGGTCTTGGGGGTGAGTACCCAGATGAAGCCCTCATCCGACAGCGGGCCGATGGCGTCCATCAGCTCGTCGGCCAGATCGCCATCACCTTCTCGCCACCACAACAGGACCGCGTCCACGACCTCGTCGGAGTCCTCATCGACCATCTCGCCGCCGCTGACCTCCTCGATCTCGGCGCGCAAGTCGTCGTCGGTGTCCTCGTCCCAGCCCAATTCCTGAACGACCAAGCCGTGAGAAATGCCAAGCTTCTGAGCGTAGTTCTGCGCGTCCGCCGCGGCGACCACGGTGGTGTCCTCCCTAAACTGCCGACAATAGATAGGTGCAAGCGAACATGGTTATCGGCCGCAGCGCAAGCCGATCGGATGAATTGGGACCGTATGCCGCGTGTCGGCGGGACGAATTCAGCGGCTCGAGCAGGCGTCATGCACATCGGTGCGCGCCTTGTTGATCTTTCGGCTGGCGTCGTTGAGCTTGGCCACCTGGGAGGTGTAGGTCATCTTCCTGGTCTCGGCGGACAGTTCGCGCGCCGCGACGACATAGGCGGTGAACTTCTCGGCGAGCTCGGGCGGCAGCGCGCCCGCGGCCGCGGTGACGCCGGTCTCCACCTTGGTCGCGGCGTTGTCCAGGGTGCTCGCCGCGGCCTCGCGCTTGTCGGCGTAGTCGGGGGCGTTGCGGTCGTGCGCGGTGACGAAGTCGTTGTAGGCGGTCACCCCGGCACCCGTGGTGGTGGGGAACTGGGTGCAGTTGTCGGTGATCGCCTTGGCCTGCGCGGCGGCCGCCTTCGAGGACGCGGCGGCCGAGGACGACGCGGCGGCGGAGGTCTTGTACGCCGCGACCTCGGCGGCGTCGGTGGTCGCGGTGCCGGGCACCTGCTTGCCGCAGCCCGCCACCACCAGACCGGCGGCTACGGCGACGGTGGCACAGGCCAGCCCGAAGCGGCGCGCGTCCAGCACCCTCATCGTCGTCGGATCCCTCTCATCCCGCTCCTGCGCTTCCCCTGCCGAACTTAGTGGATCCTCGCCGACCGTGGTCCGCGGCGGCAACCCGGGGTGGTGGGGCCGCGTTCAGCGCGCCGACTTCGGTTTATACCGCTCAGTACCTGCCTGGAGAGGATGACCTGCGCCACCTTTTCGGTAAGGATGGGGGTGCGCCCGAAACGTTCGTGACGGGTGGCCCGCACACCTAGCGGGCAGGCCCGGGGATAGCGACGCCAACAAGCAGTTCAGCCCCCTGTACGAGGAGCAGATTTGACCGACCTGATCCACCCTGTGTCAGCGAATTCCGCGAACGAACCCGCCGCGGCGGCACCCGCCGCGGGCAGCGACGCCACCAGAACGTCCGGTGAGCGCGTCCGGGTGATCCGCGAGGGAGTGGCGTCGTATCTTCCCGATATCGACCCCGAGGAGACCAGCGAATGGCTGGAATCCTTCGACGACATGCTCGATCGCGAAGGCCCCGGCCGCGCCCGCTATCTGATGTTGCGGCTGCTCGAGCGCGCGGGCGAGCGTCGGGTGTCGATTCCCGCGCTCACCTCCACCGACTACGTCAACACCATCCCCACCGAGAACGAGCCCTGGTTCCCCGGTGACGAGGAGGTCGAGCGCCGCTACCGCGCCTGGATCCGGTGGAACGCCGCGATCATGGTGCACCGCGCGCAGCGCCCCGGCATCGGCGTCGGCGGCCACATCTCCACCTACGCGTCCTCGGCGGCGCTCTACGAGGTGGGCTTCAACCACTTCTTCCGCGGCAAGGACCACCCCGGCGGCGGCGACAGCATCTACATCCAGGGCCACGCCTCGCCCGGCATCTACGCCCGCGGGTACCTGGAGGGCCGCCTCAGCGCCGAGCGCCTCGACGGCTTCCGCCAGGAGTACAGCCACGGCGGACCCGGCCACGGCCTGCCGTCCTACCCGCACCCGCGCTTGATGCCGGACTTCTGGGAGTTCCCGACGGTGTCGATGGGCCTGGGCCCGATGAACGCCATCTACCAGGCGCGGTTCAACCACTACCTGCACGACCGCGGCATCAAGGACACCTCCGACCAGCACGTCTGGGCCTTCCTCGGCGACGGCGAGATGGACGAGCCCGAATCGCGCGGCCTGATCCAGGTGGCCGCCAACGAGGCGCTGGACAACCTGACCTTCGTCATCAACTGCAACCTGCAGCGGCTCGACGGCCCGGTGCGCGGCAACGGCAAGATCATCCAGGAGCTGGAGTCGTTCTTCCGCGGCGCGGGCTGGAACGTGATCAAGGTGGTCTGGGGTCGCGAGTGGGACGCGCTGCTCGGCGCCGATCGGGACGGCGCCCTGGTCAACCTGATGAACACCACCCCCGACGGTGACTTCCAGACCTACAAGGCCAACGACGGCGCCTACGTGCGCGATCACTTCTTCGGTCGCGACCCGCGCACCAAGGCGCTGGTGCAGAACATGTCCGACAGCGAGATCTGGAATCTCAAGCGCGGCGGCCACGACTACCGCAAGGTCTACGCGGCCTACGCGGCGGCGATGGCGCACAAGGGCCAGCCGACGGTGATCCTGGCCAAGACGATCAAGGGCTACACCCTCGGCAAGCACTTCGAGGGCCGCAACGCCACCCACCAGATGAAGAAGCTGGCGCTGCAGGACCTCAAGGACTTCCGCGATCTGCAGCGCATCCCGATCACGGACGCGGAGCTGGAGAAGGATCCGTACCTGCCGCCGTACTACCACCCCGGCATGGACAATCCGGCCATCCAGTACATGCTGAGCCGCCGTCAGGCCCTCGGCGGTTTCGTGCCCGAGCGCCGCTCGGTCGCCAAGCCGCTGACGCTGCCCGGCGACGAGGCCTACCGCTCGGTGCGCAAGGGTTCGGGCAAGCAGAAGGTCGCCACCACCATGGCGCTGGTGCGACTGGTCAAGGAACTGCTGCGGGACAAGGAGATCGGCAAGCGGATCGTGCCGATCATTCCCGACGAGGCCCGCACCTTCGGCATGGACTCGTGGTTCCCGACGCTGAAGATCTACAACCGCAACGGTCAGCTCTACACCTCGGTCGACGCGGAACTGATGCTCGCCTACAAGGAGAGCGCCGTCGGGCAGATCCTGCACGAGGGCATCAACGAGGCGGGGTCCACCGCGTCGTTCACCGCGGTCGGCACCTCGTACGCCACGCACGGCGAGCCGATGATCCCGCTCTACATCTTCTATTCGATGTTCGGGTTCCAGCGCACCGGCGACGGCCTGTGGGCCGCGGCCGACCAGCTGGCCCGCGGGTTCGTGCTCGGCGCGACGGCAGGGCGCACCACCCTCACCGGTGAGGGCCTGCAGCACAACGACGGGCACTCGCTGCTGCTGGCCTCGACGAACCCGGCCGTGGTGACCTACGACCCGGCGTTCTCCTTCGAGATCGCCCACATCATGCGCGACGGTCTGCGCCGGATGTACGGCGGCGGGACGCCCGAGCAGGGCCAGCTGCCCGGCACCAACCCGCCGGAGGACGGCGCGTTCGCCGGGGAGAACATCTTCTACTACATCACCCTCTACAACGAGCCGTACCAGCAGCCTGCCGAGCCGGAGGGCATCGATGTGGCCGGGCTGCTCAAGGGCCTGTACCTGTACCAGGCCGGTGGCGAGGGTGAGGTGCGCGCGCAGATCCTGGTCTCCGGTGTCACCGTGCCCGACGGCCTGCGCGCCCAGGAGATCCTGGCGCAGGAGTGGGGCGTCGCCGCCGACGTGTGGTCGGTGACCTCCTTCGGCGAGCTGCGCAAGGAGGCGCTGGACAAGGAGATCCAGGCGCTCAAGCATCCCGACACCGATCCGGGCGTGCCCTACGTCACCCAGGCGCTGGCGGCGGCCCGCGGACCCGTCGTGGCCGCCACCGACTGGATGCGCGCGGTGCCCGACCAGATCCGGCAGTGGGTGCCGGGCGACTACATCACCCTCGGCACCGACGGGTTCGGCTTCTCCGACACCCGTCCGGCCGCGCGCCGGGTGTTCAACGTCGACGCCCAGTCGATCGTGGTCGCCGTGCTCGAGGGCCTGGTCAAGGACGGCACGCTGGACAAGTCGAAGGCGGTGGAAGCGGCGGCGAAGTATCGCATCGACGACGTGTCCGCCGCGCCGAAGCCGAGTGCGGACGCGGCCGAGGAACTCGCGTAGCGGACGATAGGACTGTGGAGCGCAAACCGCCGCGGCCCCGTCGGATCACCGAGGGCACCAGCGAACACGAGGTCTATCTGCCGACCGGGGCACTGTCCCCGAATCGGCAGACTCGTGATCCGCTGCCCGACACGCTGCTCAAGCGGGTCAAGCAGTTCTCGGGCCGGCTGTCCACCGAGGCGGTGGGGTCGATGCAGGATCGGCTGCCGTTCTTCGCCGATCTGGACGCCGCGCAGCGCGCGGGTGTGCAGATGCTGGTGCAGACGGCGGTCGTGAACTTCCTGGAGTGGTTGCAGGATCCCGACTCCGATATCCGCTTCAGCCTGGACGCGTTCCAGGTGATCCCACAGGATCTGGCGCGGCGGCTCACGCTGCGCCAGACCGTGGACATGGTGCGGGTGGCCATGGACTTCTTCGAGCAGTGGCTGCCCGCGCTGGCGCGCAACGACCGTCAGCTGGTGGCGCTCACCGAGGCGGTGCTGCGATACGGGCGTGAGCTCGGTTTCGCGGCCGCCTCGGTGTACGCCAGCGCGGCCGAGTCGCGCGGCGCGTGGGACACCCGCCTGGAGGCGCTGGTGGTCGACGCGGTGGTCCGCGGGGACACGGGCCCGGACATGCTCTCGCGGGCGGCCACGTTGAACTGGGACGCCACCGCGCCCGCCACGGTGCTCGTCGGTACCCCGCCCGCCGATCAGGGCGTCTCGACGGTCGGCGCGGTGCACACGATCGCGACCAGGCACGGCAGGGCCGCGCTGGCGGTGGTGCAGGGCGCCCGGCTGGTGATGGTGGTCAGCGGGCACCTCGGCGGGGAGTCGGGGATCGCCTCGCCGTTCCTGACGGATCTGCTGGCCGATGTGTTCTCGGACGGCCCGGTGGTGATCGGCCCGACCATGCGCACCCTGGGCGCCGCGCACGCCAGCGCGATCGAGGCGCTGGCCGGGATGGAGGCCGTCGTGGGCTGGCGCGGCGCGCCAAGGCCCGTTCACGCGTCGGAATTGCTGCCCGAACGCGCCCTGCTGGGCGATAGAGCTGCGATAGAGGCGCTGAACGAGTATCTTGTGCTCCCGTTGGCTGCTGCCGGATCTTCGTTATCCGACACACTCGACGCCTACCTGGATTGTGGCGGAGCAGTAGAAACATGCGCGCGTCAGCTGTACGTCCATCCAAATACCGTTCGGTACCGACTCAAACGAATCGGTGAGATCACCGGGCGTGATCCCATGAATCCCCGAGACGCTTATGTGCTCCGGATCGCGGCGACAGTGGGTCGTTTGACACGAACCCATAACGAATCGTCACCCCCCGTCACAGAAACCCCGCCTTCCCCAGTGGGCTTCGAGCCCCTGTAACGAGATCGGGGAATCGGTCGATCGGGACACCCCACCTCGGATTTTGTGGGACCCCTACAAAACGCGCTCGCAAGCTTCATTCGCGCCGACATCTCTTGCGGCGGGGGTCACAGTGTTTTCTTAGGGAGTGATCGCGTTGTTCACCCCTGGACAGGGGTCCCAGACACCCGGCATGCTCGCGCCCTGGCTCGCCCTTCCCGGTGCGACCGACCGCCTCGAGCTGTGGTCGAAGGCCGCCGGCCTCGACCTGGTCCGTCTCGGTACCACCGCGACGGCCGAGGAGATCGTCGATACCGCGGTGACCCAGCCGCTCGTCGTCGCCGCCGCCCTGCTGGCGTTCGCCGAAATCGCCCCAGAGACGATTCCGGCGGATACCATCGTCGCCGGACACTCGGTCGGTGAATTCGCCGCCGCCGCTGTCGCCGGCGTCATCACCGCCGACGAGGCGGTCAGCCTGGCCGCCATCCGCGGCCGGGAGATGGCCAAGGCGTGCGCGTTGCAGCCGACCGGCATGTCCGCGGTGCTCGGTGGTGACGAAGCCACCGTGCTCGCACGGCTCGCCGAACTCGATCTCGTCCCGGCCAACCGCAACGCGGTCGGCCAGATCGTGGCGGCGGGCAGCATGGAAGCTCTGGCGGAGCTCGCCGCGAACCCGCCGGAGAAGGCACGGGTCCGCGCATTGCCCGTCGCCGGTGCGTTCCACACCGCTTTCATGGCCCCGGCCCAGGCTGCTGTCGCCGATGCCATCGCTCAGATCTCGCCGAGCGACCCGATCCGGACGCTGCTGTCGAACTTCGACGGCAAGCCGGTCACCTCGGGCGCCGACGCGATCGACAAGCTCGCGGCTCAGGTCACCCGCCCCGTGCGCTGGGACCTGTGCACCGAGACCGTCCGCGCGGCGGGTGTGTCGGCCGTGGCCGAACTGCCTCCGGCGGGCACCCTCGTCGGAATCGCCAAACGGGAACTGAAGGGCACGCCGAACCTGGCGCTGAAGACCCCCGAAGACCTCCCCGCGTTGGCCGAGCTGACCATCTCCGGCTAGCTTTCCCCCCGGCGGTCGCGCACGACGAGGTGCGAGACCGTTTCAGACCCTACAAACGAGAACAAGAAGGGAGCCACCAAAGTGGCCGCTCTGACCCAGGAACAGATCGTCGAAGAACTCGGCAAGATCATCGAAGAGGTTACGGGTATCGAACCCTCCGAGGTGACCATCGAGAA
The DNA here is from genome assembly GCF_029868625.1 of Nocardia neocaledoniensis. GTDB lineage: Bacteria > Actinomycetota > Actinomycetes > Mycobacteriales > Mycobacteriaceae > Nocardia > Nocardia neocaledoniensis_A. The sequence continues at coordinate 8,305 of NZ_JARWOJ010000154.1, read as the reverse complement.
GTCCTTCGTCGACGACCTGGACATCGACTCGCTGTCCATGGTCGAGATCGCTGTGCAGACCGAGGACAAGTACGGCGTCAAGATCCCCGACGAGGATCTCGCCAGCCTGAAGACCGTGGGTGACGCCGTCTCCTACATCCAGAAGCTCGAGGCGGAGAACTCCGACGCCGCCGCGGAGCTCAAGGCCAAGTTCGACGCCGAGTAGGGCTGAACCAGTGACCACTCCTTCCACCTTGAACGGGAATTTCCCCAACGTCGTCGTCACCAGCATGGCGGCGACCACGTCGATCGCGGGTGATGTCGATGCGACGTGGAAGGGACTCCTCAACGGTGAGAGCGGAATCGACGTTCTCGAGGATTCCTTCATCGAGGAATACGACCTGCCGGTGCGCATCGGCGGTCACCTGAAAGTCAGCCCCGACACCCTCCTGAGCCGGGTCGAGATCCGCCGTATGGCGTATGTCGAGCGCCTGGCGACCGTCCTCGGTCGCGAGGTGTGGAAGAACGCGGGCAGCCCGGAGGTCGACCACGACCGCCTGGGCGTCGCGATCGGCACCGGCCTCGGTGGCGGCGACGCGCTGATCGACTCGGTCGACAAGCTGAAGAACGGTGGCTATCGCAAGATCTCGCCGCTGGCTGTTCAGATGGTCATGCCGAACGGTCCGTCGGCCGTCGTCGGTCTCGAGCTGAAGGCCAGGGCGGGAGTGGTCACTCCGGTCTCGGCGTGCTCGTCGGGTTCGGAAGCCATCGCCAACGCGTGGCGGATGATCGTGATGGGTGACGCCGACATGGTCGTCACCGGCGGCGTCGAGGGTTTCATCGACTCCGTGCCGATCGCGGCGTTCTCCATGATGCGGGCGATGAGCACGCGCAACGACGATCCCAAGGGTGCTTCGCGTCCGTTCGACAAGGATCGTGACGGTTTCGTCTTCGGCGAGGCCGGCGCGCTCATGACGATCGAGACCGAGGAGCACGCGAAGGCTCGCGGTGCCACCATCCACGCGCGCCTGCTCGGCGCCGGTATCACCTCCGACGGCTTCCACCTGGTGGCGCCCGATCCCGAGGGCACCGGTGCGGCCAGGGCGATGACCCGCGCGATGCAGACCGCCGGTCTGTCCAAGCAGGACATCACCCACATCAACGCCCACGCGACCGCGACCCCCATCGGCGACACCGCCGAGGCGAACGCGATCAACAAGGCTGTGGGCAACCACGCTTCGGTGTACGCGCCGAAGTCGGCGCTCGGCCACTCGATCGGTGCCGTCGGCGCGCTCGAGTCCGTGCTCACCGTGCTGGCCATCCGGGACGGAGTCGTCCCGCCGACGCTGAACCTGGACAACCAGGATCCGGAGATCGATCTCGACGTGGTGCACGGGCAGGCCCGGCACCAGGAAATCGAGTACGCGATCAACAACTCCTTCGGCTTCGGTGGGCACAATGTCGCGCTCGCCTTCGGTCGGGCCTAGCCGCGCCGATCGAAGAAGCTCCACGATCCCCGGTGGGGTCGCCCAACTGAATGGGTCGGCCCCACCGGTGTTTTCGGTATACGAGCCGCGGCAGCGGCATGAATCTCAACGAAGGTAGGAGGATGCGATGACGATCATTGCTCCCGCGTTCAACGACGCGACGACCGATCCGCGTGACCCCCTCGGTCGGCTCCAGCGATTCTTCGATCCCGGTACCGTGCTGCCGCTGCACCCCCGTGACAAGTCCGGCGTCCTTGCCGCGATCGGCGAGGTCGACGGCGTTCGTACCGTGGCCTACTGCTCCGACGCGACCGTCATGGGTGGCGCGATGGGGGTGGCGGGCTGCAAGCACATCGTCGACGCGATCGACACCGCCATCGAATCGGGCATTCCCGTTGTCGGCCTGTGGCATTCCGGCGGGGCGCGCCTGGCCGAGGGTGTCGAGGCGCTGCACGCGGTGGGCCTGGTCTTCGAGGCGATGGTCCGCGCGTCCGGCCTGGTACCGCAGATCTCGGTGGTGCTCGGCTTCGCCGCCGGCGGCGCCGCCTACGGGCCCGCGCTCACCGACGTCGTCATCATGGCTCCCGAGGGCCGTGTCTTCGTCACCGGTCCGGACGTGGTGCGTTCGGTGACCGGCGAGAACGTCGACATGGAGACGCTCGGCGGGCCGACCACACACTTCAAGAAGTCCGGCGTGTGCCACATCGCCGCCGACGACGAGGCCGACGCGATGCACCGCGCCCGGCGCCTCGTGTCGATGTTCGCCGAGCAGGGCGAATTCGACCTGGTCGCGGCCGAGCACGGCGACGTCGACCTGAAGGCGATGCTGCCGGAGTCGGCCAAGCGCGCCTACGACGTGAAGCCGATCATCCACGAGCTGCTCGACAACGTCGACGGCGAGTCCTCGTTCGAGGAACTGCAGGGTGGTTACGCCCGCAGCATGGTCGTCGGGCTCGGGCGCCTCGGTGGGCGCACGGTCGGCGTGCTCGCCAACAATCCGTTGCGTCTGGGCGGCTGCCTGAACTCCGAAAGCGCCGAGAAGGCTTCGCGTTTCGTGCGCCTGTGCGACGCGTTCGGCATTCCGCTGGTGGTCGTCACCGACGTGCCCGGCTACCTGCCCGGCGTCGGCCAGGAGCTCGAGGGCGTGGTGCGCCGCGGCGCGAAGCTGCTGCACGCCTTCGCCGAGGCCCGCGTCCCGCGCGTCACCCTGGTGACCCGCAAGATCTACGGCGGCGCCTACATCGCGATGAACGCCCGCGCGCTCGGCGCGACCGCCGTCTACGCCTGGCCCGGTTCCGAGGTCGCCGTGATGGGTGCCAAGGCCGCGGTCGGCATCCTGCACAAGAAGGCCCTCGCCGCCGCGCCCGAGGACGAGCGCGAAGCCCTGCACGAGCGCCTCACCGCCGAACACGAGAAGATCGCCGGCGGCGTCGAACGCGCCGTCGCCATCGGCGTCGTCGACGAGGTCATCGACCCCGCCAAGACCCGCAGCATCATCGCCGCCGCCCTCGCCTCGGCCCCGGCCCGCAAGAGCCACCACAAGAACATCCCACTCTGATCCGACGATTTTCGGCCGCCGCGACCCCTCGAAACCGGGAGGTGCGGCGGCCGTTTCGCTGTCATCACCACCGCCGACCGCTTCGGACCGAGGAAATGTCGGTCCGTGGGCGCGGCACCGGTGGCGAAAACTCACGTGCGGTCCCGTGTGCTGGTGCGTAGCGTGGCCGCCGCATGGAGAGAACGGGGGATCGATGGGCAGGCGGAGTCCGCAGGAGAAGAAGGCGCTCAGTTACGCCAGGGATCGGCGGAATGTGTACGGGGAGAACGACAAGAGCTCGCGGAAGAACATCGCGCGGAACAAGCGGATCCGGAATCGGATCGACCGGCGGGAGTGCCAGGGGCTGAGGGCCGCGGTCGGGCCGGTGCGGTGGGAGCTCGCGGAGGCGAGTGAGCTCGCGGTGTGGGAGAGCCGGTCGCATTCGTGGTATCGGGGGTGGCGGAAGCGGCCGGATGTGCCGCTGGGTGAGGTCGTGGAGTGGAAGCTGCAGCGTCGGGTTCGAAGGGCCGCCGCGTCGGCGAGCTGCCAGGGATAGTGGCGGCCCTTCGGGTCGGTCAGGCGCGGTCGTGCAGGGTGATTCGGTAGCCGTCCGGGTCGGCGAAGGTGAAGGTGCGGCCGAAGGGGCCGTCGACGGGTGGGGTGACGATGGGGTGGCCATCGGCGGCCAGGGCGTCGTGGATGGCTTGGACGTCGGTGGCGTGCAGCCAGATCGCGGCGCCGATGCCGGGGTGCGGGGCGGAGGTGAGGTCGGTGCCCGGGACGAGGTCGCGGAGCGCGAAGGCGATCGGTTTGGTGTCGAAGACGACGGCGTGCGGCGGGCCGGTCTGCGCGCGGACGAGGCCGAGGTACTGCTCGTAGAACGCCCGCGACGCGTCGAGGTCGCGTGTTTGGAGCGAGAGGAAGTCGGGGCCGGTGACGGGCATGCTGATGCTCCTGTTCTCTGTGTCAGTTTTCTGACATGACGCAAACTATGTCAGAATGCTGACATGAGTCAAGACGGCGTCGACCTGGAGACGTCACTGGGATACCTGCTCAAGGAGGCGTCGAGCGCGCTGCGTGTCGCCATGGAGGAGGTGTTGCGGCCGCTGGGGATGAGCATTACGCACTACTCGTGCCTGGAGCTGCTGGCACAACGGCCCGGCCTGTCGAACTCCGAGCTGGCGCGGGGCGCGTTCGTGACGCGGCAGACGATGAACGTGCTGCTCCAGGCGCTGGAGCGGGACGGTTACGTGACCAGGCCCGAGGCCGCGCCCGTCGGGAAGGTGCTGCCAACCCGGCTCACTCCGCGCGGCAGGCGCAGCCTCGAGAAGGCTACGGTGGCGGTCCGGTCCGTCGAGGTCAGAATGCTGGCAGACATGACCGAGTCGGAGCGAGCGGACGCGTTCCGGATCCTGCGCGGCATGATCCACGCCCTGCGGGGCGCCGACGACGGCGCGTAGCAGCGCGTCACCCGCGCGGGTGAGGTCGCGCCGACTGGAGCTGCGCGCATAATGGCAGGGTGCGCTATGAGGAACTCGCCGACGTCCCGTGTTCGATCACGCGGCCGTTGGTGATCTTCGGGGATCGGTGGACATTGCTGATCCTCAAGTACTGCTTCACCGGGGTGCGGCGGTTCAACGCGTTCCAGAGCGCGCTGGGGATTTCGCGGAGCCGGCTGGGGGATCGGCTCGATCGGTTGATCGAGCACGAGATCCTGGAGAAGCGGCCCGCGAAAGACGGCGCCTACGAGGAGTACCGCCTCACGGAGAAGGGGCACGCCATCTACCCGATCCTGATGGCGATCCGCGACTGGGGTGACACCTACATGGCGCCGGACGGGCCGCCGGTCGAATACCGTCACCGTGACTGCACGGGCGAAGCCCACACCCACCTGACCTGTGATGTCTGTGACGCCTCCCTCACCGCGCGCGACATCACCCCCGAACCGGGGCCGGGAATGACCTCCGCCCCGCGCTCCGCCTGATCCCCGACGGATGGTCCGCGCGACTCGGTCAGCTCGTGTGCCAGATGATCTGCTCGGCGAGGGGCGCCCGGGCGGTGCGGAAGGCGTTGACGGGGTGGTCGAGGTCGGGGTATCCGAACGAGACGCCGAAGACGACCTTCCGGTGGTCGGGGAGGTCGAAGTACTCACGCAGGAACGGGGCATAGGAGGCGAGGGCGGCCTGCGGGGCCGCGCCGAGGCCGAGGGCTTGGGCGCCGAGCAGGAAGTTCTCCAGCCACAGCCCGCAGTCGACGGCGCCGTAGACGCCGAGATCGGCTTCGGAGGTGACGATCGCGACGTGCGGCGCGTCGAAGAACTCGAAGTTGCGCAGCATCTGGCGCATGGTCTTCTCGTGGTCGCCCTTGGCGATGCCGACGCTGTCGTAGAGCTGGAACCCGCACGCGCGCCTGCGGTCGCGATACACGCCGGCGTACTGCGCGGGGAACTCGAAATCCGGTGCGGTGCCGCTGGTCTGGACGTGGGCGAGCAGTTCCTTGCGGAGCCGGTCGGTGCCCTCGCCGCTGGTCACCACGACCTGCCACGGCTGGGTGTTGCACCACGACGGGGTGCGCTGGGCCAGATTCAGCACCTGTTCGATCGTCGCCCGGTCGACCTCGTCGGGCCGGAATTGCCTACAGGTCCACCGCTGCTCGGCCAGGCGCCGCAGGGCCGCGAAATCGTCGGTGTCGTGATCGGTCGGCCGCATCGCCGGGCTCCCTTGCTGAATGGAGATCTAGTCTCATTTTGAGACCAGGCTAGCAGCCGGGCCGGAAACACGGAACCCGCCCGCGGCGCCGAGCCGCGGGCGGGTTCGCCGGTCCAGGTCAGGCGCGGCGCCGGGCGATGACCCAGATCGCGGCACCGATGCCGAGCAGTGCCACCACGCCGACACCGATCCCGGCGAAAACCGGCCACGGCGTGCCCGCCTCCGAACCTTCCACGGCGACAGCCCTGTCGCTCGTCGGCTCCGACTGCTCACCGAGTACGTCGCCGCCGCCGCTCGCGTAGACCGGACCGGCTTCCTTGTCGCCCACGACCGTCAAATCGAGCTCGACGGGAGTCGGCGGCATGGCCGTGGCGCCGCTGGGCAGCCCGACCTTGACCGCGAGGTAGTACCACCCGGCCACCGACTGGCGCCGTACCTCGGAGTCGTTCGCGTCGCGGTTCGCGTACCGGACCGGCACCGTCGACAGCGTCAGATCGGTGGTGGTCCGGCCGGTGTAGGCGGTGGTGTCGGAGTCGATCTCGCGGCCGAGTGGGGAGTACAGCGTGGTCTCCACGTTCGTGGCGGAGGTGTACCCGGCGCCGCCGGTCTCGCCGAAGCGCACCCGGTAGGCCATGCCCTGTCCCCAGTCCAGGCGCACCTTGTAGAAGACGTACTCGCCGGATCGCATGGTGTCGGTGTACTTTCCGCTGCCGTCGAGCTCCGCCGCGACCGTGAACGAGCCGCCGCCGCTGACCGGCTCGGGCGCACCCGCCGGATCGCTGAACGCGACCGGAGCGCCGACCGCCGACGGGCCGGGATCGGTGACCCCGGGCTCGATGCCGACGAGGATCTCGATCGGCAGCCGCTCCGGCGCGCCCTGCGGGGCCAGGTCCCAGGCGAGTTCGAAGTAGTAGCGGCCCGCGCCCTTGCACGGTCCCGAGTCCGCGGCCGCCGCACCCTCGAAGGTGTGGCCGACGGTGAGCGCGACCCCGTCGCTCGTGCGGGTCTCGAGCTCGCGCTCCCTGACCCCGCAGTCGGTGCCCTCGCGCCCGTGGACGCGCAGGTCCATGGCCGCCATGTCGTCGGTGATCGAGACGTCGGCGGCGCGCGGGAAGGACACGATCCCGGTGAAGTACGCCGTCGCGCCGGCCGGCACGTCGACGGCGTAGATCCGCTTCTCCCGCTGACCGATGGTGTCGAGGTACTGGCCCGGCGTCGCCACCGGCGCGGTGTGGTACTCGGCGGTGCCGGTGATCGGCGTGCCGGTCGCCTGGTAGTTGCGCAGCGCGGCCGAGCTGACCCTGGGCAGAATGCGTTCCAGCGCGGCGCCGTCGGCGGCGTCGCTGTAGGTGCCGCCCGTCGCCTGTGCCAGGCAGGTGAGCTGGGCGCGGGCCTTCTCGTCGACGGCGAATCCGATCGAATGCACGACCAGATCCACCCCCTTCTGTTTCAGTTCCGCGGCGACCTCGCACGGGTCGGGCGGCGCGCAGGTGTCGTCACCGTCGGAGACGAGCACGATCGACCGAGGGCCCTGCGCGGGCAGCGCCGCCGCGGCCTGACGCAGGGCCGTGCCCATCGGGGTCCAGCCGCGCGCGGTGATCCCGTCGACCGCGGCGGTGAGCGCGGGCTTGTCGATCGTGTCCGGCTGCCGCAGTACCTGGACGTCGCGGCAGCCCGCGGCCTTGTCCGCCTCGTCGTTGCTGGTGCCGGTGCCGTAGGTGGTGAGCCCGACCGAGGACTCGGCCGGCGCCGACTCGACGAACGAGCGCACCGCCCGCTTCGCGGAATCCATCATGGTGCCGCCCTGATCGGGGCGTTGCATGGAGCCCGACGCGTCCAGGATGAGCATGGTCGGCGCGTACTGCGGGGTCTCCGCCCGCGCCGTGGCGGGCAGCAGCGACAGTGCCGCGGCGGCCACGACCGCCGTCAGCGTGGTGAATCTCGACATCGTCCTCGTTCTCGGTACATCACACGATGAAATCCGAACGACGTTACCGAGCGCCGGGATCGCACTCCACCGAAGTCGCGGTGGCGCAACCCACGGTTTGAAACAGGCATGGCGTCGCCGCTGGTCAGCCGGGTCGACCGGCAGCCGTCTCGCGTCCGTGCCTCGCGCCTGCGCCGCCTCGGCGACCTCGCGGGGCACAATCGAGCCCATGGCTTCGCAGGCCCGCGACGCGCACGAGCGCAAACGGCACGGCAGGCATTACACGCCGCCCGAGCTCGCGCGATTCCTGGCGCGCCGGGCGCTGGCGCACGCGCCACGCGGCGGTGAACTGCGGGTCCTCGACCCGGCCTGCGGGGACGGAGAACTCCTGCTGGCAGTGCGCCGGGAGGCCCCACCGGATGTCACGGTACGGCTCACCGGCTATGACCTGGACCGGCACGCGGTCGTCGAGACCCCCCCCCGCCCCGGGGGCCCCCCGGGGGGGGAGGCTTTGGCCCCCCGGGTTTTTAAAGGGGGGCACGCGCCCCCGGAGCGCCGGGCGGCTTGGGTGTGTGGCTTGCCCGACGCGCGGGCGCGCGACCACTACGGCAGGCCGTTTCTGGTGCTGGCGACACGGGCCGTGGACGAGGCCGCCGACCAGGAATAC
>NZ_JARWOJ010000153.1 GCF_029868625.1 Nocardia neocaledoniensis | reverse complement strand
GTGGGGGGGCGGCGCCCCGCCCCGTCACCCGGGCGCCGGGCCGAATGCTACTATGCACAAAGCACCGGCGCCTTATCGACGGGACACAAGGGGGCCGCGACTCGAGCGCGCCAGCGCTCAATCAAACACCGCGCATCCAGTCGTGGGTGTCGGCGAAGGTGCCGCGCTGGATGCCGGTGAGGGTGTCGCGCAGCGCCATCGTCACCTCGCCGGGTTCGCCGCCGCCGATGCTGAACTCGCCCTCGGTCGAGCGCACCCAGCCGACCGGGGTGATCACCGCGGCGGTGCCACAGGCGAAGACCTCACTGATCTCGCCGGATTCGGCACCCTTGCGCCACTCCTCCACCGAGACCTTGCGCTCCTCGACCGGGAAGCCCGAGTCGGCGGCCAGGGTGAGCAGCGAGTCGCGGGTGATGCCGGGCAGCAGCGAGCCGGACAGTTCCGGGGTCACCAGCCTGGCCTCGGAGCCCTTGCCGAAGACGAAGAACAGGTTGTTCGTGCCCATCTCCTCGACGTAGCGACGCTCGCAGGCATCCAGCCAGACGACCTGATCGCAGCCCTTCTCGGTGGCCTGCGCCTGCGCGAGCAGCGAGGCCGCGTAGTTGCCTGCCACCTTGGCCTCGCCGGTGCCGCCGGGCGCGGCCCGCACGTACTCGGTGGACAGCCACACCCGCACCGGCTTCACGCCACGCGGGAAGTACGCGCCCGCGGGCGAGGCCAGCAGCAGGTACTTGTAGGAGGCCGCGGGCTTCACGCCGAGTCCGGACTCGGTCGAGAACATGAACGGCCGCAGGTAGAGCGACTCCTCGCCACCGGCGGCGGGCACCCAGTCGCTGTCGACCGCGAGCAGCTGACGCACGGACTCGACGAACAGTTCCTCCGGCAGCTCGGCCATCGCCATCCGCGCCGCCGAGCGGCGGAACCGCGCGGCGTTGGCGTCGATCCGGAAGGTCGCGATGGTGCCGTCGGGCTGCCGGTAGGCCTTGAGCCCCTCGAAGATCGCCTGGCCGTAGTGGAACACCATGGTGGCCGGGTCCATCGAGAGCGGACCGTACGGCTCGACCCTGGCATTGCCCCACGCGCCGTCGGTGTAGTCGATCGACACCATGTGGTCGGTGAAGAACCGGCCGAAGCCGGGAGCCGCCAGTACCTGTTCCCGCTGCTCGGCCGAGGTGGGCGCCGGGTGCGGAATACGAGTGAACTGTGCAGCGACTGTCATGATGCGATCCTATCCATTTGCGCGGAACTACTTGGTCTTGGTGTCGACGAACGGCGGCTTGACCACCTCGCAGCGCAGGCGGCGGCCGCGCACGTCGACCTCCACCTCGTCGCCGGGCTCGAGCTCGGCCGCGGTGTCGAGCAGGGCCAGCGCGATGCCGACCTTCAGCGACGGGGAGAACGTGCCGGAGGTCGTCTCACCCACCGGCTCGCCGTCACGCAGCACGGTCTGGCCCTGCCGCAGCACGCCGCGGTCGAGCGCCTTCAGCCCCAGCAACGTGCGGCGCGGACCGTCGGCCTTCTCCTGCTCGAGCGCCGCCTTGCCCCAGAACTCCGGCTTCTTCCAGCCGACCGCCCAGCCGGTGCGGGCCTGGTTCGGGGTGATGTCGAGGGAGAGCTCGTGGCCGTGCAGCGGGTAGCCCATCTCGGTCCGCAGGGTGTCGCGGGCGCCCAGCCCGGCCGCCTGGCCGCCCGCGGCCTCCACCTGCGCCACCAGGGCGCGGAAGACCGGTTCGGCGTCGGCCCAGCGCGGGAGCAGCTCGTAGCCGTGCTCGCCGGTGTAGCCGGTCCGGCACACGCGCACCGGCCTGCCGTCCCATTGGGCGTCGGCGTAGGCCATGTACTCCATGTCGGTGGGCAGGCCGAGCGCGGCGAGCACCTCGGTCGATTTCGGGCCCTGCACCGCGAACACGGCGTACTCGCGGTGCTCGTCGGTGACGGTGATGCCCGCGGGCGCCACCGCGCGCAGCGCCGCGACCACGGCCGCGGTGTTGGCGGCGTTGGGGACGAGGAACACCTCGTCGTCGCTGACGTAGTAGGCGATCAGGTCGTCGATCACGCCGCCGTCGGCGGCGCAGCACAGCGTGTACTGGGCCTTGCCCGGCCGGATCCGCGCGAGATCGTTGGTCAGCGCCGAGTTCACGAAGGCGGCGGCGCCGGGACCCGCGACGGTCGCCTTGCCGAGGTGGCTCACGTCGAACAGGCCGACCGTGGTGCGCACGGCGGTGTGCTCGCCGACGGTGCCGCCGTACTGCACGGGCATCTCCCACCCGCCGAACGGCGCGAAGGTGGCGCCGAGTTCGACGTGAACAGCATGGATGGGACCCTCGAGCAGCGCGTTGTCGGTCATGGGCCCAGAGCTTATCGGGCGCGCTCCGTGCCGTGCGCACCCTCCGAGCTCGGGCACGAGACCGCGACGACCGGGCGTCACCAGCCCCAGCAATTGGGGGCCGCCGCGCGCTACCATCCGGGGATCGTCGCTGCGAGAGTAGCCGGGTGAACATTCGTAGACTCTGCCTCGGCGCCGTCCTGGTCGCCGCTCCCCTCCTCGTCGCCAGTCCCGCGGCCCAGGCCGACACCGGCTCGTCGTCGATCAACCTCGGCTGCATCCTCCAGTCCCTGTCGGGCGAGTCCCCCACCGCGGACTGCGATCCGCCGCAGATCCCGGCCGCCACACCGTAATCCGCCGCCCCGGCGGGCACTCGCCCACACCGGTCCCGCGGCCGGCGGGCGCGCGCGAGCGAAAGCTGCTCACGGGCAACGGCGGTAGTGTTCTGTCTGTGAGTGCATTGCCCCGCCGCCGCAGGTTCCACCGGGTCGCCAGGATCGACGAGGCCGCCAGCCGGATGGTGTCCCGGATCCCGGAGTCCGCGGCCGATCGCGGCATGCTGCGGTTGACCAAATCGGCCAACACCGGCGGCCTGTGGCTGGTGACGGCCGCCGTGCTGGCCGCCAAGCCGGGCCCGCCGCGGCGGGCGGCGCTGCGCGGGGTGATCGCCCTGGCGGGGTCGAGCTTCACGGTGAATCTGGTGCTCAAATCGCTGATTCCCCGGCGCCGTCCCCCCGCGGAGCTGATGCCGCACGGCCGCCGTCTGATCGATGCGCCGGTATCGTCGTCGTTCCCGTCCGGACACAGCGCCAATGCCGCCGCCTTCGCCACCGCCGTCGCCCTGGAGAGCCCGCGCACGGCGCTCGCCGTCGCGCCGGTGGCCGCGGCGGTGGCCTATTCGCGGGTCCACACCGGCGCGCACTGGCCCTCCGACGTGCTGGTCGGCGCCGCCGTCGGCACGGGGGTCGCGCTGGCCACCCGCCGCTGGTGGCCGATCCGCGAATCCGACGAGGCCGAGGCACATCCGGTCCGCGACGTTCCCGTCCTCGTCGACGGCAAAGGGCTGCTGCTGCTGATCAATCCGCGTTCCGGCGACGCGAACTACGACCCGACCCCCGATATCGCCGAGGCACTGCCGGGCGCGACGCTGCTGCACACCGCGCCGGGCCGCGATGCCGCCGAGCAGCTCCAGGAGGCGCTCGACGAGACGATCGTCGCGGTCGGCGCGGCGGGCGGGGACGGCACCATCGCCGCGGCCGCCGCCGTGGCACTGCGCAACGATCTGCCGCTGGTCGTCGTGCCCGCGGGCACCCTGAACCACTTCGCCCGCGACCTCGGCGTGTACGACCTGCGCGAGGTCGCCGACGCGACCGGCGCGGGCGAGGCGGTCGAAGTCGACATCGCCGCAGTCGAATTCGAGACCCGGGACGGCACGCGTACCCACCACCTCATCAACACCGCCAGCATCGGGGCCTACCCGGATCTGGTCCGGCTGCGAGAGAGATGGCAGGACCGCTGGGGCAAGTGGCCCGCCTTCGCCGCCGCGCTGATCGTCACCCTGCGCCGTGCCGAGCCGATCCGCATCCGGATCGACGAGCGCTGGCACGACCTGTGGTTCCTGTTCATCGGCAACGGGCCCTATCACCCGCACGGCGCAGTGCCCGCGTTCCGGTCCCGGCTCGACGAAGGCTTGCTCGATGTCCGCTGGCTGCGTGCCGATGTGCGCTTCTCCCGCACCCGCGCGGTCATCGCCCTGATGCTGGCCGCCATCGGGCACAGCCGCGTCTACGGGGAACGCCAGATGCGCGAGCTCTCGGTGGCCCTGCACAACCCGGTCCGGGTCGCCGCCGATGGTGAAGTCCTCGGCGCCGCACGGGATCTGCGGTTCCTCGTCGCCGGGCGCGTCCCGGTCTATCGGCGCGACGAGAGCAATCCGCGCTGGGAGAACCGTGCCCGCCCGCATCATCGCCGTCCGCTGGCCTGGCTCACCGACCGGCGCCGCTGAATCCTCACGAACCCGTCTCACCTCGATCACCATCGGTCACCATCGCCTTGCGCGAGCGGCATCGGTGGACATGATGGAGTCATGAGCTCGCCGGACGGCGCACGTCCGATCACCGAATCCGAAACCGACCGCCGCTGGGACCCGTGGACCCCGAGCGTCGTGGCCGCCCGCCTGGGGGCCTGCTCCGCACCGTGGGCGGTGGCGGGTGGCTGGGCCATCGACCTGTTCGCCGGTGGCATCTCGCGCGCGCACGCCGATATCGAGATCGCGGTTCCCCGAGCGGCTTTCGCCGAGATCGCGGCCGCGTTCCCGGAGTACGAGTGGGACATCGTGGGCGACGGCCACCTGTGGCCCTACGCCAGGGCCGCGGACCGGCTCGACCTGCACCAGACCTGGTTGCGCGACCCGTTCACCGGCGCCTTCCACCTCGACGTGTTCCGGGAACCCCACGACGGTGACACCTGGATCTGCCGCCGCGATCCCTCGATCACGCTCCCCTACGCCGAGCTGATCCGAACCACCGCGTCCGGAATCCCCTATCTCATCCCGGAAGTGGTGCTGCTGTTCAAGGCGAAGGCCAACCGGCCCAAGGACGGCGCCGACTTCCGCCGCGCGCTGCCCCTGCTGTCCGAGGATCGACGCGCCCGGCTGGCGGCCTGGCTGACGAAGGTCCACCCCGACCATCCCTGGCTCATCAGCACGGCGGCCTGAGTCCGCGCGCTCAGCTCGGTAATCGGCACCAGTCGCGCCGGTAGTCGGCCCAATCCCGCGGTGTGGCAGCGAAATCCACATACAGCGCCACGCCGAAGCCGGCGCGGTCCACCTCAGTCCTGGACAGCCCGAGCCGGATCCCGCGGATCGCGGCGGCCACGGTTTCGGCCGCGCCGTGATGGCCCGGATCGTCGGCCCAGAACGCGGGGGCGCCCATCAGCAGGTCGACCCCGTGCGGTGTCACCTCCGCGGCCAGCGCGGTCTGCTGTGCCACATACCCGCTGTACAGCGCCTTCGTCGGCATGGCGGTGTCGTAGGACATCACCGCCACCTGGTCGGCGCGCCGCGCGACGTCCGCGAAATAGGCTTGGCTCCACCATTTCCCGTGATCGGCTACCGCGATCCCGACCGAGTGCAGGCCCGGCAGCGGATCGATGACCGGCGCCGACACCGACAGCGCCACACCCGCCGCCGCGGTCACCGCTCTCGTCGCGTCGAGCAGGGCGAGGAATCCCGGCGAACCCGACCGCACCGGTTCCAGGTCGTAGTGCACTCCGTCGAAGCCGTGCCCGAGCACCCGCCGCGCCGAGGCGACCACCCGCTCGCGCGATGCCGCCGATTCCACGTCGAGACCGTCGAATTCGGGTTGCAGGATGTCGCCCAGCCACGATTGCACGCGAATGCCGGGCAACTTCGCGTGCACGGCGTCGACGAACCACTGCGCGCGGGGCGCCAGGTCGTCGCGCAGGCTGCCGTCGTGTTCCAGCGGTCCGGTGTGCACGTACAGATCCCGGATGCCCGTGCCGGCCAGCGATATCGCCAACCGGTCGACATCGGCGTCGGTCTTGCGGCCGTCCACCCACGCGTGCCCGAGCCAGAACGCGTCCTTGCCCCTGGTCCGCGCCTGCTCGGACTGCACACCGACATTCTGGGCGAGCAGATAGGTCGCCGCCACCGCGACCGGCGACAACACCACCAGCACCACCGCGAGCGCGATCACCGCACCGCGCGTCC
>NZ_JARWOJ010000152.1 GCF_029868625.1 Nocardia neocaledoniensis | reverse complement strand
TAACGCTTAAAACCGGTGGCGGCCAACGTAATCGTGTCCTGTAATTCGTTTCACCGCTTTGGGGGGGGGGGGGGGGGGGGCGGTCGGGCCCCGCCACCTTGTCACAATCCATAAACCTTTCCGAAATCCGTTGCCGCCTATCACAAAAGAACGCGGGATGGCGAAAGCTACCAGCGGGTAGATTGGGGGCTTGCTCAGTGATCTGGGTGGGAAGGATTCTCCATGGCTGTATCGACCTCCATCACCCCCTTTCTGACCGCCGCGGGCCGTCCGGTGTCGACCCCGCTGCGCGACGTCCGCGCGATCTCTCGCCAGATGGTGGGACATTTCATCGAAAACGTCGTGCCCTGCGGAACGCTGCCCGGCGAGGCACTCGACGGCGACGTCACCACGGTCACGCGGGTGTGTCTCGAACTGACCAGGAGCATGCTCGACGGTCGTGACCAGCCCGGCCGCATGGAGCGCATCCAGGCCGCGGCGGCCGACTGGGCACGCGAGGGTATCCCGATCGACACGATCCACAACGCCGTGCACGAGGGGTTCAAGCTCGGCTTCGACCTCGTCATCACCAATGTCACCGGCCATGATCAGGACATGGTCGTCAAGGTGGCCCGCCGGCTCACCGAGGTGCAGAGCATGATCACCTCGGCGGTCTCGGCGGCCTATGTGCGCGAGCTGCGCTCGGTCGTCAGCGAGCACCACACCGCCGTCCACACCCTCACCTCGGCGTTGCTGGGCGGCCAGAGCACCTCGACGATGGCGCGGGAGTGCGGCATCGAGATCGCCGATCGCTATCACGTCCTCGCGCTCGCGCTCCCCGCGCATCCCGACGAATTCGATCCTGACCTGGACGGGAACGTGGTCGCCCGGCGCAAGCTGCGGCGCGTGCAGGCCGAACTCGCGAATCAGTGCGTGGGCAAGGTGCTGTCCCTGCTCAGTGTCGAAGGCGGCACGCTGCTGCTGCCCGTCGCGGAGTTCGACGAACCCGCCCTGGACGAGCTGATCGCCGGTCTGTCCACCGCCGCCCGGGTTCCGGTGCGCGCGGTCGTGATGTCGGCGGCCCCCGCCGAGATACCCCGCGCGGCGGAACAGGTGCACGAACTGGTCGAGATCGTGCACCGGCTCGGGGGTCCGAGCAAGGTGTACCGGCCGCACGAATTGGCGTTCGAATATCAGCTCACCCGGCAGGGACCGGCGCGCGAATACCTCAGTTCGGTCGTCGATTCCCTCGAAGCGCATCCGGAGCTCCTGCAGACACTCGAGGTCTACATGGCGACCAATTTGCAGCGGTCGCGCACGGCGCGCGAACTGTTCGTCCACACGAACACCGTCGACTATCGATTGAAACGAATCAGCCAGCTGACCGGTTTCGACCTGAATTCCGTCACCGGCATCTGTCATCTCCGCGCGGCGCTGCTGATCCGATCACATCGGGGCCGCGGTGGTGCCGAGCTCGTTCGCCCCGAGCGACAGGCCGGTTCGCGCGCGGGGTGATATCCGGTTCGGCGCGCGGTGCGCCCGCAGGGCTGTGCGCAGTCCACGGCGGATCGGATCCGATGCGCCGGGTGCGCGCGTGGCGAATTTGCGTTCGGAGGCGGTCTCGGGCGCGTCGTCACTGGTCGCGACCAGGAAAGAGTCGGGCAGGGCGAGCTTGTTGATCGTGCGCAGTGCGAGCAGGTATTGCCGGGGCAGCGGGCCGGTGGTGTAGGGCAGGTCGTATTTGTCGCAGAGCGCGCGCACCCGCACCGCGATCTCGGCGTAGTGATTGCTCGGCAGGTCGGGGAACAGGTGATGCTCGATCTGATGCGAGAGGTGGCCGCTGAGAAAGGCCAGCACCGGACCCGCGTCGAAGTTGGCGGTGCCGAGCATCTGGCGCAGATACCACTCGCCGTGCGTTTCGTGTTCGATCGCGGCGCGGGTGAACTTCTCCGCGCCGTCGGGAAAGTGTCCGCAGAAGATCGTGACGTAGGCCCAGAGGTTGCGCACCATGTTGGCGGCGATATCGGCGGAAAGGGTGCGCCGCCACCGTCGTCTGCTGAGAAGCGGGAAGAACAGATAGTCCTTGGCCGCTTGTCTACCGATCTTGCGGATCAACGCGCGGGTGTGGACGGTCTTCTGGGCGTCGGTCGCCGCGCGTTCGCGTTCGGAGTAGAGGCCGTGGAGCGCGATTCCCCATTCGAAAGTCGCTGCCAGCAGCAGGTTCTGCAGTGGTTGCAGGAGCTGGCGTGGCTGCCACTGTTGGTCTCTGGTCACCCGGAGGACGCCGAATCCGACATCGTCGTCCATGCCGACCACGTTCGTGAACATGTGATGGCGGTAGTTGTGCGAATACCGCCATTGCGCCGAAACCCCGGCCATGTCCCACTCCCAGGTGTGGGAGTGGATTTCCGGATCGTTCATCCAATCCCATTGGCCGTGCGACACGTTGTGCCCGATCTCCATGTTCTCGATGCTCTTGGCCGCGGCCAGCGCCGCGGTGCCGAGGAGCCAGCCCAGCCGAGACCGGGTACCCGCGAGCGTCAGCCGCGCGCCGGCGTCGAGAATGCGCTGGAATGCGATCGTGCGCCGGATGTAGTCGGCGTCGGTGGTACCGCGACGTTCCTCGATATCGCGACGGATCGTGTCGAGTTCTTCGCCGAGTGCGTCGATATCAGCGGTGCTCAGGTGCGCGTAGACCGCGACTTCGGTAATGGCCATGTGTCCTCGCCGGTGGTGTCATCGATTCTACGGACTTCTACAGTGGTCGTCTACGCCGTTGACAGTCGGTCACCGGCGGATGTGGTCGGGGAGAGGCTGGTGAGCAGGATGTCGAGGCCACGTTCGAGTTCGGCGGCGCCGTCGTAGGCGGCGAGGGTCGGTGCCAGTTCGCGGACCAGGGGGAACTCGGTGATGGGCAGGCGATGCAGGCCGAGCCGCAGGACCTCGTCCAGCTCGTCGGGTCGCTCGACCACTTCCTGGAGCTCGTTGAGGACGTGCCCGTACAGAAAGCCGAACAGGGCACGGTAGACATGCAGCGCGTCGGCGCCGGTGAACCCGGCGCGGGTGAGCAGACGCAGGATGTGCTCGAGGGGGCGGACCACCGCGATCGGCCGCATCCCCAGCGGGGTGGACAGCGGCCGGGTCACCAGCAGGGTGACCGCGTGGGGATGGGCGAGCGCCATCGCGCGGAACGAACGGGCCACCGCCCGCAGCTGTCCCGCCCAGTCCGGATCGTCCGGATCGACCTCGAGCTGCTCGAAGATCAGTTCGGCGACACCGTCGAGCACGGCGGCCTTGTTGGGGAGGTGCCGGTAGATCACCATCGGGTCCCGGCCGACCGCTTCGGCCAGCCTGCGCATCGACAGCGCCTCGACACCATCGCGGTCGACGATCTCGAGTGCCGCGACCAGGACGGTCTCCCTGGTGACCGGGCTGGTGCGGCGTGCGCCGGCTGTCGACTTCTCGGCCATGGCGGCACCTCCGTACATGATGACTGTGAGTGTAGACCTACAGCGTTGACAATAGCGGCACGCGCGCGTCTACTGGAGGAGTACAGGTCCCCGGAGCTGATACCGATTCCTCGGATCCAGGCCGAAAGGACCGATCGCCATGCGTATCCCCGACATCCATCGCCTCGGCGGCGCCCCGGCGCCCGCCCGCCACCAAGTCCCCCCGCTCTACACGCCCCGGTTGCGAATGCGCTCGCGTTCCGCGCCGGACCACTACATCGACGGCGCCTGGTGGCCGCGCTCGGACGACCTCGCCGCCGAACTGCCCGACGTGCTCGCGGTGCTCGGCGTGCGACTCGGCCCGATCTGGCGCGTCGTCTACGACCCGACGTGCTGGGGCGTGGCGCCGGCGCGGATCACGGTCGCGGGCGAGACCGTTCGGCTGGATTCCTACCATTTCGAGCTGTGGAACACGATGTATGTGTTCGGGCGCGACGCGAGCATGCTCGTGCTGCGGGTGATTCCCGCCGACACCGACGCACGGCTCGCGCATGAATCGTTGATGGCCGCGGCTGACTCCGCCGGGCCGCCCGAGAGTGCCCAGCGCCCGCCCCGCGTCACCGGCCGGCGGATGTGTGCGCCGGACGCGGATGGGCAACCGTTCGGCACGCCCACCCGGACACCGCGACTCCTGTTGCGCGGCACCGAAAGTCACGCGGAGCTGTTCGATGGCGCCTGGTGGCCCAGGACCGCGAATCTCACCGCCGAACTGCACGATCTGATCAGCGCGGTCACGCCCCGCCTCGGCCGGACGGCGCGGATCAGTTTCGACTGGAACGCGACCAGCCGCAATCAGCGGCGCATCGACCATCCCGATGGTGTGGACCTGCAAGTTCCCGACATCGGCCAGCTCCCCGACACCATGCGCATCATCGGCGACAACGGCGTCCAGCTCACCTTGCTCGTGATCGCGGCGGATACGCCGGCCGACATCGCGAATGCGCAGATCCTGCACGCCGTCGGCCGAGTCGGCCACCATCTGCCCGTCAGTGGCTGAGCGCGCATGCACGCTCAACCGCGGACGCGGCACTCTCGAGAGATCTCTGTGATGACCGATGACCAGGACGTGGAGACCACGCCCGCCGATGCTCCCGATCCCGTAACCCACGACATCCGCTGGCCGGACCCGAGTCCGCTGCAGTCCTGGTGGTCCGACGTGATGGAAGGCGGCTCGCCGACGTAGTCGACGATGTCCGCCGCGGGGAGCCCCGATCCGTCGATCGGGGCTCCTCGCCGTTCGGGCGGCTAATACCATCACGTAAGCTATGAAGTCAACCCTTGACGTAGCCCCTGTGGGTCAGCTTACATCTAAGCACTAAGTTATTTAGCGCTTAGATAAATGGCACCTACCCGTCAGAGGAACCTCATGACCATGGTTTCGCCCCGCACGGCCGCGACGGCCGAGATGATCAGCGCTCGGCTCGAGCGGTTGCCGATGAGTCGCTGGCACGTCAAAGCCCGGGTGATCGTCGGCGCCGTCACCTTCTTCGACGGCTTCGATCAGCTGATGATCGCGTATTCGCTGCCGGAGCTGGCGCCCAAGTGGGGTCTGTCCTCGGCGGCGATCGCCTGGGTGATCGCCATCGGCGGCATCGGCATGCTGGTCGGCGCGCTCGGCGGCGGCTGGCTGGCCGATCGGGTGGGCAGGCTCAACGTGATCATGGGTTCGCTCGCGCTGTACGCGCTGATGAGCCTGGGCATGGCGTTCACCGACAGTCTGCTGCTTTTCCTGGTCTTCCGGTTCGTGCAGGGCATCGGGCTCGGCGCGGAGGTACCGGTGGCGGCCAGCTACATCGGTGAGATCACCAAGGCGCACCGCCGCGGCCGGTTCGTCCTGATGTACGAGGTGATCTTCCCGATCGGCCTGGTCGCCTCCGCGGTGGTCTCCGCGTGGGTGGTGCCGAACTTCGGCTACAAGGTGCTGTTCGCGCTCGGCGCGCTGCCGGTCCTGCTGCTGCCCCTGCTGCGCAACCTGCCTGAATCACCCCGCTGGCTGGCCTCGCGCGGCCGGTTGGCCGAGGCCGAGGCCGCGATGGCCGCGATCGAGGAGGAGATCACCACCAGGTATGGCAAGTCCCTGCCTGCCGCGGTGCCGCTGCCCGCCGTCGAGGTCGAGGTCAAGCGCGCCCGGTTCGCCGAGCTGTTCCAGGGCGTCTACCTGCGGCGCACCCTGATGCTCGCCGCCATCTGGCTCACCGCGTACTTCGTCAACTACGGCATCGCGTCCTGGCTGCCCACCCTGTATCACAAGACCTTCGACCTCAGCGTCGACACCGCGCTGCGGTACAGCATCGTCACCTCGGTGGCCGGTCTGATCGGGTGCGTCGTCGTGGCGTTGCTCATCGACGGCGTCGGACGCCGCGTCTGCATCTCCATCTCGATGGTCCTGTGCAGCACGATGCTGTTCATGCTGGCCGCGGTCGGCACCGGCTCGGCGACCCAGGTGCTGTTCTGGTCCGCCGGATCGGCGCTGTTCGTCTTCGCGGTGAACATGGCTCTCTACGTCTACACCGCCGAGCTGTACCCCACCCGGATGCGTGCGCTGGGCTGCGCGTTCGGTGGCGCGGCCGGGCGGCTCGGCATCATCGTCGGACCGCTGGTGGTCGGGTTCGTACTGGGCACCGGCAGCTCACTGACGGTGCTGTTCGTGATGTTCGGTCTGGTCGCGCTTCTCGGCGCGACGGTGGTCGCGCTGTTCGCGGTCGAGACCAAGGAGCGCACGCTCGAGGAGATCTCCCGATGAGCCCGGCACCCGCGGCGACCGGATTCGAACCGGTCGCGGACGAGATCCTGATCGGCGGCTGCTGGAAACGGGGGACCGGACCCGAGGGAGCGGTCGTCGACCCCGCGACCGGCGCGGTTTTGCAGGTCGTCACCCAGGCGACCGTCGCGGACGTCGACACGGCCGTCGAACTCGGCGCCGCGGCGGCGGCCGCCCCGGCCTGGCGCGATCTGCTCCCGCACGAGCGGGCCCGCTTCCTGCACCGCATCGCCGACGGCATCGACCGCGAGGCCGCGCGGCTGGCCCTGCTGCAGACCTACAACACCGGCAAGACCCTGACCGAGACCCGCGCGCTGGTCGGCAGTGCGGCGGGCACGTTCCGGTACTTCGCCGCCGTGCTCGAGACCGCTGACGAGAACCTCACCACCCGGCGTGGGAGCGCGCTGACCATGAGCGTGCACGAGCCGATCGGGGTCGTCGGCGCGATCGTGCCGTGGAACTCGCCGGTGGCCAGCGACGCGCAGAAGATCGCGCCCGCGCTGGCCGCGGGCAACGCGGTGGTGCTCAAGCCGGCCGAGTGGACACCGCTGGTCTCGTTGGCGCTGGCCCGGATCATCGACGAGTCGGGACTGCCGAGCGGTCTGCTCTCGGTGCTGCCGGGGCGCGGGTCGGTGATCGGTGACGCGCTCGTCGCGCACCCCGGTGTCGGCAAGGTGAGCTTCACCGGCGGCACCAGGACCGGTCGCGTGATCGCGCACACCGCCGCCGAGAAACTGATGCCGGTCTCGCTCGAGCTCGGCGGCAAGTCGCCGACGATCGTGCTCGCCGACGCCGATGTCGAGCAGGCGGTCAACGGCATCCTGCACGGCATCTTCTCCTCGACCGGGCAGAGCTGTATCGCCGGTTCGCGGCTGTTCGTCGACCGGCGCTGCTACGACGAGGTGCTCGACCGCGTGGTGGCGAAGGCCGCCCGGCTGCGCATGGGGCCCGGGCTCGATCCCGAGACCCGAGTGGCACCGATGGTGCACCGGGCCCACCGCGACTCGGTCGCCCGGCACGTCGACCTGGCCCGGGCGGAGGGTGGCCGAATCCGTTGTGGCGGGACGATTCCCGACGAGCCGCGCCTGCGTGACGGCGCCTACTACCCGCCGACGGTGATCGAGGGGCTGGCCAACGACTCGCGGACCTGTCAGGAGGAGATCTTCGGGCCGGTCCTGGTCGCGCTGCCCTTCGACGGCGAGGCCGACCTGCTGGCGCAGGCGAACGACTCGGTCTACGGACTGGCGGCGGGCATCTGGACCGCGGACTATCGCGCGGCCTGGCGGCTCGCGCGGCGCCTGCAGGCCGGGACCGTCTGGATCAACACCTACAAGCAGTTCAGTATCTCCACACCCTTCGGCGGCGTGAAGGAGAGCGGGCTCGGCGTGGAGAAGGGCCGCACCGGCATCGCCGCCTACTCCCGGCAGAAGAGCATCTACTTCGGTCTCGACGAGCGTCCGAATCCCTGGGCGGGCTGAGCGAGCCTCGTCGGAAAGAAATTCCCGCGACCCCTTCCCGCCCATATAGTTGAGCGCTAAAATATTGAGATATCAGCTACTGGAGGCCACGTCATGAACGAACCGATCGCGCGTCTGCGGTCCCTGCGCTCGGTGGAGCTGCGGACCACCGCCTGCGCCGCGTCCACGGACTTCTACTCGGAGGTCTGGGGCCTGCGCGTCGTGGAACAGGGGTCCGACGCGGCCTGGCTGCGCGGCACCGGCGAGCAGCATCACGCACTGCAGCTCACCGCTGCCGAGCGAAACGGGTTGGGCCGCATCACCTTCGCTGTCGGCGCGCCCGCCGAGGTGGACGCCGCGGCCCGCCATCTCGAGCTGCGCGGCATCGCGATCGTCGCGGGCCCCGGGCCGACCGACGCCGTCGGCGGGGGATACGGGGTCTCGTTCGTCGACCTGGAGGGCCGGGTCGTCGAACTGCTCGCCGACGCGCTCGCGGTGCCGAAGCTGAGCCGCGACGACGCGGTCCCGGTCGGTGTCACCCACGTCGTGCTCAACACCGTCGACATCGACGCCGCGGTCGAGTTCTACCGCGACGTGCTCGGCATGCGGGTCTCGGACTGGTCCGAACACCAGATGGCGTTCCTGCGCTGCAATTCCGACCACCACAGCATCGCGTTCAACCAGGCGCCGTGGACCTCGGTGAATCACGTCGCCTACGAGATGCCCACCGTCGACCACTTCATGCGCGGCATCGGCCGCCTGCGTCACCACGGCGTGCTGCCGCTGTGGGGTCCGGGCAAGCACGGGCCAGGCGACAACACCTTCTCCTATTTCGCCGACCCCGCCGGGCTGGTGTGCGAGTACACCTCCGGCATCGCCCAGGTCGACGAGGACCGGTGGCTGTGCAAGGTGTGGCGCCGGGTTCCCGAACTCTCCGATCTGTGGGGGACCGCGGGCCCGCCGTCCAAGCAGGTGCGCGAGCACATGGCCGGCATCGCCGATCCCGGTGCGTTCGAACGCTTTCCGGCCCTGGTGTCCGGGGCGGCGGGCCGATGAGCGGCGCGGACACCCGGGTGGCGGTCCTCGGCTACGGCAGCATCGGCCGGGTCGTCGCGGCCCGCCTGCTCGACGGCGCGATCCCGGGCGCGCGGCTGGTCGCGATCGTCGACCAGCGGCCGCAGGCCGACGCGCCGGTGCCGCAGACCGACCTGGACGACGCGATCGCCGACAGCGACGTGATCGTCGAGTGCGCGGGCCAGTCGGTGGTGGCCGAGCACGCCGAACGCATCCTCGCCGCCGGACGCGATCTGCTGATCTCCTCGGCGGGCGCGCTCGTCGATCCGGACCTCGCGCGGCGCCTGCGTGCGGGCGGCCCCGGCCGGGTGCTGTGCACCTCGGGCGCGATCGGTGGGCTCGACCTGCTCGCCGCCGCCGCGGACGCGGCCCCCTTCGAGACGGTCATCGTGCGGACGACGAAAAAGCCCGCCGCCCTCGTCCAGCCGTGGATGGACGCCGAACGGGCCGCCGCGATCGCGACGGCGTCGGCGCCGATGACGGTGTTCGAGGGCGACGCCGCCGAGGCGGCCCGGCTTTTTCCCCGTTCGCTCAATGTCGCGGCCGCGGTGTCGTTCGCGGTCCGGGACTTGGACTTGGTGCGGGTGCAGCTCATCGCGGCGCCCGACGCGGACCTGACCCGGCACGAGATCACCGCGGCCGGCCCCATGGGCCGGTACCGCTTCGAAATCGAGAATCTGCCCAGCGCGGACAACCCCCGTACCAGCGCGGTCGTGCCGTACGCGGTACTGCGCTCGCTCGCCACGCTCCTGCGTCGACCCGCGCTGATCGGATAACGCCATGGCCGACCTGCACATCACCGACATCGGTACCGGCCCGGCCGTGCTCATGCTGCACGGAATCGGCGGCAGCGCCGACTCTTTCGCCCCGCAGTTCGAGGAACTGGGAGCCAGGCTGCGGCTGCTGGCCTGGGACGCACCCGGCTACGCGCGCTCGGCCGACCCGACCGCCCCGCTGACCCTCGACGACTACGCCGACACCGCCGCGGAGGTGATCCGGGAGCGCTGCGGCGGTACCGGCGCCCACCTGCTCGGGATGTCCTGGGGTGGGGTGATCGCCACCCGGCTCGCGCTGCGCCATCCCGAGCTCGTCCGCAGCCTGGTGCTCGGCAGCTCCACCGTCGGCTCCGGCGCGAGCGCCGAGGGCGCGGCCGCGATGCGCGCCCGAGCCGACGAGCTCGCCGCGCTGGGACCCGCCGGGTTCGCGGCCCGCCGCGCACCGAAGCTGTTGTCCGGCAAGGCGACACCCGACGAGGTCGAGGCCGCCGTGGCGGCGATGGCCGCGGCTGTCCGGCTGCCCGGATATCGCAGCGCGGCCGAGTCCATGGCCGCGACCGACCACACGACCGACCTCGCCGGAATCGACATCCCGTCGCTGATCCTGTGCGGCGACGCCGACACGGTCACCGGTCTGCCCGCGGGGCAGGTCCTCGCCGGCGGCATTCCCGGCGCCGTCTTCGTCACCGTGCACGGGGCCGGGCACCTGGCCAATCAGGAACGGCCCGCCGCCTTCAACGCCTGGTTCGAATCCTTCGTCCACATCACCGAGCGCCTGCACAACCACTAGCAAGGAGAACACCATGACCAGCACGACCGCTCCCGGCACCCTCGACTACGACTCCGCCGACCTGGCCGAGTACACCGACTCGCTGATCCTCACCCGCGCGAGCAGGCACGAGGACTTCGACACCCTGTCCTTCCAGGAGAAGGCGGGCCCGCAGTTCCGCCGCGCGCAGATCCGCTACGTCGGCTCCGGCGCCACCGGCAACCATGAAGGCGATCACCGCACGATTCCCTCGCGCGGTTTCACCTTCTCCAACATGCTGCTCCCGCCCGGCGGCGAGGGCCCCGAGCACACCCACCACGACGTCGAGGAAGCCTTCTTCGTGCTCGAGGGGCAGGTCGAGGTCGGTATCCACCGCGACGGCAAGGTCGAGAAGCGCACCCTCGGCTACCGCGACATGATCGTGGTCCCGGCCGGGGTGCCGCGCAGCCTGAAGAACACCGGCGCCGTCGACGCCCTGTTCTGTGTGATCATCGGCGCGCAGAAGCCGCAGATCCCGACCTACCCGGAGACCTCGGTCATGCACGGGATCACGAGGGACTGACGTGCCGACCGATGCCGGCGGCCTGGCGGGCCGCACCGTCGTCGTCACCGGCGCGGGCCGCGGGCTCGGGCTGGCCATCGCGCGCAGGCTCGGCGCCGAGGGCGTGCGCCTGTGGCTCGCCGACATCCGCGCCGACTGGGGCGCGGGGGCCCCCCCCCCCCGCGCCGGGGGGGGGGGGGGGGGCCCCCCCGGGGGGGGGGGGCCGCGGCCCGGCGCCACAGGGGAAGGGGAGGGCGGCCCCCCCCACCCCCCCCCCG
>NZ_JARWOJ010000151.1 GCF_029868625.1 Nocardia neocaledoniensis | reverse complement strand
CGCCGCCGCCGCCCCCCGTCGCCGCCCCCCCCCCCCCCCACCGCTACACCCTCCACCCGCCCAGCATCCCTGTCCTGAGCGCCGTCACGGCCGACTACGTCGCCGACCCCACGGAGATCCGCGCACTCCTACGCGGCCAGCTCCTGGCCCCGGTCCGCTGGGTCGAGACCGTCCGCCGCGCCATCGCCGACGGCTACGACGACCTCGTCGAGCTGGGCCCCGGCCAGGTCCTGACCGGCTTCTCCCGCCGTATCGCCCCCGACCTCACCTCGACAGCGATCTCGACCCCCGAACCGCACCGGTAGCCGAGGTGTCGGTGCTTCCCTGTCGTCGGCGCCGTAGGTCACTGTGCCGCCACCATTTTCGCGTGGCCGCGGTCGAGTCTCAGAGGTCGACCTCGAGGACGGGGGAGTGCGATCGTGACGAGCAGGTGGTGAACAGTCCGTCGGCGTGCTCACCGTCGGTGAGGACGTCGTCGCGGTGGTCGGGGACGCCGACGAGCACACGGACCACGCATTCGCCGCAGATGCCCTGCTGGCAGGAGAACGGCGCGTCGACGCCGTTGTCCAGGAGCACGTCGAGCACGCTGCGGTCCTCGGGGACGGGGTATTCGGCGCCGGTGGAGGCCACCCGGACGACGAATCCGCCCGGAGCGTGGCCGGCCGGTGCGGTGCGGTCGGTACCGAATCGTTCGGTGTGCAGGGCCTGCCGCGGCCAGCCGAGTGCCTCCGCCTTGCCCACCACGTAATCCATGAAACCGTCCGGCCCGCAGACATAGACCGCTGTCTCCGGCCGCGGCTCGCCCAGATCGCGTGCCACATCGATCCCGGTGTTCTCGTCGTCGAAGTGACACACGACCCGCGGATCGGCCGCCAGCTCGTCCAGAAAGGCGGCGCGTGAACGGCTTCGGGCACAGTAGTGCAGCACGTAGTCGGCGTCCGCGCGGTCGAGCTCGGCGCGCATGGCGACCAAGGGCGTGATCCCGATCCCGCCCGCTATCAGCACGTGTCGCCGCGCCGTGCTGAGCGGAAAGTGGTTGCGCGGGGCGGAGATCCGCACGCGATCGCCCACCGCGAGCTCGTGCATCGCCCGGGACCCGCCGCGCGAGTCCGCCACGTTCAGCACGGCCAGCCGATACCACCCCGGCCCGGGCGTGCCACACAGCGAGTACTGGCGGACCATCCCGGCGCCGAGCTGGACGTCGATATGGGAACCGGCCGTGTACGCCGGGAACACGGTCCCGTCGACCGGGGCGAGGTCGAGCATCACGATATCGGCAGTCATCAGGGTGCGAGCGCGGACTTGCGCGGCGATCCAGGTCACGGGGCGCCCTGGTCAGGCGCCGGCCGCCGGCACCGCCGCCGCGTCCGCGGTGGCCCCGGCGAGGGTGAACAGGCCCGCCTGGGTCTGCCGGACGGGTTCCTCGACCAGGCTCACTCCTTGCGGATCTCGGCCCGCCTCGACGTCGTCGATCATGGAGCGCAGCAACCTGCGGAGCAGCACCACACCGCGATCCGTCGTCGCCAGCGTCTCCTCGGAGTGCAGGGCGACGGGGCCTTGCGACGTCATCACCTCGCCGTCGCCGGGGAACCGCCGGCGCTCCTGGTCGGTCAGCTCCCAGGGATTCTTGCCGTCCTGGGTGATCCCGAACAGGAACCGGCGCACGCGGGAGGGATCTTTCGCACGGATGGAGAAGAACGCGCGATGCCGGGTGTCGTCGATCGGCACGGCCCAGATCACCATGTCCGCCTTGGTGTCCGGGGTCAGCTCGACCCAGTCCGGCAGCACGGTGGCGTTGGGCAGGTGCAGTTCGGCGCCCCAGCTCCGTTCGGTCCGCACGCCGTCGCGCTCCCGGTCCAGGAACCGGACGGTGTACTTGGCGCCGAAGTCGGTGCGGTCGTAGTCGACTCGGCCCGGCAGGGTGTACGGATCGAAGAAGTCCTCGGGGAACCCGGTCGTTCCGGTGCCGGCGAACTGGAAGCCGCTGTGCTGGGAGTGCAGCCAGTTGATGTGTACCGGGTCGATGGTGTTCTCGTAGATCAGCAGCCAGTGGAAGTCCTGCTCGGCCCCGGTCACCGACAGGCCAGGGAACGGCCACTCGGCGAAGTACTGTTCGTCCTCGGCGAGGTCTTCGAGCACGTCGTAGCGGGGCAGCGCCGGCTTGCGGTCGGGCGGGCCCATGTACACGAACACCAGCCCGTACCGTTCCTCGACCGGATACCAGGGCTGTCGCGCCGCGTCGCGGCGTCGTCCGCGATCGGGCTCGCACGCCTGCTCGAGGCATCGGCCCCGCACATCGAACTTCCAGCCGTGATAGCCGCAGCGCAACCCGTCGTCCTCGATCCGGCCGAAGAAGAGACTGGCGCCCCGGTGCGCGCACCGCTCGAACACGACGCCCGCTCTGCCCTGGCCGTCCCGGAAGACGATCAGGTCCTCGCCGAGGACGCGGGTGCGGTGCGGTGCCTCGGCGGTCAGGGTGGCCGAAGTGGCGATCGGGTGCCAATACCGGCGCAGCGCCTCACCCATCGGGGTGCCCGGTCCGACCTCGGTCAGGCGCTTGTCGTAGGACGGGGCCGCGCGGCCGTATCCGGTGCCGGTGTCCACCGTGGATTCTTCGGTCATGGCGTTGTCCTCCGGAGTTCCTGGATGATCGGGGCGAAGGCCTCCATCTCGGGCTCTAGCACGGTGTAGTAGGTCAGGCCCAGAGTCTTGCGCCGCTCGCGCAGGGTGTCGGCGTTCTCCTCGGGTGTTCCGAACAGCAGCGACGGCAGCTCCTCGAGCTCGGCGGGGGTCAGGTCGAGCTGGTTCTGCCAGACATCGGTGACGCCGTCGGTCGCGCCCTTGGGCAGCACCTTGTGGACGGGAATGTTGAACTCCACCTGGTCGATTCGCTCGCCGACCAGGCCGCGGACGTACTCGATCCGGTCGGTGACCTCGCTGATGCCGCCGAGCCTGAGCCCGTCGCCGTCGCGGACCTCGGTGGTGCCGGTGAAGGCGATGATATCGGCGTACTCGGCGGCCAGCTTCAGTACCCGCGG
Organism: Nocardia neocaledoniensis; assembly: GCF_029868625.1. Taxonomy (GTDB): domain Bacteria; phylum Actinomycetota; class Actinomycetes; order Mycobacteriales; family Mycobacteriaceae; genus Nocardia; species Nocardia neocaledoniensis_A. The sequence continues at coordinate 2,664 of NZ_JARWOJ010000151.1, read as the reverse complement.
ACCGCGCCCGGCGATGAGGATCGGCGGCCCCGCGGGCTGCTCGAACCGGGCGTACGGCTCGAGCTCGGACTTCGGCTTGCGGAACTCGGCGACGGTGCGCTCCAGCTGGGAAACCCGTTCGCCCGCACCGGGGAACGGTAGTCCGGCCGCGTCGAACTGTGCGCGATCGTAGCCCGCGCCGAGCCCGAGTTCGACCCGGCCGCCGGAGTAGCGGTCCACCGTCGCGAGATCACGGGCCAGGACGGTGGGGTGATAGAAGGCCGTGTTGAACACCAGGGTGCCGATCCGGATCCGATCGGTGGCCTCGGCGGCCAGCAGCAGCGTCGGGATCGGGGCAGGCATGCCGAGGTGGTCCGACACCGAGACGACGTCGTAGCCCAGTTCCTCGGCCGCGCGCACCTTGGCGATCCACTCCGCGCGGGTGGACGGGGTGAAGACGCAGAGCCCGAATCGGAACGGGCGATCGTGTAGGGCGGTCATGACGCTCCCTCGGCGGCGATGTTGTCGGCGATCTTGGCCAGTACCGCGTTCGCGGCGAGGAACTCCTCCTCGGAGATGCCGCGCAGCGACTCGTCGGCGTGCGCGTTCACCAGGGTCTCGGCGCGCTCGTGCGCCGCTTCGCCCGCCGCGGTGAGCCGCAGCGCCGAACCGTCGGCCTCGACCCACCCGCGCGCGGTGAAGTCGTCGACGATCGGCTGATAGGTCCGCGCGCCGTCGGCGACGAGGAACGGTGCGAACGCCTCGTCGAGTTCCGCGACGCTCCCCAGGCCGATCTGCAGGGCGTGCAGGATCTGCCAGTCGCGGCGGGTGAGCTTCTCCTCGCGTAGCAGCGTCCCGGTCGCCGCGTCGAACTGCTGGTGCAGGTGCAGCAGCCAGTAGCCGATGCGCTTGGTGGTGTTCTGCTGGAGCATGACGAGCCTCTCTGTTGTTCCGCCGCCGGCTACTTCTGCCAACCGCGCGAGTACGGCACGACCCAGTACAGGTCGAGTTCGATCCGCGCGAACCGCCATCGCCCGTCCGCCTCCCGGACGTACTCGTCGGTGAACTTGCCTGCCACAAACGAGCTCTCGGTGTCGAAGACGACCTTCTCCTCGAAGAACGACACCCCCGTCGCGCGCTCTCCGAGGATCTGCACGTCGTGCCCGTGCAGGAACTGCTTGACCAGGACCTGCCCCGCGGGGCTGTTGTCCTCGATCAACTGCGGCAGACCGGCGAAATAGGCCGCGATCGCTTCCCGGCCCCGCGCCTGACCGAGGTGGCGGTAGTCGAGAAAGGCGTCGGCGCTGAACAGCTCGCCGACTTCGGCCCACCTGCCCTCGTTGATGCGGCGCGGCAGGTCGTGGCGCAGGGTGTTCAGCGCGCGGACGGACTCGAGCGTCTCGAGCCGTTCGGTGAGCAGCTCGACCTGCTCGACCAGATCCAGGACTTCCGACATCGCGTGGCACCTCTCGCTCGAACCCGAACCGGAGCGGATTCCTCCCGCGGCGCGAACAGGCCGATCGGGAGCTTCCAGGGAACCTCGGCCGCATGATTTCCGGGCCGGGTGGTAATCACCTTCGCACGGGTTGTTCGGAGCTCACAAGATCGCGTCGGAAAACCTGCGGGTCGACCGTAGGTTTCGACTGCCCCGACCGCAGGATTCCGATATCCGCCGCGCGGTCGGATTAATGTAGTCGGAACATGGGTGACAGTTCTTCGGTGGTGCCTGTGGTTCGGGCGCTGAATTGTCACCGAAGTTATCGGAACACAATGTCACCGAGGTTTCCGAACAATTCTGGCGGCTTGCCGGAATTCGACTCCGGTGCGCACGGAGAACGGGCCGGGCTCGACAGCGAGTCCGGCCCGATACGGCGCCTGTGGTCGGCCGTCTTCAGATCGGTCCGCGGCCCGCGGCGACCTTGCCCGCGACATGGCGCACGTCGCGATGCGCGATCAGCCATTCGCCCTCGTACTGTTCGAACTCGTCCTGGACCAGACCGATGACGGTCCAGTCGGCGGGCCTGCCGACATCGGTGGCCGCGGTGCTGGAGAACCAGTGCCAGACCGTGGCATAGGCGGTGAGCAGGGGTTTGTCACCGTTCCATTCGATGGAGGCCTGCCCGATCACGTGGGCTACCAGCGCTCGCTGTGACTTCGGCACGCGGCTCATGTGCTCGGTGAACTCGTCGCGGCCGTGGAACAGCACCGGCGGGCCCGGCATGATCCGGTACTCGATCAGCGCGTCGGGGGTGAAGCACTCGCCGAACCGCTCGCTCTCCTGCGTATCGGCGATCCGGAAGAATTTGTAGAAGGTACGGAAGATCGCCCGCTCCGCTTCGATCGTGGCGAGCAGATTGTCGGGTATCGCGGTCACGTCGGTCCTTTCTGCCGGGCGACAACACATCGCGCGGTGCGTCGTTCGGTAATACGACACGAGGCGAAGCTAGCACGCTGTCCGGTGCCCGCCGATGTCGCGCCGGGTAATTCGATGTGACGATGGTTGCGAGCGGCGTGATTCGAATTGTTGACCGGGTATTTCACGATGTGAAATCTTTCGTCGTGTCGCCCGCCGTGAGTCCCACGTGAATCCGGGCAGTAGACAGAGGAATTCTGGCGTGAGCAGTGCTGTTCGTAAGAAGTCGATTCACCGCGCAGTGGTATCGGCGGCAGTCGTGACCCTGTTCG
>NZ_JARWOJ010000150.1 GCF_029868625.1 Nocardia neocaledoniensis | reverse complement strand
GCCGTGGACCTCCCGCGACGAATCCGCGGGCACCGGAGTGATGCCGCTGCTCAAGGTGATCCGGGAGGCGATGGCGCCGCCCCGCGCCCCCCGGCGCCAGGGCCAGCCCCCCCCCGGCGCCCGCCCCCTCCCGGCCGGGGGCCCCCCCCCCCGGAGTCGCTGGCGCGAAGAGGCGATCAGCGCAGGATCTGGCGCGACATCACCAGGCGCTGGATCTGGTTGGTGCCCTCGTAGATCTGGGTGATCTTGGCGTCGCGCATCATGCGCTCGACCGGGAAGTCGGTGGTGTAGCCGGCGCCACCGAAGAGCTGGACGGCGTTGGTGGTGACCTCCATGGCCACGTCGGAGGCGAAGCACTTGGCGGCGGCGGAGATGAAGCCGAGGTTCTTCTCGCCACGCTCGGCGCGGGCCGCCGAGGTGTAGACCATGAGGCGGGCGGCCTCGACCTTCATCGCCATGTCGGCGAGCATGAACTGGGTGTTCTGGAAGTCGGCGATGGCCTTGCCGAACTGCTTGCGGTCCTTGGTGTAGGCGATCGCGGCGTCCAGCGCGCCCTGGGCCAGGCCGACGGCCTGCGCGCCGATGGTCGGGCGGGTGTGGTCCAGGGTCTGCAGCGCGGTCTTGAAGCCGGTGCCGGGCTCGCCGATGATGCGGTCACCCGGGATGCGGCAGTTCTCGAAGTAGAGCTCGGCGGTGGGCGAACCCTTGATGCCCAGCTTGTGCTCGAGCGGGCCGACGACGAAGCCCTCGTCGTCCTTGTGCACCATGAACGCGGAGATGCCGTTGGCACCCTTCTCGGCGTCGGTCACGGCCATCACGGTGTACCACTCGGACTTGCCGCCGTTGGTGATCCAGCACTTGGAGCCGTTGAGGATCCAGTCGTCGCCGTCGGCCTTGGCGCGGGTGCGCATGGAGGCGGCGTCGGAGCCGGCCTCACGCTCGGACAGACAGTACGAGGCCATCTTGCCCTCGACCAGGTCACCGAGGACCTTCTGCTTCAGCTCCTCGGAGCCGTTGAGGATCAGGCCCATGGTGCCCAGCTTGTTCACGGCCGGGATCAGCGAGGACGAGCCGCAGACGCGGGCGACTTCCTCGATCACGATGCAGGTGGCGACCGAGTCGGCGCCCTGGCCGCCGTAGGCCTCCGGCACGTGCACGGCGTTGAAGCCGGCGGCGTTGAGGGCGGTCAGCGCCTCCTCGGGGAACCGGGCGTTGCCGTCGACGTCCTTGGCGTAGGGCGCGATCTCCTTCTCGGCGAGGCCGCGGATGGCGCCGCGGAGCTCATCGTGGAAGTCCTCGAGCTGGAACAGGTTGAAATCCGGGTTTCCCGCCATCGGGCACGCTCCTGGTCGTGGGTGGTGATCGCTGCGGTCGACAGCGTCGAACGATCGGCACCGAGTGCCATTCGATGGAGATTATACCCCCGGCGTTCACGAACGACATGGGCATATGCCGATGGCACTCAGTGTCACATCACGGTGCTGCGGCGCGAACCGCGTGTCACAGGTTATCGAGCCGAGCGGTGATCAGGTCCGCCACCTGGCGCGACGGCATGTCCCGTGGGAACACCGCGACGACCAGCTCCCCGCCGGGAGCCCTGTCCTGCCGCCCACGCGGGATCAGCGCCAGTTCGGTGCGCAGGTCGGTGACCGCGGCCGCCGGTTCCCCGCGCACCATCCGGCGCAGCAGATAGTTGTGCGTCGCGGTCACCGCGGCGGTGAACTGCACCCGGACCAGGTCGGGTACCTCGGGCAGCCGCTCGCGCAGGAAATCGGTGAACAACCGCTCGTACCGGAACACGGTGACGATCTCGCGCTCACGCAGCGCGGGCACCCGGCGCACCACCTGGTACCGGCGCGCGGCGATGTCACGCCACTGCGTGAACCGCTCGAACACCCCGATCACGGCCTCGCACACCGCATCCCACGGATCACCCGCGGACCGCTCCAACGATTCGGCGGCCAGCGCGAGCTGGAATTCGTGATCGGCGAAGATCACGTCCTCCTTGGACCGGAACTGCCGGAAGAAGGTCCGCCGGGAGATCCCGGCCGCCACCGCGATCTCGTCCACGGTCGTCGCCTCGTACCCCCGCTCGGCGAACAACCGCAACGCCTGATCCACCACCGTGAGCCGGAACTGCGCCGCATCGTCGTGAGCCACCCGCCCACCGTAGTCACCGCCCACGACGGCGCCGTCCTAGCCCAGCAGCTTGGTGCGCAGGGCCTGGTCCTTGTCGAGGACCATCTTCTCCAGGCCGGCCTGGAACTGTTCCATGCGGGCGCGCAGGGCGGGGTCGGCGGCGGCGAGGATGCGGACGGCGAGCAGGCCCGCGTTGCGGGCGCCGCCGATGGAGACGGTCGCGACCGGGACACCGGCCGGCATCTGCACGATCGAGAGCAGCGAGTCCATGCCGTCGAGGTACTTCAGCGGGACCGGCACGCCGATGACCGGCAGCGGCGTGGCCGAGGCGACCATGCCCGGCAGGTGGGCGGCGCCACCGGCGCCCGCGATGATCGCCTGGATGCCGCGGCCTGCGGCGTCCCGGGCGTAGTCGAGCATGCGCTGCGGGGTGCGGTGCGCGGAGACCACGCCGACCTCGAAGCGGACACCGAACTCGGCCAGCGCCTCGGCGGCGGCCTCCATCGTCGGCCAGTCGGAATCGCTGCCCATGATCAGACCGACCTGGGGACCGTGGTTCATGCTGTGCCTTTCTGCGGCTGGCGCCGCGGGTTTTCGGCCTCGTGACCTCGCCGCCGAGGGGCGATACTGCGCCTGCGGCGGGACGTCTCGCCCCTCGGCGGCGAGGCGGCCGAAAACCGTGGTGGTTGTGTCCGGTGAGTGCGGGGTGGATCAGTCGGTTCCGTGCGGGTCCCAGCCGTCGGTCCAGACGGCGTGCGACATCCAGTGCGCCGCGCGTTCGGCCTTCTCGCGCGTTTCGGTGACATCCTCGCCGAGGATGTTGACGTGCCCGATCTTGCGGTCGGGCCGCTCGCCCTTGCCGTACAGGTGCACCTTGGCCTCGGGCAGCCGGGCGAACAGGTGGTGCAGCCGCTCGTCCATCGACATGGCGGGCGCCTCGGGCGCGCCGAGGATGTTGGCCATCACCGTCACCGGGGCGAGCGGGGTGGTGTCGCCGAGCGGGTAGTCCAGGACCGCGCGCAAGTGCTGCTCGAACTGGCCGGTGCGGGCACCGTCCATGCCCCAGTGGCCGGAGTTGTGCGGGCGCATCGCCAGCTCGTTCACCAGGATCTCGCCGTCGTGGGTCTCGAACAGCTCCACGGCCATCACACCGACGACGCCGAGACCGGCCGCCAGCTCCAGCGCCATCGTCTCGGCGCGGGCGGCCAGGTCCTCGTCCAGGCCGGGGGCGGGCGCGAGCACCACGGCGCACTGACCGTTGCGCTGCACGGTCTCGACCACCGGCCAGGTCGCGGCCTGTCCGAACGGCGACCGCGCGACCATCGCCGACAGCTCCCGCGCCAGATCCACCTTCGCCTCGGCCAGCAACTGCACGCCGTGCGCGAGCTGCTCGGTGACCAGGCGCTCGGCCTCGGTGGCGTCGGCGGGCATCCACACGCCGCGACCGTCGTAGCCGCCGCGCACGGCCTTGAGCACGAACGGCCAGCCGTGCTCGTCACCGAAGGCGATCGCGTCGGCGGGCGCGGTGACCTCGACGAACGCGGGCACCGGCAGCCCCAGCTCGGACAGCTTGGTGCGCATGGCCAGCTTGTCCTGGGCGTAGATCAGCGCCTGCGGCGGGGGCGCCACGTTGACGCCTTCGGCGACCAGCACGTCGAGGTGCTCGGTCGGCACGTGCTCGTGGTCGAAGGTCAGCGCGTGCGAGCCGACGGCGGCCTTGCGCAGGGCCGACAGGTCGCTGTGGCTGCCGAGGACCACCTCCGGGGTGACCTGCGCGGCGGGGTCGTCGGGGCGCTCGGCGAGCACCCGCAACCGCTGGCCGAGGGCGACGGCGGCCTGGTGGGTCATGCGCGCGAGCTGGCCACCACCGACCATCGTGACGGTGGGCATGGCAGACGGATCGAACGAACGTGCACTCACGTCGTGCAATGTTGTCATGTCGAATGCGAATCTTTGCTACCGGTACACTCGGAACTCGTGTCAATCGTCGACGACGTGGTCAGCGTCCTTCCCCCGCGCCTGCGCGATATCGCGTACCGGCACCGTGAGCTGATCAAGTTCGCCATCGTCGGTGCCACCACGTTCGTGATCGACAGCGGCCTGTTCTACCTCCTGAAATGGACCGTACTCAGCGAGAAACCGGTAACCGCCAAGATCATTTCCGGCGTGGTCGCGGTGATCGCTTCCTACATTCTCAACCGGGAGTGGTCGTTCAAGAATCGCGGCGGCCGCGAGAAGCATCACGAGGCGTTGCTGTTCTTCGGAGTCAGCGGCATCGGCGTGGTCCTGAGCAACATCCCGCTGTGGATCTCGAGCTACGTGTTCGATCTGCGGCAGCCGAACGTGAGCTTCCTCGTCGAGAACGTGGCCGACTTCGTCAGCGCGTTCGTCATCGGCAACCTGCTGCAGATGGCGTTCCGGTTCTGGGCGATGCGCCGCTGGGTCTTCCCCGACGAGATGAACGAGATCGTCGCCGAGTTCGAGGACCTGATCGAGGAAGAGCAGGAGCACCTCGGCCACAGCTGACATGGCGGCTGGCGCCGCGGGATTTCGGCCTCGTGACCTCGCCGCCGAAATCGCGGTGGTGGCTGTGAGTTCAACGCGGTTCGGTGAGGGTCGCGTTCGGTGATCGGTTGACCTTCGAGCCGAGGAACACCGCGAACAGGGCCGGACGGCGCCGTTGCAGCTCCAATCGCCCACCGTCGGCCTCCACCAGGGCACGGGCCAGGGCCAGGCCGACGCCGGTCGATCCGCCCGCCGAGAAGCCGCGATCGAAGATGTGTGGCGCGAGTTCGTCGCGTACCCCCTCGCCCTCGTCGGCCACCTCCACGCAGATCAGCGGGTCACGCGAGCTCATCGTCGGCACTGTGCGCACCGACACCGTGCAGGTGCCGCCGCCGTGCATCAGGGCGTTGTCGACCAGCACCGCGACCGCCTCGCGCAGCCGCGAGCCGGTGATCGGGGCGCGCAGCGACTCGTCACCGATGAGCCGCAGCTCGCGGCCCTCCTCGGTGAAGGGATGCGCCCATTCGGCCATCACGCCCCGCAGCTCGGCCATCACCGGGACCGGATCGCGGTCGGCGGCGTCCTCGTCGCGGGAGGCGCGGACCAGATCGTCGATGGCGTCGGTGAGCCGGTCGACCTGCGCCATGGCCTCCTCGGCCTCGTGCACCACCTCGGGATCGGCGTGCGTGGACAGCTCGTCCAGGCGCAGCCGGACGGCGGTGAGGCGGCTGCGCAGCTGATGCGAGACATCGGCGACCAGCGCGTGCTCACGCTGCAAGCGGCCCGCGATCTCGACGGTCGCCGAATCGAGCACATCGGAGACGCGATCCAGTTCGGCGATGCCGTGCCTGCGCGGGTCGGGCCGGAAGTCGCCCATCGCCAGCCGGGCGGCGCGCGCGGCCACGTCACGCAGCGGATCGGCGACCCGGCGCGCGGTCACCACCGCGACCGAGAAGGCGGCGCCGAGCGAGGCGAGCACGGCCAGCGCGACGGCGGCCACCGCCTGCTCCTGCCTGGCTTTCATCGGACCCGCGGGCACTTCGAGTCGCAGCGACCCCGAGGTGCCCATCGACAGCGATTCCACCAGCGGATCGTCGACGTGCTCGACGCCGATATCGCTGCGGGCGGCGTTGTCGTGCGGCGCCGGGTAGACGATCGTCAGCTTGCCGCCCTCGGGCACGAGCGCCCGCATCGCGCGGGTGTCCAGCCCGTCGGGGACGATCCCGTCGGCGCGTTCCTGGGCGATCACCTCGGCGGCGATGCGCTCGAGGCGGCTCTGCAGATCGTTGCGGGTGATGTCCTCGACCCAGAGCCAGGCCGTGTAGATCAGCGGCACGCCGAGCACGACCGTGGTGATGGTCAGCACGGTCAGGATCGAGCGCAGGATGCGGCGACGCACTAGCCTCTGCCGGTCGACGGTCCGTCGGTGTTCAACCGGAATCCGACGCCGCGCACGGTGACGATGCGCCGCTCCGCCATCGGCCCCTCGTCCCCGATCTTGCGACGCAACCAGGACATGTGCATGTCGAGGGTCTTGGAGCCGCGCAGATCGGCGTCGCCCCACACCTCACGCAGGATGGTCTCGCGCGGCACCACCTGCCCGGCCCGGTCGATGAGCACCTTGAGCAGCTCGTACTCCTTGTTGGCCAGGTTCACCTCGGCCCCGTTGACCAGCACCCGCCGGGCGGCCGGTTCGAGCCGGATGCCGCCGACCTCCACCGCGTCGTCACCGATGCCGCTGCGCCGCAACAGGGCCCGCACCCGCGCCAGCAATTCGGCCAGGCGGAAAGGTTTGCCGACGTAGTCGTCGGCGCCGGCGTCGAGCCCGACGACGAAGTCGACCTCGTCGGTGCGGGCGGTGAGCATCAGCACCGCCAGATCGGCGCCGCTGGCCCTGACCTGACGGCAGACCTCGAGCCCGTCCATGCCGGGCAGGCCGAGATCGAGGATCAGCAGGTCGTGGTCGCCTTCGAGGGCGCGCCGCAGCACGGCGGGCCCGAACCGTTCGACGGTGACGGTGTAACCCTCGCGGCCGAGGGCGCGGGAGAGCGGGGCGGCGATCGCCTCGTCGTCCTCGGCGAGCAGTACGGCGGTCATGTGCTCAGATTACGGATGCCGCCGCGCGCTCACCGGTAACCGCCGCCCCAGGACTGGTCGCGGCGGCTGCCCGCCTCGAAGACCTCGTGGTAGAGCAGCGCGTGCACCTGCTGGACCTGCGGGATGTCGTCGTATTCGAGCGGTTCCTCCGAGGAGGAGCCGATGATCAGCGTGCCGGTGCCGAGCATCCGGTCGAACACCCCGTGCTGGAACTGGACGCTCGAGATGCGGCTGAGCGGGATGTCGATGCCGGTGTGGGTGATCACGCCCTGGCGCACCAGCACCCGCCGGTCGGTGATGATGAAATGGGTGGACTTCCAGGCGATCACCTTGCCGACGCAGCGCCACAGGATGAGCCCGAGCCAGATCAGCCCGATGAGGATCAGCAGCACGGTGCGCACGTGGCCCTCGGTGTTGCGCCAGGCGAGGCCGCCGAGGAACCCGGCGATCGCGGTGCCGCCGATGAGTGTGATCACCGGCCACACCAGCATCTTCCAATGCGGGTGGCGGTGCAGGATCAGCTGTTCGTCGGGCGCGAGAACGTCCTCCGGGTACCCCATGGCCGAACGATACCCCGTTGTCACGCCGCATTTCTCGATGCCACGGCCGAGGCGATAGTGTGATTCGACGCTCGTTGCCAGGTTCTGCCCATTTTCTGCTTGCTCGACACCCGACAGTGGAGGCACGCGTGACCAAAGCCCTGACTCAGCTCGAAATCCTCACGGCCCTGGAACCGGTGGCCGAACAGAATCTGAACCGGCACCTCTCGATCGCCAAGGACTGGCACCCGCACGACTACGTGCCGTGGGACGAGGGCCGCAATTTCGCCGCGATGGGCGGAATCGACTGGGAGCCGGAGCAATCCAAGCTCACCGATGTCGCCAAGGCCGCGATGATCACCAACCTGCTCACCGAGGACAACCTCCCGTCCTACCACCGCGAGATCGCCGAGAACTTCTCCCAGGACGGCGCCTGGGGCACCTGGGTCGGTCGCTGGACCGCCGAGGAGAACCGCCACGGCATCGTCATCCGCGACTACCTGGTCGTCACCCGCGGGGTCGACCCGGTGGCGCTGGAAGAAGCCCGCATGGTCCACATGACCCAGGGCGCGCACGCACCGGCGAACTGGGGCGGATTCCTGGTCAACGTGGCCTACGTAACGTTCCAGGAGCTGGCCACCCGGGTCAGCCATCGCAACACCGGCCGCGTCTGCGACGATCCGATCGCCGACCGCATGCTGGCTCGCGTCGCCACCGACGAGAACCTGCACATGATCTTCTACCGCAACCTGTGCGCGGCCGCGCTCGACCTGGTTCCCGATCAGGCGATGCCCGCGATCACCAAGGTGCTCACCAACTTCCAGATGCCCGGCGCCGGCATGCCGAACTGGCGCCGCAACGGCGTGCTGATGGCCAAGCACGGTATCTACGACCTGCGCCAGCACCTCGACGAGGTGGTGCGGCCCGTCCTCAAACAGTGGGACATCTTCGGCCGCAACGACTTCGGCCCCGCGGGCGAGATCGCCCGCGACGAGCTCGCGCAGTTCCTGGTGAAGCTGGAGAAGGACGTCCTCAAGTTCGAGGAGCAGCGCGACCGGCTGCTCGCCCGTGAGCGCGAGGTCGCCGAGCGGAACGCCGGAGTCGCGGCCCGCTGAGCCCGGATTCGCGGCCCGGCCCGCCGGTCGGAAGAGCGCCTGACCGGCGGGCCGGGCACGCGCGGTCAGTGGTCAGTACTGCCCGCGCAGATGGGACACATCGCCCGCCGAGACGGCCCGGTCACCGATGAGCAGGCGGCCGGTGTCGTCCACCCCGGTCGCGACGCCGGTGATCACCTGGCCGCCGGGCAGTTCGGCGCGCACGTCGACGCCGATGGTGGCGCACCGCTCGCGGTAGGCCGCAGCGAGTTCATCGGTCGCCCAGCCCGCCCGCTGCCACGCGGTGAAGCGGGCGGCGAACTGGGCCAGGATCGCGGCGACCAGCGCGGTGCGATCGGTGTCCACCCCGGACAGCGTCAGCGACGTCGCGTGCGGGACGGGCAGTTCGGACTCGTCGAGATCGACATTGAGCCCGACGCCGACCACCACGGCGGGCGCGGCGCCGGTGGCGGCCACCTCGGCCAGGATTCCGGCCAGCTTGCGGCCGCCGAGCAGGACGTCGTTGGGCCATTTCAGGTCGGCGCGCACACCCGGCGTCTCGCGCAGCGCGTCGACCACGGCGACGCCGGTGAGCAGCGGCAGCCAGCCGAGCGTGGTGGGGTCGATGTCGGGCAGCCGCACCAGGACCGACAGCGAGATCTGCGCGCGTGGCGGACTCACCCACGAGCGCGAGTGCCTGCCGCGCCCGGTGAGTTGGGTCTCGGCGAGCAGCGCGTGCCGATCCAGGGCGGTGTCGGCGGCACGGGCCACCAGATCGGCATTGGTCGACCCGGTCGATTCGACGACATCGATCCGGTCGTAGAACGACAGCGGCCCATCGGCCGAGGAGCTGTGCAGACGCTGCGCATCGATCGGTGCCCTGTTCATTCCCGGCACGCTACTCGGCCCGGGACCGGCGATCTTGTGGCCGCACCTAGCTGGGATTTCTCTACCGGCGAGTAGCCGTACTGCCGTAGTGCTACGAGGTGTCACTCGTTACACTCGCAACCCATGACGAGTGTCCAGCAGCAGCCCGCATCGGATTCGGCGGGCACCCCCGATATCCACACGACCGCCGGGAAGCTGGCTGACCTGCGGAATCGGCTGGAAGAAGCGCAACACCCGATGGGTGAGGCCGCGGTCGACAAGGTGCACGCCAAGGGCAAGATGACCGCGCGCGAGCGCATCCTGGCCCTGCTCGACGAGGGTTCCTTCGTCGAGCTCGACGCCCTCGCCAAGCATCGCAGCGTGAATTTCGGCCTGGAGAACAACCGCCCGCTCGGTGACGGCGTCGTCACCGGCTACGGCACCATCGACGGTCGCGACGTGTGCATCTTCTCCCAGGACGTCACCGTCTTCGGTGGCTCCCTCGGCGAGGTCTACGGCGAGAAGATCGTCAAGGTCATGGACCTGGCCCTCAAGACCGGCCGTCCGCTCGTCGGCATCAACGAGGGTGCCGGCGCGCGCATCCAGGAGGGCGTGGTCTCGCTCGGCCTCTACGGCGAGATCTTCCACCGCAACGTGCAGGCCTCCGGCGTGATCCCGCAGATCTCGCTGATCATGGGCCCCGCCGCCGGTGGCCACGTGTACTCCCCCGCCCTCACCGACTTCGTGGTGATGGTCGACCAGACCTCGCAGATGTTCGTCACCGGCCCCGACGTGATCAAGACCGTCACCGGCGAAGAGGTCACCATGGAGGACCTCGGTGGCGCGCACACCCACATGACCAAGTCCGGTGTCGCCCACTACGTGGCCTCCGGCGAGCAGGACGCCCTCGACTACGTCAAGGACCTGCTGAGCTACCTGCCGAGCAACAACCGCGCCGAGGCGCCCCGGCACGAGCCGAGCGACCCGATCACCGGCGCGATCGAGGACTCGCTCACCGACGAGGACCTCGAGCTCGACACGATCATCCCGGACTCGCCGAACCAGCCCTACGACATGCACGAGGTCATCACCCGGCTGCTCGACGACGACGAGTTCCTCGAGGTGCAGGCCGAGCGCGCGATGAACATCATCTGCGGTTTCGGTCGCATCGACGGCCGCAGCGTCGGCATCGTCGCCAACCAGCCGACCCAGTTCGCCGGCTGCCTCGACATCGACGCCTCGGAGAAGGCCGCGCGCTTCGTGCGCACCTGCGACGCCTTCAACGTCCCGATCATCACCCTGGTCGACGTGCCCGGCTTCCTGCCCGGCACCGGCCAGGAATACAACGGCATCATCCGCCGCGGCGCGAAGCTCCTCTACGCCTACGGCGAGGCCACTGTGGGCAAGATCACCATCATCACCCGCAAGGCCTACGGTGGCGCCTACGACGTCATGGGTTCCAAGCACATGGGCGCCGATGTGAACCTGGCCTGGCCGACCGCGCAGATCGCCGTCATGGGCGCCTCGGGCGCCGTCGGTTTCGTCTACCGCAAGCAGCTGTCCGAGGCTGCCAAGAGCGGTGCCGATGTCGACGCGCTGCGCCTCGAGCTGCAGAACGAGTACGAGGACACCCTGGTGAACCCGTACGTGGCGGCCGAGCGCGGATACGTCGACGCGGTCATCCCGCCCTCGCACACGCGCGGCCAGATCGTGTCGGCGCTGCGCCTGCTCGAGCGCAAGATGGTGACCCTTCCGCCGAAGAAACACGGCAACATTCCGCTCTGAAAGCGCGATATCCCCGGTAGGCCGCGCACACTTGACCGTGAGACGCAACAGTTGATCGTCGCGTCCCTACCGGGAATGATCGCGGCAACCGCGCTGTAGTCATTCGGAGTAGTACAGCATCGCCCGGGAGGACCTCCCGGATGAGGCAGGAAGGATCTGGCACTGTGACCACTGTGGCAGAAGAAGACGTGTTGACCGCCGCCGAGCTCGAGCTCGCTGTCGAACCACTCGTCGACGAGGTCGAACTGTCCGCGAGCGCGGTGGCCGGCGAACCCGCCGAGGCACTCGGTGAGCCCCTGTTCCGCATCGTCAAGGGCGCGCCCACCGATGAGGACATCGCGGCCCTGGTCGCCGTGCTGAGCGCGGCCGCCGCCGCGGCACCGGCCGGTGCGCCCGCGGGCCCGGCCGACAGCTGGGGTGCGCCGACGCTGCAGCACCGGGGTACCTCCCCGTTCTCGCCGTACGCGTACCCGCTGCTGTCGCACCTGCGCTGAGGTGACCCGGCTGGTCTTGGCCTCCGCGTCTCCGGCCCGCCTCGGAGTCCTGGGCGCGGCGGGGGTGGGTGCCCGCGGGGGGGGGGCGGGGGGGGGGGGGGGCGCGGGGGGGGGCGGCCGTGGCGCGGGGTACAAGGAGGCCCCCCGCGGGGGGGCGCCTTGTTCCCCGCGCCCCGGCCCCCCCCCCCCGCCCCCCCCCCCCCCCCCCCCCCCCCCCCGCCGGGCCCCCCCCCCGCCGGCCCCAGGACTCCGAGGCGGGCCGGAGACGCGGAGGCCAAGACCAGCCG
>NZ_JARWOJ010000149.1 GCF_029868625.1 Nocardia neocaledoniensis | reverse complement strand
CTGCTGACCAGGGGCGAGGCGATCGGCGCCGCAGTGCAGCAGCGCCAGACCCTGCTCACCCAGCTGCTCGACAACGTCGCGGAGATGTCGAAGTTGCTGCAGGACATGGGCATCGAGGACAACGGCGAGCTCGAGCGCGCTCATGCCGGGCAGGGACGGGGCCGCGGTCACCGCACCGGTGCCGGGCAGCAGTTCGGGACGCTCCCCCGCCGCCGCGCCCGCCGCCCACAGCGCGGCCCTGGGCGTCAGGGGAGGGGCGGGTTGGCGGAATCGTCGCCGTCGAAGTCGACGGAGGAGTATTCGCGGAGCTTGGTGAGGCGGTGGTAGGCGTCGATCATGCGGACGGTGCCGGACTTGGACCGCATCACGATGGACTGGGTGGAGGCGCCGCCGCCGAAGTAGCGCACGCCGCGCAGCAGGTCGCCGTCGGTGACGCCAGTGGCGCAGAAGAAGACGTTCTCGCCCGCGACCAGGTCGGTGGTGGACAGGACGCGGTCCAGGTCGTGGCCGGCGTCGATGGCCTTCTGGCGCTCCTCGTCGTCCTTGGGGGCGAGCATGCCCTGCAGTTCACCGCCGAGGCAGCGCAGCGCGGCGGCGGCGATGATGCCCTCGGGAGTGCCGCCGATGCCGACCAGGATGTCGACGCCGGACTCGGGGCGGGCGGCGGCGATGGCGCCCGCCACGTCGCCGTCGGAGATGAGCCGGATGCGGGCGCCCGCGTCGCGGGTCTGCTGGATGATCTCGGCGTGGCGGGGGCGGTCGAGGATGCAGACCGTGAGGTCGGAGACCGAGGACTGCTTGGCCTTGGCGACGCGGCGGATGTTCTCGCCGATCGGGGCGGTGATGTCGATCGAACCGGCGGCGTCGGGGCCGACGGCGATCTTGTGCATGTAGAACACGGCCGACGGATCGAACATGGCGCCGCGCTCGGCGACCGCGAGCACTGAGATGGCGCCGGGGGAGCCCTTCGACATCAGCGTGGTGCCGTCGATCGGGTCGACCGCGAAGTCGACCTCGGGACCGGTGCCGTCACCGACCGCCTCGCCGTTGTAGAGCATCGGCGCTTCGTCCTTCTCGCCCTCGCCGATGACGACGACGCCGCGCATGGACACGGAGCTGACGAGCTGACGCATGGCGTCGACGGCCGCGCCGTCCCCGCCCTCCTTGTCGCCACGGCCGACCCAACGGCCCGCAGCCATCGCTCCTGCCTCGGTGACACGTACCAGTTCCAGCGCGAGGTTACGGTCGGGTGCCTCGCGGCGGCTGGGGGCGGGCGATGATGCCGTCATTGCGGAGTGCCTCCTTGGCGTTGGTGTACGGGGGCAATTGTCGCATTACGAATCGGCACGGTCGTGCACGACTCCTGCGATGCCCCGTGGACGGCCTGGTCGGGCCCGAGTGGATACTGGTAGCCGTGGCCCAGCAGAAACACCGGATCTTCAACGACTACCGCGACCTGTTCTGGTCGCTGATCCCGTTGGTACTGATCGCGGTGGTGCTGGCGGGCGCGGCGAGCCAGTGCACGGTGGCGACCAACGGACCGACCCAGGGTCAGATCCCGCATTTCGACGCCGACGCCGCGCTGAAGTCCGACGCGAAGACGCTGCCGTTCCCGATCCGCAAGCCGGAGCTACCGCAGGGCTGGGTCTCGAACTCGGGCAGCCGCGACACGGTCGTCGCCGCGGGCGGCGGGCCGGTCAGCACGGTCGGCTACATCACCCCGCAGGGCACCTACATGCGGTACTCGCAGTCCTCGGCCACCGAGGAATCGCTGGCCAGGCACGTGCTCGGCTCGCGCTACGCGACCGGGACCCAGGATGTCGCGGGGCAGAAATGGGTGCTCTACACCGATCCCACCGAGGAACCGGCCTGGATCGCCGATCTGGGTGGCGTGCGGGTCCTGATCACCGGCGCGGGCAACGAGGCGGCGTTCACCACCCTGGCCGAGGCCGTCACCACCGCGACCCCGCTGGCCAAGTAGTCCAGCCCGCAGAACTGGCGGGTTCCTTCGGCCGACGACGGCGCCTAACGTCGCGGTCAGCGTCGTCCGGAGGAGTTCGCATGAAGAAGACCATCGCCGTCCTGGCCGTGACGGCCGCCGCCCTGCTCGCGCCCGCCGGTGTCGCCACCGCGGCGGCGCCGGAGGCCGCCCCCGTGGCGAGCGTCGACGAGGCGCTGTGCCGATTGATCCAGATGCTGAAGGCCGGATACGTGGACAGTTCCGGTGGCGGGCCGTGCGGCCTCGCCTCCGGCTCGGCCTAGGTCCGTCACCTGTCAGAGCCGGTCAATCGATAGGACCAGCCGTTGTTGGGCAGAGCCGTCGACAGGAGGAGATCGCCGGCGACGGCGTCGTCGAGCTTGCCCTGGGCGAGCAGGCCGTAGGGGTCGAATTCCTGTTTGAAGCTCGCCTCCTTCGGCCCCCACGGCTTCATGCCGCCCGCGCCGAGTACCGGGGTGTGCGGACTGGCGATCGACAGTCCGGCGGCTTGCAGCCGCTCGGTGACCTCCGCGAGGTGCGTGCGGCCCTGAAAGGCGAAGACCGGCGACCCCTGACAGGACAGACCGCCGTCGATCCGCTTCATCTCCACATGCAGCGGACCGAGGTCGGCGAACTCGCGGTGCACCCGCACGATCGACTCGTAGAGATCTCCGGTCGGGTACAACGCCATCAGCCCGACGAGGTTCTCGTCGTGCCGCTGATAGTGCAGCAGCGAATGGCCCCAGGTGAATTCGTACAGCGGAACACCGTAGGCCCCCTTGCCCTCCAGGCAGCGATAGCGGATGCGTCCGCCGTTCGCGCGCACCAGATCCTCCACCTCGGTCACCGACTGCACGGCCACCATCACCAGCACCATCGACTCGCCGTCGGGCACCAGGCCGGACAGGCCGGAGAAGTAGCGCGGTAGCGGGTGCGCGTGCGGGGACACCACCTTCTTGAGCACGCCGTCGCTGTGGCAGACGTCGACCGAGAAGCGGGCCGCCTGCTCGAATTCCGGGAACGAGATCACCAGTTCGTGCCACTCCCAGGCTGGCGCGACCGGCAGTTCGACCTCGGTGATGATGCCGTTGGCGCCGTAGGCGTGGTGCACGCTGTTGACATCGCGACCGCGCACCTCGATCAGGCGCGGATGTTCTTCCACCGTCATCACTTCCAGCGCGGTGATATTGCCGGTGTCGCGCAGGATGCCCCACTGACAGCTGCCGACACCGGCGTGCCCGCCCGCGATGTAGCCGCCGATGGTGGCCTTCTGCGCGGACGACGGATGCATGCGCAGTTCCCAGCCGGACGGGCGGATCGCCGCGTCGATATCGGCGACCACGGTGCCGGTGAGCGCGCGGACGGTGGTCGGCAGCCGACGGCCACGGACGCCGTGCCAGCCGATGACCCCGGCCAGCGCGGTGACATCGATCACCGCGCCCCCGTTCAGCGGCACACCCTGGCCGAACTGCCCGGAACCCGCGCCGCGCACGGTGATCGGGACGCGGTGCCGGGCGCAGGCCGCGACGGCGGAGCGCAGCTCGTCCTTGTCGCGCGGGGCGATGAAGATCTCGGCGTTGCGGCCACGCAGCAGGTCGCGCAGCATCGGGTTCTGGACGAACCGGTCGCGGCTCTTGGTGCGCAGCCTGCGGGTGTCGGTGGAATGGGCGATCGCGCCGAGGTCCGCGCACAGTCGGGCGATCGCCCCGGCCTCCCGGTCGACGAGAACTGGCACGGCGCCTCCACGACTGCTCGATATCCGACGGCACCAGCGTGCCCGGCCGGTGTTTCGGCGTCGTAAAGGCGGAATTGGCCCCGGGTAACGGGGCTGGTCAGTCCTCGGTGGGTTCGGCGTGCGAGAGGGCCGCCTCGACCCGTTGCCGCGCCCCGGCCAGGTGCTGTTCGCAGCGGGTGGCCAGTGCTTCGCCGCGCTCCCACAGGGCCAGCGAGTCGTCGAGATCGAGACCGCCCTGCTCGAGCATCTTGACCACGTTCACGAGCTCGTCGCGCGCGCGTTCGTAGCCGAAACCGGCGATCTCGGCGAGGGTGTCGGTGTCGGAACCGGCGTCGGGCACGGTCAATTCCCCTTGTCGTCGGTGGTGGGTGTCAGGCGCTGGGTACCCAGCGCGGCGGCGCTGACCGCGCCGTCGGCCACCCGGATGCGGAGCTGGCTGCCCGCGGGCGCGTCCTCGATGGTGCGGACGACGTGCCGTTCCGGACCGGCGACCCGTTGCACGACAGCGTAGCCACGCGCCAGCGTCGCGGCCGGACCCACCGCCGTGAGCTTCTCGCGCAGGTGCGCGGCGGCGGTCGACTCGGTGCGCAGCGTCTGCTCGACGGTGCGCCGGGCCGCCAGCCGCAACCGCTCGACCTCCTCGTGGCGGTGCCGCAACTCGCGCAGCGGGTCGGCGAGGACCGGGCGCGAGCGCAGCTGGGCGATGATGTGCGTCTCGCGCTGCACCCAGCCACGCAGCGCGGCGGCCGAGCGGGCGCGCATCTCGCGCACGCCGGCGAGTTCGGCGGCGGCGTCGGGGACGATCCGTTTGGCCGCGTCGGTCGGGGTGGCGGCGCGCACGTCGGCGACGAGATCGCTCAGCGGTGAGTCGGGTTCGTGGCCGATCGCGCTGACGATCGGCGTGGTCGCGGCCGCGATGGCGCGGCACAGCGCCTCGTCGGAGAACGCGAGCAAGTCCTCGGTGCTGCCACCGCCGCGGGCGAGCACGATCACGTCGACGGCCGGGTCGCGGTCGAGCGCGGACAAGGCCTCCAGCATCTGCGGCACCGCGGTCGGTCCCTGGGTGGCGGTGTTCTTGACGACGAAACGCACTGCGGGCCAACGACTCTGGGCGACGGTGAGCACATCGTGTTCGGCAGCGCTGGCCCGGCCGGTGATGAGCCCGACGGTGCCGGGCAGGAACGGCAGCGGTCGCTTGCGTCGCTCGTCGAACAGGCCCTCCGCCGCCAGCAGCGCCTTGAGCCGTTCGATCCGCGCGAGCAGCTCGCCGATGCCGACCGGGCGGATCTCGGTGACGCGCAGCGACAGCGTGCCGCGGCCGGTGAAGAACTGCAGCTTGCCGTAGACCACCACCCGGCTGCCCTCGGTGAGTGGAACGGGGCTGCGTCGCAACAACTCCGGATCGCATGTCACCGACAGCGACATGTCCGCCGAGGTGTCACGCAGCACCAGGAACGCCGTGCGGGTGCCGGGGCGCAGATTGATCTGGGTGACCTGCCCCTCCACCCACACACTGCCGAGCCGATCGATCCACTGCGCCACCTTCACCGCGACCGAGCGCACCGGCCACGGCTGGTCCGCCGAACTGCCCGGTGCGCCGGGCTGCGCGGCAGCGCCGGAGCCGTCCTCAGTCATGCCTGTAGGTATACGCGGCGGTACCGACACACACAAAAGTGGCCGCAACCGGCGACGATTGCGGCCACTTCGTGACGGGGGAGGCTACTGGGCCTGAACGGTGGCGATCCGGTTGGTCAGCATGGTGACGAACGGCGCGCGGGCGCGGGTCTGCTGCTCGAAGGCCAGCAGCTGGGCCAGTTCCTCGACGGTCAGCATCCGCAGCCGGGCACGCAGCTGGGCCAGCGTCATCGACGGGTAGTCGTAGCGGACGGCGACCTCGGGGGCCTCGACCTCCGCGGGCTCCTCGGCCACGTCGTCCTCGTCCTCGAGCACCAGCAGCGACGCGGGCGCCGCCTTGCCGTTGTGCTGCTCGGCCGGGGCATCCTCGGTGTACAGATCGAAGCGGCTGGCGTGGCCGTTGGTGGCCGCGACCGGCTCGGGCGCGAGGTCCTCGTCGAAGGTGGCCCACTCCGGCTGTTCCTGCGGAGCGGAGCCGAGACGTTCGAAGACGAGATCGCCCTTGAGCGCGAGACTGGTGACGAACTGCTGCACGTGCATGGTGGTCTGCAGCACGCGGCTGATCGCGGTGATCGGGAAATTGACCGCGGCGACAGGTAACCGCCTGGTCTCTTCTAAGGCATAGACCGCGGCGCCTGCGGCGACCCTGGCCAGGAACGGAGGACGGAACATGGTCCCAGCCTGCCGCAAACCGCGTGTGATGCAAAGGTCCACACCGCCGGGATGTGACCTATGCCCCTCCCACCGCCCTGATCGCGCCCATCCGGCGCACGTAAGCTGTGGGATATGACCTCGGCAATCCCCTTGAACGTCGGTATCGCGCGCTCACCCGGCGCGTCCGCTGCCGGTGGCAAGCGCGTGCTGCTGGCCGAGCCGCGCGGCTACTGCGCAGGCGTCGACCGTGCGGTCGAGACGGTGGAGAAGGCGCTGGAGAAGCACGGCGCCCCCATCTATGTCCGCAAGGAGATCGTGCACAACCGGCACGTAGTGGAGACGCTACGTGAGCGCGGCGTGATCTTCGTCGACGAGACCGACGAGGTGCCGGAGGGCGCGCTCGTCGTGTTCTCCGCGCACGGCGTCGCGCCGATCGTGCACGAGACCGCCGCCGAACGGAACCTGCGCACCATCGACGCGACCTGCCCGCTGGTCACCAAGGTGCACCAGGAAGCCAAGCGCTTCGCCCGCGACGACTACGACATCCTGCTCATCGGCCACGAGGGCCACGAGGAAGTCGAGGGCACGGCGGGCGAGGCGCCCGAGCACGTGCAGCTGGTCGACGGGCCCGACTCGGTGGACAAGGTGACCGTCCGCGATCCGTCGAAGGTGATCTGGCTGTCGCAGACCACGCTCTCGGTCGACGAGACCATGGAGACGGTGAACCGGTTGCGCGAGCGCTTCCCGACGCTGCAGGATCCGCCCAGCGACGACATCTGCTACGCCACCTCCAACCGGCAGACCGCGGTGAAGGCGATGGCGCCGGAGTGCGATCTGGTGATCGTGGTCGGCTCGCGCAACTCGTCGAACTCGGTGCGGCTGGTCGAGGTCGCCCTCGGTGCCGGCGCCCGCGCCGCCTACCTGGTCGACTACGCCCGCGAGGTCGACCTCGCGTGGCTGGACGGGGTCCAGACCATCGGCATCACCTCGGGCGCTTCGGTGCCAGAGATCCTGGTGACCGGTGTGCTCGACCTGCTCGCCGAGCACGGCTTCGGTGAGGTGCAGCCGGTGACCACGGCCAACGAGACCCTGGTGTTCGCGCTGCCGCGCGAGCTGCGCACCTCCCGTCGCAACGCCTGACCCGATCTTCAACGAAGAATCCCCGTCGCGATCGCGGCGGGGATTCTTTCGTCTCACACGGTGTCGGGCCTGCGGCGCTCGGTGCGGCCGGTGTCGGCACGGTCGCGGTAGCGCACGTTGGGCTGCGGGTGCGGCGGTGCGTCCGGGCGGCGGCGCGGAGTGCGGACCGGCTCCGGCTTGCGCGGGGCGGGGTTGACTCGGTTCGGGGTGTTGGTGACG
>NZ_JARWOJ010000148.1 GCF_029868625.1 Nocardia neocaledoniensis | reverse complement strand
CCGCGCGGGCCCGGGGGGCGCTGGGGGTGCCGGCGGGGCGACGCTCCGGCGGCCACCCTGCTCGCGGGCATCAGGCGCGGGGGCACCGACGGCGACTACAGCCGGTTCCTGCGGGCCGTCGAACACGACTGGGCCGGGAAGACCGAGGACGATCTGGAATTGCTCGGCCGCAAGGCTTTCCGCAAGGAGATCTACGGCCGGCTGTTCCCCGAGGCCTGGCAGCTCGTGCGCGAGCATCAGAATGCCGGACACACCGTGGTGCTGGTCAGCGAGCTCACCCGCTACCAGGTGGAGCCCGCCGCCGAGCAGCTCGGCATCCGGCACATCCTGTGCACGAAGCTGGCGGTCGAGGACGGCACGGTGACCGGGCGACCCGAGGGCGACCCGCTGTGGCGTGGCGAAAAGGCCGCGGCGGTCGGCGAATTCGCGGCGGCCGCCGAGGTGGAGATCGGCTACGTCTACGCCGACAGCGCCACCGACCTGACCCTGCTCGACCTCGCCGACGTCCCGACCGTCATCGACCCTGAGCCCGAGCTGGCGGAGCTCGCCGCCGACCGGGGCTGGCCCGTTCTGCGCTTGCGCCCCCGGCTCGCACCGCGTCCGATCGACTATCTGCGCACCGTCGCCGGCTTCGCCGCGCTGGTCGGCGGCGCGGTGCTCGGCGTCGCGCGCAAGTCCTACACCCGCCGGCGCCAGGCGATGGCCGACGCGCTCATGCACGACGCCGCGACCGCGACCCTCGCCGCCGCCGGGGTGCGGCTGCGGGTCGTCGGCGCCGAGCACGCCCGCGCACCGCGACCCGCGGTGTTCCTGTTCAACCACCAGAGCCAGTTCGACGTGATCATCGTGCCGAAGGTGCTGGACGGCGCGGTGACCGGCATCGGCAAGAAGGAACTCGCCAAGCATCCGCTGTTCGGCCCACTCATGCGTTTCGTCGGCGTCACCTTCATCGACCGCACGAACACCGAGCGCGCCAAGGCCGCGCTGGCGCCCGTGGTGTCGACGCTGCGCGCCGGTCTGTCCATCGCGGTCGCGCCGGAGGGCACCCGCTCGTACACGCCCGGGGTGGGCCCGTTCAAGAAGGGCGCGTTCCACATCGCCATCCAGGCGGGCGTGCCGGTGATCCCGCTGGTGATCCGCAATGCCGGCGAGATCGCCTGGCGCGACTCCCCGATCGCGCGCTCCGGAGTGGTCGACGTCGCGATCCTGCCGCCGATCGACGTCTCCGGCTGGGACCCGGCCGACATGGACGACGAGGTCGAACAGGTGCGACGGCTCTTCGAGCGCACGCTGCTGGACTGGCCCCGAGCCTGAGCCCGGCCGGGCACGGTGCCCGGCCGGACCGTTCAGCTCTCGAACAGCTGCTGCCCGAGATAGTGCCCGGGCCCAGGAACCCCGGGCGGGATCGCGAACACGGCGGAACCGATCGGCGTCGTCCACTCGTTGAGCGCGTCGAACTCGGCCAGCCGCTGCTGCACCGGCAGGAACTGGGCGTCGACATCGCGCTGGTAGGCGACGAAGAGCAGCCCGGAGTTCGACACCTGTCCCGGCGCTGGCGCCTCGTCGTAGTTGAATCCGCGTCGCAGGAACCGTTCCCCGTCGTGGGTGTGCCTGGCCCTGGCGACGTGCGACGACGGCGGGATCACCGGGATACCGTTGCGGTCGACCGCGGCCAGGTCGGGTTCGTCGTGTTCGGCGGTGCCGGTGAGCGGCGCGCCGGTGGACACACGGCGGCCGACCGTGAGTTCCCGGCCGTCCTCGTCGAGCTCGTCCCAGGTGTCGAGGTCCATCGCGATGCGGCGCAGCACCAAGGAGGTGCCGCCCGCGAGCCAGGGCATCGATGCGCCGTCGTCCCAGACGAGCCGGTCGAAGTCGACCGTGCCGGGGGCGATGTTGACCGTGCCGTCGACCTGACCCATGAGGTTGCGCATGGTCTGTCCACGGGGCGCGTCGCGGAATCCGCGCTGCACCCAGCGCACCGTCACCAGCGACTTCACGTGCTTGGACAGCACGCGCACCGCGTGCGCGACCGTGGTGGCCTCCTCGGCGCAGACCTGGAGTACCAGGTCGGCGCCGGTATAGGCGGGGTCCAGCCGGTCGATGGAGAACGGCGGGAGCTGCCGCAGCCACCCGGGCCGCCGCTCGGTGCGGCCGGCGACGGTGAACAGTTCCGGACCGAATCCGACGGTGATCGTCAGGCGGGCCGGGCGCACGGCCAGCTCCGGTTCGGTGTCGGCGAGGGCGGGCAGACCCTGGGTGAGCCGGGACGCGTCGTCGGTCCAGATGCGGAGCAGGCCGATGACGTCCGCCCGGTCGACACCGGGCGCGAGATCGAACCCGGCGAAGGCCACGTGGCCCGGCGCGTCCTGTTCGATGCCTGCCTGGTGCGGGCCGTAGAACGGGACCACGTCGAGCGCGTCGTCCCGCTCGGGCTCGGATCGGGTGAGACCGACCGCGCCCCAGCCGATTCCGGCCGCGCCGACCGCGGCCGCTCCCCCGCCGAGCAGTCGGCGGCGGGAGAGTCCGGTGCGCGGATCAGCCACCGTGCGAGGAGTTCTCGGTACCCGGCGCGTAGTTCTCCTTGCCGCCGGCGAAGTCACGCACCTGCGCGGTGACGACGGTGCTCGAACCGTCGGCGAAGGTCAGCGTGAGCGAGGTTTCCGCGCCGGTCCGCAACGGCTGCTTCAGATCCATGAACATCAGGTGTTCGCCGCCCGGCTTCAGGACGGCCTCGCCCTTGGCGGGAATGGTGATGCCACCCGCCTTGGGACGCATGGTCTTCGCGCCCGAGCTGTCCGGGACGACCTCGTGGATCTCGACCCGATCCGAGGCGGGGCTGGTGGCGGCGATCAACGTCACCGGGGTGTCCCCGGTGTTGCGCAGATTGCCGAAGGCGGCCGACATGCCGGAGTCGGCGGCCTTGATCCACTGGTCGCTCATGGTGATCCGATCCGCGGAGGCGGCGGGCGCGGGCTCGTCGTCCGAGCAGGAGGTGGCGAAGAGGGCGAGGACGGACAGTGCGGCCGCCCCGCCGAGGCGGCGGACGGCACGGGGCGAAGGCAGGTGGGCATGCGGGAACACGGACATGGTGAGACTCCGATTCGGGGTGAGGTGAGCCCGGACCCGGATCTGGGCACCACACCGTGCGGACACTGCCGATGATCAGGACCATCGGCGGGGTATCCGCGAATTCAGGGGTGCCGACTACGAGGCCGGTACGGGAGGAAAGGAGAGGCGGCCCACCGCGGGTGGACCGCGCAACCCGATGCCCGGCCGCAGGAGGAGTTGGCGGAGCAGGGCGCGCTCGTCGGCGAGCGGCGTCGGGCCCGGACGGGCGGCGGGGCTCGGCGCATCCGCCAGCACCCGCGCCAGCCGTCGCACGCTGGTGATCGCGCGGCGCAGCCCCACCTCGGCGGCCCTGATGGCGACCGCGCCGACCGGGATCGCCACCAGGTGCGCGAGCAGCATCGCGGCGGAGAAGGTGTGCTGGTGCTGGGTGTGCCCCAGCGAGAGGGCGGTGTGCCCGACGATCTGGCCGAGGGCGAGCACCGACATCGTCGACAGCGCGGTGTTCCCCCGTGGCAGCGCCGAGACCACCACGCCGATCAGCCCGCAGGCGGCCAGCAGCACTGTCGCCGAGGAACCGGACGGCAGTGCGGTCGCGCCACCGAGGCCGTGCGCGAGCACGGCGACCGCACCCGAGGCGGCACCGACCGCCGCGCCGCGTAAGCGCGCGGTGTGATCCGTCGGTGCACGCACCCCGCCATGCTACGACCTCGTGTCGTAGTGAATCGGCGGAGGGCGTATGACCAGCGTCTCAGCGACCGGCTCGAGAAAGTTCTCCCGGCGCGCTTGACCTAAAGGATTGTTCAGGTTTGATGATTGTCGCACCACCGAATGAGGGAGAACATCATGACCACCATCACCGCTCCGACCGCCGTCCGCACGCTGCCCGCCCTGAGCCGTCCCGTCGCCGTCCTGGGTGGTGTGGCCACCGCCGTCGCGGCGAACCTGATCGTCTGGGGCATCGGCGAGGCCGCCGGCGGATCGTTCGTCACCACCGACGGCGGCAAGGTCATGGATGTCGCTCCCGGCGGCGTGATCCTCATGTCGGCCGTGCCGCTGTTGATCGGCCTGACCGTCGCCGTGCTGCTCGCCTACCTGTGGACCGGAGTGCTGCGCGTCGGCGCGGTCGTCGGGTCGCTGCTGGCGATCGCGACCATCGCGCTGACCGTCGGCGCCGACTTCGACACCGCGTCCACCATCGCGCTGTCGGCGATGCACGTGGTGCTGGTCCCGGTGATCGTGGTCGCGCTCGAAGGCGTCCGCAAGAGCAT
The DNA here is from genome assembly GCF_029868625.1 of Nocardia neocaledoniensis. Lineage (GTDB taxonomy): Bacteria > Actinomycetota > Actinomycetes > Mycobacteriales > Mycobacteriaceae > Nocardia > Nocardia neocaledoniensis_A. Next base: position 24,506 of record NZ_JARWOJ010000148.1, on the reverse strand, counting down.
CGCCGCCGCCTGACCACATGACGAAACGAGGACCCCGCCGATCCGGCGGGGTCCTCGTTTCGTCTGTCCAGGTACTAGACCGAGCGGCCGAACAGCAGCTTCCACGGCATCAGCGCCGACTCCAGCTGCACCTTCAGGCTCATCTTCGAGGCGCCGAGGGTGCGCTCCTCGAAACGGATCGGCACCTCCGCGATCGTGTAGCCCTTCTTGATCGCGCGGTAGTTCATCTCGACCTGGAACGAGTAGCCGTTGCTGCGGATCGAGGCCACGTCGATCGCGCGCAGGGTGTCGGCCTTCCATGCCTTGAAACCGGCGGTCGCGTCCTTCACGCCGAGGCGCAGGATCAGGTTCACGTAGAAGTTGGCCCAGGCCGAGAGGGCCTTGCGGTACCACTTCCACTCCGCCGCCGTCGAGCCGCCGGGCACGTAGCGGGAGCCGAGCACGACACCGACATCGGCGGAACTCAGCTGTTCCAGCATCGCCGGGATCACCTCGGCGGGGTGCGAGAGGTCGGCGTCCATCTGGATCACCACGTCGGCGCCCTCGTCGAGGGCCTTGGTGATGCCCGCGATGTAGGCCCGGCCGAGGCCGTCCTTCTCGGTGCGGTGCAGCACGCTCACCACGTTCGGCAGCTCGACGGCCAGCTTGTCGGCCACCTCACCGGTGCCGTCGGGGGAATTGTCGTCCACCACCAGCACGTGCAGATCGGGGACCGGCAGCGCCGTCAGCCGCTCCACCGCCACCGGCAGATTTTCCCGCTCGTTGTAGGTCGGCACAACAACGGTAACCCTCAAGGGTCGCCCTCCCTGCTCACCTGGTTACGCCCCGCGACCCGGTCAGCGGGCACGGCGGCATGTCATCGATTCGTTATGACCGTACTCGATCCACCTGACGCCGACCTGAGCGGCCGTGTGCGCCCCTCACCACAATTGCCGGGCGTGGACCAGCGCGTCGACCACCAGGACCACGCCGAACACCACGAAGAGCACCCGGACGACGGGCGGCCCGAAGCGGGTCAGCCCGCGCACCAGGACCCGGTACACCTTGCGGGCGCGGGGAGTCCGGCGCATGGCCAGCGCGAGCACCACCAGGGGCAGCAACAGCGCGATCGCGCAGTAACCGGCCACGATCAGCGGCCACACCACCGGCAGCGGTCGCTGCGCCGACAACAGCGCCAGCGCCGCCAGGTAGGGCACCGACGTGGGCACCTTCGCCAGGCCGAGGGTGAATCCGAAGACGCCCATCAGCCACGGATATCTGCGCACCGGCTCGACCCAGCGCCCGCCGCCGCGCATCGTGGTGTCCATCGGCAGCGCGGCGACCCCGATCAGCACGACGCCGATCAGCAGCTCACCCCAGTACCGCAGCATCGGCGTGAGCTGGAAGTCGAACAGGCGGACCAGGAAGTCGATGCCGAGCACGGTCGCCACGCCGAACGCCACCGACACCGCGAACACGCCGCCGAGAAAACTCAGCCCGCCCACCATCGGCGATCGCCGCGTCAACCGGCTGTCCGCCACCACCGCCGTGGTGATCGCCACCAGCAGCACGTCCAGCGCGTCGAGCAGCGCGAACCCGAGCAACGCGATCAGCAGGACACCCATGACCGCCCAAACCCTACCCGCCGGTCACCGACGCCTCGGAAACGAACCTTGCACCCTGGGGGCGCTTGCTGGTTACGCTTTTCGTGCCGGGAGTGCCCGACGAGCACCCGCGATCGTGAAGGGGAAGACATCGTGGCGGAAATGTCATTCGACCCGTCAGCGCTCGACGCTTATCAGCGCGCTGCAGCTCGGGTCGCAGATCTACTCGGAGAAGCGGCAACCAACACGACCACCGCGGCGGGGGCTGACCTGTCCGGTCTCGGGGTGCTCGGGCGGGAGTTCGCGGCGGCCTGGACGGCCGCGGCGGGGGCACACGCCTCGACCTTGAGCACGGCGGGCAACCTGGTCACCGCCTATCAGGACATCCTGAATCGCTTCGGCGCCACCGTCACCGGGATCGATACCGGACTGGCGAGCGACCTGGGCGCCGTCGAGACCGAGGTGGCGTGATGCGCTCGAAGTCGCTGGCCACCGAGACCACTCTCAGCACGATCTCGCCCGCCGAGGCGGAGGCCAAGATCGCCCCGGTGGTGGCGCTGCTCGAGGTGCCGCTGCTGGAGTTACGGAAATCGCTGGGCACCAACACCTCCGCCGTTCCCGATGCCGACCTGGTGGCCGCGCTGACCTCGGCCTCCACGGCGACCAGCGCCACCGAGGACCCGCACCGCCTCGGCCTCTACGCTCTGGAATCCACCGAGACCGCGGCACCTGCCACGCCCGCGCTGCGCCAGACCGCGACCGAGGTCTCCGCGGCGGCCGACCGCGGCCAGCGCCTGAGCACCCTGCTGGGCCAGGCCCATTCGACGCAGGCGAGCGCGGCGGCCAAGGTCGACGCGATCATCGCCGACTTCCGGGCCAAGGCCAAGGCCGCGGCCCCCGCCGTGAACGGCAACAACCTCGACGCGATCGTCGAACTCGCCGAGGAGGCGATCACCGAGGCCGTCGGCGTGGTCGGTACGGCCAGCACGGAGATGGACGGGTACACCCGCAACACCAGGGAACTGACCTCCGATCTCGGCGGAACCAACGGCGTCACCGTGCCGCAGGGCGCGACCGAGGTGGCGCCGGGCGTCTACGTCCTCGGCACCGGCGGCACCTCCACCGACACCTGGGACTCCGACAGCAGCACCACCACCACCACCGATCCGGCGACGGCCGCGCAGATCGCGTTGCAGGAGGCCCTGATCGACGGCGGCGTGTCACTGGGCACCGCGGCCATCGACGCCGGTGTGACCTTCGGCACACATCTGATCGACAAGATCGCCGAGGTGGCGATGCACGGGATCGACAAGGGCGCCGAACTCGCGACCACCGGCATCGACACCCTCGCCGCGAATGTCACCGGCGCCGAGAGCGCTCAGACCTCGCCCGCCACGACGACGCCGACCACGCCGTCGACCAGCGGCGGCGGGAACTCCGGCGGCGGCCTGTTCGCCGGGCTCGGCAACGGTGACACCACCACCAAGCCCGAGCCGTCCACCGGCGGTGCCACCAACAACAATTCGACCAAGCCCGCGCCGGCGGCGCCGTCCACGCAGGGCCCGGCGGCGCCGACTGTCGAAGCGCCACAACAGAACAGCAACCCCACCCCGGCCCCCGCCGCGCAGCAACCTCCGGTCCAGTCCGGGGTGATTCCGCCGGCCGCACGCCCCCAACAGGATCAGGAGACCGAACGCCCATCGGCCGCCCCGAAGCACGGGCAGCCGGGAGTCGTCCCGGCGACCGCGTAGGACGTGGCGGATGGACAACCCGTTCGGCGCCTATCTGTCATCGCCGGAGCCGGCGCGCCGTCGCCCCCAGGGCAAACGGCGGCGCCGGCGCAGGCGTGAGGCCGAGCCGCAGACCATCGGCACCAACCCGGAGACCTGGCCACCCCCGGACCCGGAGCCCTATGCCGAAGGGCCCGAGGTCGATCCGGCCGCGCTGACCCAGCCGATCTACCGCGATCCCGCCGACGAGGACGGCTTCACCGGCGACTGGAACGACTGGCACAGCGCGGAACCGGCCGAGCCCGCACCCCAGCGCGGCGACGAGGTCGATTGGAACGATTGGGCCACCACCACCGCGACCGAGCAGAGCGGAGACCGGGTCGAGATGCCGGTCCTGCCGCGCCTCAAGGACTTCGGTGGCGGCGGCCCGATCAGCCGACGGCCGCGCAAGAAGTACGACGACGAGCGCTACGACGACCCACACGGCCGCGCGAAGGCGGCGGCCGCGGTGAAGGGCATCGTCGGCGCGCTGCTGTTCGTGCTGCTCGTCGGCGTGGCGGCGACGATCTTCCTCGGTCCCGACGAGAAGTCCGGGTCCACCCAGCAGGCGGGCGTCTCCGGCGCCCCCACCGCGGCGCCCACTCAGACCGCGGTCGCGCCGCTGCCCGCGCACGCCGTGGCGGGCTGCGAGTCGTTCCGCAGCCAGTCCATCACCATCAGCGCCGAACGCGGCGACACCGCCTCACCCCAGGGCGCGATCCTCGGTTTCGAATACAGCTACTACGTGGATCGTGATGCCGCCAAGGCCCGCACCTACGTCACCGACGACGCCCACGTCGGCGACGAGGCCGCGCTCGCGGCGGGCATCGCCACCTTCCCGACCGGCGTGAAGTACTGCATCCACATCACCAGGGCCGACGCCACCGATCCCACGCTCTGGAACGTCACCGTCCAGCAGCAGTGGCCCGGCGACGCCGCGATCGAGAAGATTCTGCAGACCATGCGGACCGCGGAGGTGGCGCCCGGCCGGTATCGGATAACCAGCATCGACCATCGCAGATAGCGGAAATCCCCTCGACCCGGAACGGGCGAGGGGATTTCTTTGCGACCCTGACGGGACTCGAACCCGCGACCTCCGCCGTGACAGGGCGGCGCGCTAACCAACTGCGCCACAGGGCCGTGCCGCATCGCTGCGTGCGGGAGGACTGTACCCCGACACCGGCGTTCGACGGTAACCGCGCAGGTGACGTCACGATCCCAGTGTTGACATTGACGTCAACGTCAACAACACTTGTGACCGTGACCACAAGCGAAGCGCAGGAGCGAGCGCGCTCGGCGCGCAAGGACAGCGCCGGACCGCGCCGCGGCGAACTCCTCGACGCGGCGGCACAGTGTTTCGCCGAACTCGGCTACGACCAGACCTCGGTCGAGACCGTCACCACCAGGGCGCGGGTCTCCCGGGCCACGTTCTACGCCTACTTCTCGTCCAAGGACGAGATCTTCGGCGCCATCACCGAACGGGTGTGCGCGCAGTTCCACGAGGCGCAGTTCGTGGTCGACACCGAGGTCACCGCGCCTGCCGAGGTGGTCGCGGCCACGACGAGGGCGTTCGCGGAGGCGGTGTTCGCCAACGGCGCGCTGGTGACGCTGATCGAGCACCGCGCCGGGATCGACCCCGCGATCGGCGCGCAGTGGTCCCGGGTCCGCACCCGGCTGCGCGAGCGGTTCACCGGCTACCTCACCCGGGTCCAGCCCGAGGGCGGCATCGACCCGTGCGCGCCGCTGCCGCGCATCGTCGAGGCGCTCGCCGACGCGCTGCTGATCGGCGCGTCCCGCGTCGCCGGAGCCGGCGCCGCCGAGCGCGACCAGTTCATCACCGATCACATCGCCATCGCCGAGCGATTGATCGGCTTCACCCGATAAGACCCAGCACCGGAACGGATGTGCCCATGACCGTCGAACCCGTCGCCGTCTCGCCCGATTTCGCCGAGGCGCTCGCGCGGATCAGAGCCGTGCAGGCCGCCGCGTGGCCCGCCGAGGTGCCGCGCGCGGTGACGTATCCGATCGAGTCCATGGCCGTCGTCGACTATCTGCGGCACTGGGCAAGCACGCGTCCCGAGGTGGCCGCGATCGCGTTCTACGGGCGCGATATCAGCTATGCCGAATACGACGACCTCTCCGACCGTTTCGCGGGCTGGCTGCTCGCCAACGGTGTCGAGCCGGGAGACCGGATCGGCGTGTTCCTCGGCAACTGTCCGCAATTCCTCATCGCCATGCTCGGGATCCTGAAGGCAGGCGCGGTGCACGTGCCGATCAACCCGCTGTTCCGCGCGCACGAACTACGCCACGAACTCGTGGACGCCGGTGTGACGGTCCTGCTCGCGCAACACGACCTGGCCCCACTGGTCGCGCAGGTGCGTGCGGACACACCCGTGCGTCTGCTCGCCGTCACCGCCCTCGCCGACATGTTCACCGCCGAACCCGCCGTCACGCCGCCCTTCGACACCGCGCCCGTGCACACCGACTGGCACGAGATCGTCGAAAGCCCCCGCGCCCCAGCGCGGCCCGCCGATCCCGACGCGCTGGCCGCGCTCAACTACACCGGCGGCACGACCGGCATGCCCAAGGGCTGCGAGCACACCCAGCGCCACATGGTCTACACCGCCGCCACCGCGACCATCGCGAACGGCTTCGAGCCGGGTGGCCCACCGCGCGCCGTGCTGAACTTCCTGCCCGTGTTCTGGATCGCGGGCGAGGACTTCGGCATCCTGTTCCCGCTGATCGGCGGCGGCACCGCGGTCTTGATGAACCGGTGGGACGCCCCGACCGCACTGACCCTGCTGAGCCGCTACCGCGTCTCCTCGATGATCGGCATGGTCGACAACTACGTCGAGATGATGGACCACCCGGCCTTCGACCCGGCCACCCTCGACGCGCTGGAGAACACCACCGGCGTCTCCTTCGTCGTGAAACTGAACGCCGAGATCAGGGCGCGCTGGCGCGCGGCGGTGGGCACCACGCTGCGCGAGGCCAGCTACGGCATGACCGAGACGCACACCGCCGACACCTTCACCCTCGGCCTGCAGGACGACGACTACGACCTGCGCAGCGAACCGGTGTTCTGCGGCCTCCCGGTGCCCGGCACCGACATCCTGATCATCGATGACGCCGGCACCCCGGTCCCCCTCGGGCAGGAGGGCCAGATCATCGTCCGCAGCCCGTCGATCCTGACCCGCTACTACGGCAACCGGGAGGCCACCGCCGAGACGCTGCGCGACGGCTGGCTGCACACCGGTGACGTGGGCAAGCTGAACGAGCGTGGCGCCCTGCACTATCTGGCGCGGAACAAGGAGATGATCAAGGTCAACGGCATGAGCGTCTTCCCGTCGGAGGTGGAATCGCTGCTGACGTTGCACCCGGAGGTACAGACCGTGGGTGTCGTCCCCGCGGCGGACGCGCGACGCGGCCAGGTGCCCCTCGCCTTCGTGCAGTTGCGGCCCGGATCAGCTCTCACGGCAAGCGAATTGCGGGCGTGGGCGGGGCAGAACATGGCGGGCTACAAGGTGCCGCTGGTCGAGATTCTGGACGCGTTGCCGATGACGGCGACCGGCAAGATCCGCAAGGGCGAGCTGTTCACCCGCGCCGAGCACATCACCACCACCAGCGAGGACATCAAGTGAGACTGCTGATCGCCAATCGCGGCGAGATCGCCCTGCGGATCATCCGCACCGCCGCCGAACTCGGTGTCGAGACGGTGGCCGTCTACGCCGAGGACGACGCCGACAACCCGAATGTGCACGCCGCCGACACCGCCATCGCCCTGCCCGGCACCGGCCCCGCCGCCTACCTCGATCACGCCGCGATCCTGGCCGCCGTCAAGGAGTCCGGCGCCGATCACCTGCATCCCGGGTACGGGTTCCTCAGCGAGAACGCCGAATTCGCGCGGGCCTGCGCTGCGGCGGGCTGCACCTTCGTCGGTCCCGACCCCGCCGTGCTCGAATTGTTCGGCGACAAGTCCGCGGCGCGACAGGCGGCGGTCGCCGCGGGGGTGCCGGTGCTGGCGGCGACCGAGGGCCCTACCGAACTCGCGCAGGTGCGCGCGTTCTTCGCGGAGCGATCCGGCGCGATCATGATCAAGGCGCTGGCCGGCGGCGGCGGACGCGGCATGCGCGTGGTGCGCGCGGCCGAGGAACTCGACGACGCCTACCGCCGGTGCGCCGCCGAGGCCCGGCTCGGTTTCGGCGATCCGGCGGTCTTCGCGGAGGCGCTGCTCGAGCGGGCGCGGCACATCGAGGTCCAGATCGTCGCCGCGGGAGGCGCCGCGCTCGCGCTGGGCGATCGGGACTGCAGCGTGCAGCGCAGGCATCAGAAGCTGCTCGAAATCGCTCCCGCCCAGGGCCTTTCGGAAGCCCTGCGCCGGAACCTGCACACGGCGGCGGCGTGGCTGTGCGCGCGGGTGGGCTATCGCGGGCTGGCGACGGTCGAATTCCTCGTGTCCGGCGCGGAATTCGTGTTCCTGGAGGTGAATCCCCGCATCCAGGTGGAGCACACGGTGACCGAGGAGGTGACCGGGGTCGACCTGGTGGCCGTCCAGCTCGCGATCGCCGGGGGCGCCGCGCTCGACGAACTGGACCTGCCCGCCGGAATCGTCTCCGACGGAACCGCGACCACCGGAGACCCCGCCGCCGCTGACGGCATCGCGATCCAGGCGCGGGTGAACATGGAGACCATGGCGTCCGACGGTTCCGCCGTCCCCACCGCTGGCCCCCTGACCGCCTTCGCGCCACCGACCGGGCCGGGCGTGCGCGTCGACACCTTCGGCCGTGCCGGACTCACCCCGAGTCCGCGCTACGACTCGTTGCTGGCCAAGGTGATCACCCGCACCCGTGGCCAGGCGTTCCCCGCCGCCGCGCGCAAGTGCGCCACCGCCCTGGCCGAATTCACCGTCACCGGGCTCGGCACGAACATCGGCTTCCTGCGGGAGATCCTGTCCGACAGCGAGTTCCAGTCGGGTGTCGCCACCACGGAGTTCCTCACGGCGCGGTTGACCGAGTTCGTCGTTCCGCCACCGGAAACCGCCGTCACCTCGGTCGAGTTGTACCCTGGGCAGGAGGCCGTGCGCGCCCAGCTGGCGGGCACCGTGGTCGAGGTCGCGGACGAGGGCGACGAGGTCGGCGCGGGCGGGCAGCTCGTCGTGCTCGAGGCGATGAAGATGCAGCACGTCGTCGCCGCACCACACGCCGCGCTGGCCATCCGCGTGCTGGTGCGGCCCGGCCAGGTCGTCGCGCCCGGCGACCCACTGGTGATCATCGGGCACACCGGCGCCGAGGACGACGGTGGCGCCGCGTCCGCTCTCGACCTCGACCAGCCGCGCGCCGATGTCGAGGAGATCCGGGCCCGTCATCGCGTCACCCTGGACGAGGCCCGCCCCGAGGCCGTCGCCAAGCGACACCGGCTCGGCCGCCGCACGGCCAGGGAGAACATCGCCGACCTCGTCGACCCCGGCAGCTTCGTCGAATACGGCGCGCTCGCGTTCGCCGCCCAGCGCAGCAGGCGCAGCGAGGACGACCTGATCGCCAACACCCCCGCCGACGGCCTGGTCACCGGGCTGGCCACGATCGGCGCCGACCGCTTCGCCGGTGCCGAGGCCGTGGTGATCTCCTACGACTACACCGTGCTCGCGGGCACGCAGGGCAAGGTCAACCACGCCAAGACCGATCGCGCCTTCGAACTCGCCGCCCGCAAGCGGATCCCGGTCGTGCTGTTCGCCGAAGGCGGTGGCGGCAGGCCGGGCGACACCGACTGGACCGGAATGGGCCTGGACGTCACCACCTTCCGTGCGCTCGGCGCGCTGCGCGGTCAGGTGCCGTTGGTGTCGATCGTGTCGGGTCGCTGCTTCGCCGGCAACGCGGCGCTGGCCGGTGTCTGCGACGTGATCATCGCGACCCCCGACGCCAATATCGGCATGGGCGGTCCGGCCATGATCGAGGGCGGTGGCCTCGGCGCCTACCGACCCGAGGATATCGGCCCGATCGAGGTGCAGCGGCGCAACGGTGTGGTCGACCTGGTCGCCCGCGACGAAGCGCACGCGGTCGAACTGGCCAAGCGCTACCTGAGCTATTTCCAGGGCCCGGTGACCGATTTCGAAGCGCCGGATCCCCGCTCGGCCAGGCACGTGGTGCCGGAGAACCGCTTGCGCGCCTACGACATCCACCGCGCGATCGAGGCGATCGCCGACGTCGGCTCGGTGCTCGAACTGCGGGCCGACCACGGGGTCGGCATCGTCACCGCGCTGGTGCGGGTGCACGGCCAGCCGTTGGGCCTGGTCGCCAACAGCAGTCATCATCTCGGCGGCGCCATCGATGCCGAGGCCGCGGACAAGCTGGGCGAGTTCCTCACGCTGTGCCAGTCGTTCGGCCTGCCGATCGTCTCCCTGTGTGACACACCGGGATTCATGGTCGGCCCGGAGGCGGAGAAGACCGCGACCGTGCGCCGGTTCAGCCGCTTGTTCGCGCTGGGCGCCCAGCTGACCGTGCCGTTCGGGATGGTCATCCTGCGCAAGGGCTACGGCCTCGGCGCGATGGCCATGGCGGCGGGCCACTTCCACGCACCGAACTTCACCATCGCCTGGCCCACCGGCGAGATCGGGCCGATGGGCCTCGAGGGCGCGGTGCGGCTCGGCTTCAGCAAGGAACTGGCCGCCGTGGCCGACCCGGACGAGCGCGAGACGCTGTTCCAGCAGCTGCTGACGATGGCCTATCAGCAGGGCAAGGGCCTGACGGCCGCGACCGGCTTCGAACTCGACGACGTGATCGACCCGGCCGACACCCGCGCCTGGATCGCCACCCTGCTCCCCTGATTCGGCGGCCCCCGCCCAGCTCGGCACCGGTTTCGCCGAGTTCGAGCGGGGGCGAGCCGGCTCTCCTAAACTAAGCGAGCGCTCGCTAATTTGAAGTTGACGTCAACTTCTATTATGTTCACCCGCAGATCCATCGAGGAGTAACGATGATCGATCCCGAACAGCGACCCGGCTCCAACACCCTGACCGGCTCCTCGGTGCCCCTACCGACTGCGACCGAACGTAAACGCGCCCATCGCAAGCTGCTGGCCGCCGGCCTGGTCGGCAGCTCCATCGAGTGGTACGACTTCTTCCTCTACGGCACGGCCGCGGCACTGGTGTTCCCGCACGTGTTCTTCCCCGACGCCTCCGCGCTCATGGGCACGCTGCTCTCGTTCAGCACCTTCTGGGCCGGTTTCGTGGCCAGGCCCATCGGCGGCGTGCTGGCCGGGCACTTCGGTGACCGGTACGGCCGCAAGCCCGTGGTCGTCGCCTGCCTGCTCGGCATGGGCGTGGCCACCTTCCTGATCGGCTGCCTGCCGAGCACCGGCACCATCGGGATCCTCGCGCCGATCCTGCTGGTCACGCTGCGTTTCGTGCAGGGCGTGGCGTGTGGCGGGCAGTGGGGCGGGATCGTGTTGCTGCTCACCGAATCCGCGGGCCCGAAGAAACGCGGCTTCGCCGGGACCTTCGGACAGATGGGCGTGCCGCTCGGGCTGATCCTGGGCAATCTCGTGTTCCTCGGCGCCACCGCCGCCCTGTCCACCGACGCGTTCCTGAGCTGGGGCTGGCGGGTGCCGTTCCTGGCCAGCGCGCTGCTGTTCCCGGTGGTCCTCTACATCCACACCAGGGTCGAGGACTCCCCCGAGTTCAAGGAGTTGCAGGCCGAGGCGGCGTCGAAGAAGGAACCCGCCGTGGCCCAGGCGCCGCTGGCCGAGGCCGTCAAGGGACACTGGCGCACGATCCTGCTCGGCTGCGGACTGCTGGCGGCGACCAATTCGCTGTTCTACGTGAGCATCGCCGGTCTGCTCAGCTACGGCACCGCCGAACTCGGGATGAATCGCAATGCGCTGCTGGCGATCTCGCTGCTGTGCTCCGCCTTGCTGACCGGTGTGATCCTGTGGGCGGGCGCGGCATCGGACCGGATCGGGCGACGTCCGCTGATCCTGGTCGGCGGTATCGGCATGGCGCTGTGGGCGTTCCCGTTCTTCGGCCTGGTCAACACCGCCAGCGTGTACGCGGTGTTCCTGGCCGTGGGGATCGGTTCGGCGCTGCAGGCGCTCACCTACGGTCCGCTCGCCGCCTTCATGGGCGAGCTGTTCGAACCGCGCGTGCGCTACTCGGGCGCGTCGCTCGCCTACCAGCTGGCGGCGATCACCATCAGCGGCGGCGCGCCCTTCCTGATGACCGCCATCATCGCCAATACCGGGTCCACCACCGGTGTCTCGGTGTTCCTGCTCGTGATGGCCCTGATCACCGTCGCCAGCGCGTGGCTGCTGCGCGAGACCAATCCGGCCGAGGTACGCGACGATCCCGCCGCCGTCCCCGGTGTCCACCTGTACCAGTGAGGAATACGTAGTGCGAGTAGCTGACAGAGTAGCCATCGTGACCGGCGGCGGCGCGGGCATCGGGGCCGCCGTGGCCACCGCCCTCGCCGCGGCGGGCGCCCGGGTCGTGGTCGCCGACCTCGACGCGGATGCCGCGCGGGCCGTCGCGGGACAGATCAACGCCGAGCATCCCGGCGCCACCGTCGGTGTCGGCGCCGATGCGGCCGACACGGCCGCGATCCGGGAGCTGATCGCGATCGCCGAGCGCGAATTCGGTCCGGTCGACCTGTATTTCGCCAACGCCGGGATCAGCGGCGCTTCGGGGCTCGAAGCCACCGAGGACGACTGGGACCTCTCGCTCGCGGTGAACCTGCGCGCCCATATCAGGGCCGCCCAGCTGCTCGTGCCGCGGTGGGTCGAGCGGGGCGAGGGCTACTTCGTCAGCACCGCGTCGGCGGCCGGACTGCTCACCCAGATCGGCTCGGCGACCTACTCGGTGACCAAGCACGCCGCGGTCGGCTTCGCCGAATGGCTGAACATCACCTACGGCGACCAGGGCGTGCGCGTGAGCTGCCTGTGCCCGATGGGCGTGAACACGAAACTGCTGTACGCGGGCCAGGATTCGGGCGAAGCGCTCGGCGCCGCCGCGACCAGGGCGGTCGTGTCGGCCGGCGAGGTACTCGAGCCCGCCGAGGTGGCCGAGATCGTGCTCGCCGCCGTCGACGCCGAACAGTTCCTGATCCTGCCGCACCCCCAGGTACTGGACATGTACCGCAACAAGGGTTCCGACTACGACCGCTGGCTGCGCGGCATGCGCCGCTACCAGTCGGCGCTGCTGGCCGAGACCCGCTGAGCGAGAGAGGAACACGATGTTCGAACTGACCGATCGTGCCAAGAGGTACCAGGAAGACCTGCTCGACTTCATGGATGCCCACGTCTACCCGGCCGAGCCCGTCTACGAAGCGCAGATGCGCGCGTCCGGCGACCCACACTTCCAGCCGCCGATCCTCGAGGAACTCAAAGTCGAGGCCAGACGGCGCGGCCTGTGGAACCTCTTCCACCCGCATCCCGGCCGTGGTCCCGGCCTGACCAACCTCGAGTACGCGCCGCTGGCCGAGATCATGGGCCGCAGCCATCTCGCGCCGGAAGCCTGCAACTGCAACGCTCCCGACACCGGGAACATGGAGGTGCTGGAGCTGTTCGGCACCGAAGAACACAAAGAGAAGTACCTGAAGCCGCTGCTCGAGGGCACCATGGCCTCCGCGTTCGCGATGACCGAGCCGCGGGTGGCCAGCTCCGACGCCACCAATATCGAGCTGTCGATGGTCCGCGACGGTGACTCCTACGTGCTCAACGGCCGCAAGTGGTTCGCCACCAACGCCCTGCACAAGAACTGCCGGGTGCTCATCGTGATGGGCAAGACCGATCCGACCGCCGCGCCACACCGGCAGCAGACCATGATGGTCGTCCCGATCGACGCGCCGGGCATCACGCTGCTGCGCGGGCTCCCCGTGTTCGGCTACCAGGACCGCGACGGGCACGCCGAAATCGACTTCACCGACGTCCGAGTCCCCGCCACCGACGTGCTGAAGGGCGAGGGCGAGGGGTTCGCCATCAGCCAGGCGCGGCTCGGGCCCGGCCGCATCCACCACTGCATGCGCACCATCGGCATGGCCGAGCGCGCGCTGGAACTGATGTGCGAGCGAGCGCTGGCACGCGTGACCTTCGGCCGCCCGATCGCCGACAACGCCAACATCCAGGACTGGATCGCCGAGGCGCGCATCGAAATCGAGATGATCCGGCTGCTCACCCTGAAGGCGGCCCATCTCATGGACACCGTCGGTAACAAGGCCGCCCGGACCGAGATCGCCGCGATCAAGGTGGCCGCGCCCAACATCGCGCTGAAGATCGTCGACCGGGCGATCCAGGTGCACGGCGGCGCCGGCGTCACCGACGACTTCCCGCTCGCCGCGGCCTGGGCGCACCTGCGCACGCTGCGGCTCGCCGACGGGCCCGACGAGGTGCACAAGCGCACCATCGCCCGGCAGGAACTGCGCAAATACGCGAAGAAGGAGATCTGATGAAGGCCTGGCAGGTCGCCGAGCTCGGCGAGCCACGCGACGTCCTCCAGCTCACCGAGGTCGAGGACCCGGTGGCCGGACCGGGGCAGATCCTGGTGCGCGTGCTCGCGGCGCCCGGCAACTTCCCCGACGTGCTGCTGTGCCGAGGGCAGTACCAGATCAAGCCACCGCTGCCGTTCACGCCGGGCGTCGAACTGTGTGGCGAGGTGCTCGCTGTCGGCGCCGGTGTCGACCGGTTCGCCGCCGGTGACCGCATCGTCGGCACCGCGAACCTCCCCGGCGGTGGTTTCGCCGAGCTGGCCGTCCTCGACGCGGAGAACGCCTTCCCCGCACCGGAATCCCTCGACGACGCCGAAGCGGCCGCACTGGTGATCGGCTATCAGACGAGCTGGTTCGCGCTGCACCGGCGCACCCAGCTGCGGCCGGGCGAGACGCTGCTCGTGCACGCGGCCGCCGGCGGCGTCGGCAGCACCGCCGTCCAACTGGGCAAGGCCGCGGGCGCCAGGGTGATCGGGGTCGTCGGCGGGGCGGCGAAGGCCGACTACTGCCGCGCGCTCGGCGCCGACCTCGTGATCGACCGGCACACCGACGATTTCGTGCCGATCGTCAAGGAGTTCACCGGCGGCCGCGGCGCCGACGTGGTGTACGACCCGGTCGGTGGCGACGCCTACGCCAAGTCGACCAAGTGCGTCGCCTTCGAGGGCCGCATCCTGGTGATCGGCTTCGCCGGTGGCACCATCCCGCAGCCCGCGCTCAACCACGCGCTGATCAAGAACTATTCGATCATCGGACTGCACTGGGGCCTCTACAAGCAGTACAACCAGCAGGCCATCCACGATTGCCACGCGGAACTGACCCGGCTCGCCGCCGAGGGACTGGTGAAACCTCTCATCAGTGAACGGCTTTCGCTCGCCGACGTGCCCGAGGGCCTGGGCAGGCTCGGCGACGGAGACACCGTCGGCAGGATCGTGTTCCAGCCCGGGATATAAATACTGCATGGAACGTCCCGCGGATTCCGACGGCGAGCGCGCGCCCTCGATGGCGCGCACCTCGCTGTTGCGCGAGCTCCCGGCCACCCCGCGTGGCCTCCGTACCAGGACCGCGCTGATCGACGCGGGCCGGAAGGTGTTCGAGCGGCTGGGTTATCTCGATACCCGGCTGGTCGACATCACCCAGGAGGCGAAGTGCTCCTCGGGCACCTTCTACACCTATTTCGCCAGCAAGGAGGAGATCTTCGCGGCGATCCTGGAGCACGCCCAGGAGGACATGCTCCATCCCGGGATGGAGCATGTCGACGGTGCGGACGATCCGGCCTCGATCATCGAGGCCAGCAATAGGGCCTATTTCGAGGCGTACAGGCGCAACGCGAAATTGATGGGGCTGCTCGAGCAGGTCGCCAACATCGACCCCGAGTTCAGCAAGCTGCGCCAGGTCAGGGCCGACGCCTTCATCCGCCGCAACGCCCGCAGTATCGCCGATCTGCAGGAGCGCGGCCTCGCCGACGCCGACCTGGACCCGATGCTGGCCTCCCGCGCCCTCTCGAGCATGGTCAGCCGCCTCGCCTTCAACTATTTCGTCACCGCCGAAGGCCACCTCGACGGCGTCCCCCGCCCCATCGAAGACCTCGTCTACACCGTCACCCGCCTCTGGGTGAACGCACTGCGCCTCCCCACCAAGAACGCGGACTGAACGCAAAAATCCCCTCGCCCAGTCGAACTGGTGAGGGGATTCTTTGTGGCCAGGGCCGGGATCGAACCGGCGACCTTCCGCTTTTCAGGCGGACGCTCGTACCAACTGAGCTACCTGGCCGCAGGCACCCGTACTGAATGCCATACGCGAAGCGCCGGATCGCTCCGGCGCTTACTTGCGACCCTGACGGGACTCGAACCCGCGACCTCCGCCGTGACAGGGCGGCGCGCTAACCAACTGCGCCACAGGGCCTTGCTGTACTGCTACACAGTCCGAAGACTGTACCCCCTACGGGATTCGAACCCGCGCTACCGCCTTGAAAGGGCGGCGTCCTAGGCCGCTAGACGAAGGGGGCTCGTCCCGGATCTCTCCGGACCGGCTTTCAACGTTTCCGTTGGGAGCTCGCATAGCTTATGACAGGTGAGTGCGGAGTTCCAAATCGCCTGGTCAGGCGCCCAAACCGAGGTCCTCCAGGCGCGCCTGGGCGCGCCACCCCTCGGCGCGGAACTGCTGGATCCACACCGGGGTCGCCATCGACTCCACGATAACCTCCAGCACCTCGGCGAAGCGCGCCCGCAGGTCGGCGGCCGAGCCGTTGGCGATGGGGTCGACCAGATAGCGCTGGCCCGCCAGCGCCGCGGCGAGGGTGCGCGTGAAGCGGTCGGGGTCGGCGTCGGGGCGCAGCTGGCCGCCCTCGATCGCGCGCACGGCGAGGACCCTGGTGGCGCGGCCGAGGATCCGAGCACCGCCGTTGCCCACGTCGCGGTGGAAATCGGGCTCGATCACCAGCCGGTACTCGGCCTGGACGATGGTGTCGTGCTCGAGCCGCAGGGCGATCTCGTCGACCATGCCGTGCAGCACGTCGAGCGCGCCCAGATCGCCGCGCGACAGCCAGCGCTCGGCGCAGGTGCGGTAGCGCTCCACAGCGGTCTCCAGCACCGCGCGCGCCAGATCCTCCTTGGAGTCGAAGTGGAAGTACATCGCCCCCTTGGTCGCCCGCGAACCTTCCAGAATGCGGTTGAGCGATGCCGCGGCATATCCGCTCTTCCCGAACTCGACGGCCGCGGACTTGATTATCGCCGCGCGTGTCCGGCGGGCCCGCTCTTGCTGCCGTGCCATGCTCGAAACGCCTCCGAACCTTCTCGCCGCTCACGATCAATAACGGACCGCAAGCGCAAAATAGTGGTTTTAATTCAAACTTTCGGTATGAAATCTCGCAGAAAGCCGGTACCCCTCCGGCTGGTATAGTTCGCCTGCCCGAGTGCGCCGCAGGGGGTGCACACTCGGGCCCAACTACCTGTGAGAACCGCCTCCTCTTGCGGTGACGCCGACCCCTTCGCCGAGGATTCGCGCGCCTTTCACGAGCACCCCGGCGCGGTCGAACCCTCGATGAATTCCGGGACTCCCGGGCCGGCGCCGGACATCGGAAAACGCGGCGCCGGTGATTGTTCCGTAATTCACCAGGCGATCACCGTACCCGGATTCTCCAGCCGACACGCGGCAAATGGAACACCCATCCGAACAACCGGGACGGATATCCGCGCCAGCAAACCGAGCGCTACCGAAATGGTTTCGTCGGCTATGAAATACACAGGCGCACAGCCCGGTTGACCCCGCCCCGAACACACCCCGACGGTCGGCGGACGCGCGCCCGCACCGCATCACCAGATCCGCCACAAAACCCCTGATCGTCGAAAGTTGTTGCGTTACAACAGTATTCGATACCATGCCGCGACCGGAAGCGCGAACGGTGGTGGGTACCAGCCGGTTACCACCGAATCGTCGGCGTCGCCATCATCGTTACCAGCACAGGCCGACCGGCGCGACGGAGCTCACCCACCGGTATTCGGCCCAGCGGCGCGGTGTCCGCTAGACTCCCCACCGCGCCCCTTTAGCTCAGTTGGTAGAGCTGGTGACTTTTAATCACTAGGTCGTAGGTTCGAGTCCTACAGGGGGCACCACCACCACGTGACCATCGTCACGTGGCGACGCGTACGGCGCCATCGCCGCCGAAACCCCCGGTCCCGCCACCTCGGTCTTCTACCCTGAGCGCGACCCGGGCACTACCGGGCCCCCTCGAACACAGGCGGAGCCGATGACTTCCTTCGATGATTTGCTCTCCCAGGTACCGATCGCCCAGATCGCCGACCAACTCGGCGTCGACCAGGCGACCGCCACCACGGCCGTGCAGGCGGCGCTGCCGACCCTGCTCGGCGGCCTGCAGGCCAACGCGGCCGAACCACAGGGCGCCGCGTCGCTGATGGGCGCGCTGGACCAGCACGGCGGACTCGTCGAGGGCGACGGCGCCGTCGACCTGAACCAGGTCGACGTGGCCGACGGCGAGAAGATCGTCGACAACGTCTTCGGCAGCGAGAAGAACACCGTCATCAGCGCGCTCGGCGGCACCGGCGGGACCGGCGGCAACGACCTGATCGGCAAGCTGCTGCCGATCCTGGCCCCGATCGTGCTCGCCTACCTCGCCAAGCAGATGACCGGCGGCGGCGCGGCGGCGCCCGCGCCGCAGCAGCAGTCCACCGGCGGTGGCGGGCTCGGCGATCTGCTGGGCGGTCTGCTCGGTGGCAGCGGCAACGCGGGCGGGCTCGGCGGCGTCATCGGGGACGCGTTGGCCAAGAACGCGGGCGGCGGTCTCGGCAGCATTCTCGGCGGGCTGCTCGGCGGCAAACGCTGAGACTTCGTTACGGGAGCTAACACTGTGCGGCCCGCAGCGATAGTCCCTACGCTGCGGGCCGAACACCTAGACTCGTCAGCACGACGAGACGGCGTCGGCCGAGGTTGTGGCGTTGCTCAACTTCGGCGGAAATCCGCTCTGTTGCGTTTCGCATCACACCTACGGTGCCGTAAGGTATGGCCGCATCGCGACGTTCGACCGTAAGCACGACAGCGAAGGGTTTTTACATGGCAAGGGATCTGACTCAACTCGAACTACTCACGGAGTTGGAGCCGGTTGCCGAAGAAAACGTCAACCGGCACCTGTCGCTGGCCAAGGAATGGCATCCCCACGACTACGTCCCGTGGGATGAAGGCCGCAACTTCGCCGCCATGGGCGGCATCGACTGGGATCCTGAGCAGTCCAAGCTCAGCGAGGTGGCCAAGGCGGCCATGATCACCAATCTGCTCACCGAGGACAACCTGCCGTCCTACCACCGCGAGATCGCCGAGAACTTCTCCCAGGACGGCGCCTGGGGCACCTGGGTCGGTCGCTGGACCGCCGAGGAGAACCGCCACGGCATCGTGATGCGCGACTACCTGGTGGTCACCCGCGGCGTCGATCCGGTCGCCCTCGAGAACGCCCGCATGATCCACATGACGAACGGGTTCGCCTCCCCCGCCGAGGTCGACGCCGGCTTCCTGCACTCGGTCGCCTACGTGACCTTCCAGGAACTGGCCACTCGCGTGAGCCACCGCAACACCGGCAAGGTGTGCGACGACCCGATCGCCGACCGCATGCTGCAGCGCGTCGCCGCCGACGAGAACCTGCACATGATCTTCTACCGCAACCTCTGCGGCGCGGCGCTCGACCTGTCGCCCGACCAGGCGATCGAGGCCATCTCGCTGATCGTCGAGAACTTCCAGATGCCCGGCGCCGGCATGCCGAACTTCCGTCGCAACGGCGTGCTGATGGCCAAGCACGGCATCTACGACCTGCGCCAGCACCTCGAAGAGGTGGTCCAGCCGGTCCTCAAGAAGTGGAACATCTTCGAGCGCACCGACTTCACCGCGCGTGGCGAGGCCACCCGTGAGCGGCTGGCCGGCTTCCTGGACAAGCTCGGCGAGGATGTCGTCAAGTTCGAGGAGCAGCGCGACAAGATGCTCGCCCGCGAAGCCAAGAAGCGCGAGCTGGCCGGGGTCTAGTCCACACGAACGAAACGCGCCGCCTCCCTCCGGGGAGACGGCGCGTTCGTCGTTCTCGGCGCTACTTGGTCGGCAGGGCGCCGTCCGTGCTGCCGACATCGGTGATCTTCCAGTCCTTGCCCGCGTCGACGGTGATGTTGTAGGTGACCGTGTTGCGCAGGCCGTCGGGGTTCTGCGCGTTGGTGGTGCTCACGTCGACGAAGGCGGCGACCTTGTAGACCTCGCCCTCGCGCGAGGTCACCTTGGCGGTGATCGGCGTGGCCGAGGAAGTCCACTTCAGCGGAATGATGATCTGCTCGAGCTTGTCGCCGGTCGCGTCGAACTTGTTGGACAGCTCCGGCGAGGTGCCCGCCTTCAGCTTGGCGACCCAGGCGTCGACGTCCTCGTAGTTCAGCGTCGCCGAGCCGACGGCGTAGTCGAGCGCGATCTGCTCGGCCTTGGCGTCGTCGGCGTTGCGCGCCTTCATCTCGGACAGATCCGAGCGCGCCGAACCGAGCAGCACGCCGAGCACGATCGCGACGATCGCGAGCACGGCGATCACCGCGCCGCCGATCAGCGACGAGATCTGCACCGCGACCGTGCCCTTGCCCGGCTGGGCGGGAGTCGGCTCGGCGGTGGGCTTGGTCAGGTCGGTGGCGTCGTCGGCCATGGGTGCTTCTCCGATGGGGTGGGGACAGCGCACCGCCGGAGGCGACGGTGCCAGCAGTGACAGGCTACTGAGGCGTCGCACCCGGATCGACCAGCGACGACGGCGCGGCCGTGTCGTCTGCCGCAAATGATGCTGTAACCATGCGAAACATCTATTGGGCGAGATCGATCACATTCGGCCCGAATCGGCCGGATAGCGGCCGTTCGTGTGATCGGGGGCACCTCCCATTTTTGGGCCGCGACCTCGGGTGATGAGACAATGGTGCGCGTGACTATGACGATGCCCCAGGCGCCGGCGGCGCTGCGGATCGGGCCCTACCCGGTCGATCCGCCGGTCGTGCTCGCTCCCATGGCGGGTATCACCAACCGAGCCTTCCGTACGTTGTGCCGGGAATTCGGCAGCGATACGTCGATCTACGTGTGCGAGATGATCACCGCCCGCGCGGTGGTCGAGCGCAACGAGAAGACGCTGCACATGATGTCGTTCGACGAGGACGAGAGTCCGCGTTCGATGCAGCTCTACGGTGTCGACCCGAAGACGCTCGGCGAGGCCGTCCGCATCATCGTCGGCGAGGGCTGGGCCGACCACATCGACCTGAACCTCGGCTGCCCGGTGCGCAAGGTGACCAGGCTCGGTGGCGGCTCCGCGCTGCCCTACAAGCGCAGGCTGTTCGCGAACATCGTCAAGGAGATGGTGACGGCGGCCGAACCGGCCGGTGTGCCCGTCACCTTCAAGTTCCGCATCGGCATCGACGACGACCACCTCACCTACCTCGACACCGGCCGTATCGCCGAGGCCGAGGGCGCGGCCGCCGTGGCGCTGCACGCCCGCACCGCCGCCCAGCTGTACTCCGGCGCGGCCGACTGGTCGGCCATCGCCCGGCTCAAGGAAGCCGTCACCACCATCCCCGTGCTCGGCAACGGCGACATCTTCTCCGCCGACGACGCGCTGCGGATGATGCGCGAGACCGGCTGCGACGGTGTGGTCGTCGGCCGCGGCTGCCTCGGCCGTCCGTGGCTGTTCGCCGAACTCAGTGCCGCGCTGCGGGGCGAGCCGATCCCCGAAGGCCCGACCCTCGGGCGCGTCGGCGAGATCCTCATCCGGCACGCCACCCTGCTCGCCGAGCACGACGGCGAGGACAAGGCGATGCGCGATATCCGCAAGCACATGGCCTGGTACCTGATGGGCTTCCCGGTCGGCTCGCAGCTGCGCCGCAGCTTCGCCACCGTCTCCCGGCTGACCCAGATCGAGGACCTCGTCGCCCAGCTCGACCCCACGATCCCGTTCCCCACCGACGCGCTCGGCCCCCGCGGCCGCCAGGGCTCCCCCCAGGCCAAGGTCGCCCTCCCCGACGGCTGGCTCGACGACCCCGAGGACGACACCGTCCCCACCGCCGCCGATGTGATGCACAGCGGCGGCTGATTCCGCCGAGGTCAACCGGTACTTGTCATCGGTGTGCAACGAGTTCGCCGTCGATTCGTTTGCGTACTGGAGTGGCCACTCGTGGCGGAATCGTTATCATTGCGGACATCGTTCGGCTGCGGTACGAATCGGGGCCGGGCGGTGACGCGCATGCTGCGGTAGCTAGAGAAGTGAGGTTCGTTGGTGGGTGACGATCGGCGTGGGCGAACGCCCCGGCCCGGAAGTCGCGCCCCCTGGGAGCGCTATCCGCAGGCCGAACCCACCGAGCAGGCCGAGACCGGCTCGCGGCGGTCCAGGCACGCGGACGCGACGCAGGACCCCACGGCGCCCCCGCTGACGGTGCAGGACCTGGTCGACCGCGTCGACAGCGAACGCACCCGGCGCAGACGTCCCCCGGGCGCCGAGCCCACCCCGGGCTCACGGGCGGGTAGACGCGCACGAGAGCAGGCACCACGGCCCACTCCCCGCCCCGAGCTCGAACCACGCGTCGACGCGGTACCTCCCGTCGAGGAAAAGGTCGTGCGGCGCGTGGAATCCCCCGCCGACCGCACCGCGACCACCGCGCTGCCCACCGAGGCCGTGCGCACCGGACGCAAGCCGACCGCGCCCCGCCGGACGGCTGATCCGCTCGGCGATCCCGCCACCGACATCCTGCCCGCCGTCACCGCCACCGAGCCGCCGAAGCGGGCCAAGCCGGTCAAGACCGCGTCGGCCGCGCCCCCGCGCCGCCCCGACGCCGACGGCCGCCGCAACAGGCAGGCCAGGATGGCCGGCCGCGTCGCGCTCACCATCTTCGCCGTGCTCACCCTCGTCGTCACCGGCGGCGGCTGGAGCTACCTGCGTGCCACCGGCAACAGCTTCACCCAGGTCTCCGCCCTCGACGGCACCACCGAGGACGTGCTCGACGGCGACATGCAGCTCGGCGACGAGAACTATCTGATCGTCGGCACCGACACCAGAGCAGGCGTGAACGCCGACATGGGCGCTGGCACCACCGACGACGCCGAGGGCTCTCGCGCCGACACGGTGATGCTGGTGCACATCCCCAAGAACCGGTCGCGCGTGGTCGTGGTGTCCTTCCCCCGCGACCTGGACGTGACCCGGCCGCAGTGCTCGGGCTGGGACAACGAGAAGGCCGCCTACACCGAGGAGAAGATGCCCTCGGCCATGGGCGACAAGCTCAACGCCGTCTACGCCCGCGGCGGCCCGCGCTGCCTGGTCGACGTGGTCCGCAAGATGTCGGGCCTGAGCATCGGCCACTTCATCGGCATCGACTTCGCCGGCTTCGAGGCCATGGTCGACCAGATCGGCGGCGTCGAGGTGTGCTCGACCAAGCCGATCATCGACGGTGTGCTCGGCACGGTGCTGGAGACCTCCGGCAAGCAGCGCGTCATGGGCGAGACCGCACTCAACTACGTGCGCGCCCGGCACGTCGTCGGCGAGGAACGCAGCGACTACGACCGGATCAACCGGCAGCAGAAGTTCATGGCGTCCCTGCTGCGCGGTGCCCTGTCGAGCAAGGTGCTGTTCGATCCGGGCAAGCTCAACGGGTTCATCCAGGCCTTCACCAGCCACACCTTCGTGGACAAGGTGACTCCGCAGGACCTGCTGCTGCTCGGTCGCTCGCTGCAGAAGATGGACGCGGGTGCCGTCACCTTCCTGACCATCCCCACCGCGGGCACCAACGCCTACGGCAACGAGATCCCCCGCGAGACCGACATCAAGGCCATCTTCCGCGCCGTCATCGACGACCAGCCGCTGCCCGGCGAGGTGAAGGCGCCGGAGGTCGAGAGCTCGTCCCCGACGCCGGCGCCCGCCGCGCCGAAGCTGATCGCCGTCGCGCCGAGCACCATGTCGCTGCTGGTCTCCAACGGTTCGGGCACCGTCGGCGCCGCCAACCGCGCGGCGACCAAGCTCGACGGCCAGGGGTTCCAGATCTACAGCACCGGTAACTACGCGGGCGGCACCTCGACCACCTCGAAGGTCCGGTTCGCGCCGGGCATGGAGGCCGAGGCGGCGACCGCGGCGAGCACCATTCCCGGTGCGAGCCTGGAGGAAGCACCCGAGCTGGGCAGCATCATCGAGGTGGTGCTCGGCACCGATTTCGCGGGCACCGTGCGCACCGCCACCCCGATCGGGACCGAACTGCCGAACGTGCCGATCGGCACCCCGCACAGCGCGGGCCCGGTGGCCCTGCCCTCGGACCTCGAGCACATGAACGCCGCGGATGACACCTGCAAATAGAATGCCCCGCTGAACTGGCATGACAGTGCCACGCGGCATTAACCCGCCGTTGGGTGACAGCGACCGGGGTACCCACTAGGGTCTGCAAGCATGCGTGTCATCTACAACGAGCAAATGGCCGATCTCGCCAACCTCCTGGGCGAGATGGCCGGTCTCGCTGGCCAGGCGATGGAACAGGCCACCCAGTCGCTGCTGCAGGCTGACCTCGCGCTGGCCGAACAGGTCATCGGCGAGCAGGATCGGATCTCGGTGATGATCTCCGAGGCCGAGGAGAAGGCCTTCGCGCTGCTCGCGCTGCAGGCGCCCGTCGCGGGTGACCTGCGCCAGGTCGTCAGCGCCATCCAGATCGTCAACGACGTGAACCGGATGGGCGCGCTGGCGCTGCACGTCGCCAAGGTGACCCGCCGTCGCCACCCCAACCACGCCCTCCCCGAGGCCGTCAACGGCTACTTCGCCGAGATGGGCCGCATCGCGGTGAACATGGGCGCCGGCGCCAAGGAGGTGCTCGAGACCCGCGATCCCGAGCGCGCCGCCCAGCTCAACCAGGACGACGAGGCGATGGACGACCTCCACCGCCACCTGTTCACCCTCCTGATGGACCGGGAGTGGAAGTACGGCGTGGCCTCGGCCGTCGACGTCACCCTCCTCGGCCGCTACTACGAGCGCTTCGCCGACCACGCCGTCGAGATCGGCCGCCGCGTGATCTTCCTCGTCACCGGCGTCCTCCCGACCGACGAGGATCTGGAAACCTCGTAGGTGACTTGCGAGAAAGCCCCCGGGCGCCGCCGGCAGGGGGGCGGGGGGGTGTTAGGGGGGCGGCGGGAGGTTTTTGTGGGAGTCGGAATATAGG
>NZ_JARWOJ010000147.1 GCF_029868625.1 Nocardia neocaledoniensis | reverse complement strand
CTTCGCGGCTCTGTCCAGTACCGGGGCGGTGCTCGCTGCCGAGGGCGACGAGGTGTTGCTGCCCTCGCCCCGTGACCCGGCGCGACGTTGGCTACCGCACGAACCCTTGGATCCCTATCGGCCGAGCGCTGAGGTCGTGGTCTCCACGATCCTGGCCTGCCGATAAGCGGCGCCGGAGCCCGTCATGCCGCGGTCTGGATCGCCCCGCCCCGATGAGCCCGACACTCACCTTCGAGTGATCAGTGGCGGGCTCGTCGCCGACTTCAGCGGGTGCGTCTCGGCCGTACAGAACTTTTTGCGCGAGTGCCGGATCCATCCTCGTACCTCCATCACTGCCCTCGAAGTCAGCGATGGATATCTACCGAAACATCGAATGCCTTGTGAGGTCCTGTGGCTACATCCGTGACCGAGACGCCCGCGCACCGCTGCGCCGCCTACCGGCAATTGGGCTGGCGGGTCGTGCTCGACAGCCACGACAACATCGTGCTGCCCGCCGACCAGATCCACGGCATCCAGGTCTGCGACCAGCTCGCTGACAGAGTCTCAGACCAGTTGCGCCACAGCCGAATTCAGACACCGATCGTGCACAACACCGCGACCGGGCAGCGCATGTTCTTGACCACCGCGATCCGAGCCGAGGACCCGCGCCTGATCAACATCTTCCCGCGCGGCTCGAAGGTGCAAGCCATCCGCACCGCGCCGGGTTCCCCGATCCCGCTGCCGACCCCGGGTGATTCGACCCGGGTGTGGCTGAGCCCGCCTCGCCCCGGCGCCCTGGCCGACTTCGAGCTCGTCTACACGATCACCCGCGATGCCGCTCGCGGCCTACTCGACGCCGCCTGACCACCGCCCGCAACGGCCGACTGGTCGCTCCACACCGGATAGCAAGGAAGAACATCATGTCTTACACCAGCATTTACGACCACACCGTCGACGGGCTGGCGCCGTTGCAGCGCAGCCTGATCGCGATCGAGGAACGCGTCACCCAGCAGCGAGCCTGGAACCCCGACATCGTGATCGGGCTGGTCCAGACCGAGGACTACGCGCGGGCGATCCTGTCCGGGTGCTTCGGGGTGCTCGAGGTTCCCGACGATCTCGACGAGACGGTCGCCGCACGGATGAAGCGCCAGCAGATCCTGGACCGAGATGAGCGTGACTTCCATTTCCTGATCGGGGAATCGGCGCTGCATCACGTCGTCGGCAGCAGCGAGATCATGGCCGAGCAGATCCTCGCGTTGCGTGACCAGCTCGATGCGCGCCCGCACGTGCGGATCGGGATCGTGCCGCTCAACGCGCGTTTCGTGGGTCCGGCACCGGAGTTCGTCCTGCACGACACCGCCCGCGTGGAGTCCGAAACCGCGACCGGGGAGGTGGTCGCCACCTCCCCGCGCGACGTCGCCTTGGCCGCGCGGCTGTTCGACCGCCTGCACGGCCAAGCCGTCTACGGCCAGGACGCCGCGACCCTGCTCACCCGCGTGCTGGCCCTACACACCGGCCACTGACCCACCGTGGGTGGGGGGGGGGGGGCGGCGCCGCGCGCGCCCGCCCCCCCCCCTCCCTCCCCCCTCCCCGCCCCCCCCCGGCCCCCCCCCCACCCCCCCCCCCCCCCCCCCCCCCGGCGGCCGCCCCCCCCCGCGCGGCGGGCGGCGGGCCGGCGGCCCCCCCCCCCCCCCCACAC
>NZ_JARWOJ010000146.1 GCF_029868625.1 Nocardia neocaledoniensis | reverse complement strand
CTACATCACCGATGAAACCGGACAGGACCACATCAGCACAGCGCGCCAGCTGCCCGTCCATCTCGCTGACCGTCAGAGACTTTCGCGATCTGCTCGCAACAAGAACACTCACCTCACGGAAGATCACACCTGACTGCGAGATCCGCCGACGACGCGGCAACAACGGGCTGGAACGCGGAAAGACCGATACCGCCGAAAAGAAGCAGCGACTCGATGATCCTCCCGCGCTGTCGACAGATATCCTTGCGGCGAGAGCGATTGGGCACCGAGCGCGCCATTAGCTCGGGTGACCGAGCTGGTGTGCGAACGGACTGTGGCGACAGCGCTGACGCACAGCTACGCCGGGGACAGCGCACGGGCCAGAGGGGAACTCTCGACCTCGCGAAGTACATCTGTTCCGAGTAATTTGAGCCCGAGAACAGAGCCTTTCGTTTCGCCAAGTCACCGGCGACGTCGGCGATGGGTGTCCGGGCAGCCGCAGCCGCACCGAACGTCGAAGTCGGGCCGGCATCGTGGACGGATGCGAACGAGGGAACCGTGATCATCGGCGGCGGCAGCAGCGGCAAGACCCACCTCGCCAAGCAGCTCGCCACCCACCACGAACTCCCACTGACCCACCTCGACGCCGTCTACCACGCTTGTACCCGGTGCCCGTTGTTGACAATCAACCCGAAAATGCTTGCCCGTTGCTGATATCGAATCCGATCCTCCTGAGCCTCGGGCCCGGCACTGCGCGAGGGCTGGGTGGTCCAGACCCCGTGTACGCCGGAGCTACGAGTCACAGTTCACGGTTCGACCATGGCCGATGCTTGAGCAAGATTCTCAGGTCACAGGCAAGGACTTCCTCGAGGAACTCGGTGGTTGCTGCCCTCTCTTCGGGGGCATTGAGCAGAACCCAGATTGAGCGAAGGAGCATCCCGCACAACTCAGCGGCCGCGCTCACTGGTTTCCGCGCTCGCTTGTCAAACAGGACCTGTTCGAATACCTGCTCGCTCAATACGACACACAGCTCGCTGTGGAAGGTCTGCAGAGTCCCACCTCCCACAGTGCGATAGGCATCGGGATCGACAGTGCTGAACCACGGATCGAAGTGGCTGTTGAGCGTGTCGCTTCCGGCGACCTCGGCAATCGCCGAGGTTCCCAGTGCGCATACCTTCCCGACCA
>NZ_JARWOJ010000145.1 GCF_029868625.1 Nocardia neocaledoniensis | reverse complement strand
CCGGGGGGCCCGGGGGCGGGGGGCGGGCGCCCGGGGGGGGCCCCCGGGGGGCGGGGGTCCGCCTGGGGGGCCCCGGGGGGGGGGTTGGCCGGGGGGGCTCGACGCTCATTCGCTGAGACGGTGGGTGCCGTCGCGGACGGTGCCGACGAACTCCTCGATCAGGTCTTCCAGGGCCACCACGCCGACGGTGTTGCCGCGACCGTCCACCACCCGGCCGAGGTGGGAGTTGGTGCGGCGCAACCGCGCCAGTGCCTCGAAGAGCGCGGTGCCCGTGCTCACCGTCGGCAGCGGACGGATGTCGGTGCGGGGGATCTGGGTGTCCGGTCCCGCGGAGTCGTCGGCGACCTTGTCGAGCACGTCCTTCACGTGCAGGTACCCGACCAGCGACCCGTCGCCGGCGCGCACCGGGTAGCGGGAGAAGCCCGTCTCGCCGACCGCCGCCTCGATGTCACCGAGCGTGGTTCCGTTGCCGCGCAACGGGACCGAGCGGGCCTGCGCCAGTGGCACCATCACGTCGCCGACGATGCGCTCCGAGGTGCCGAGTGCCTGGGTGAGCCTGCGGTGCTCCTCCTCGTCGAGCAGTCCCTCCGAGCGGGACTCGCCGATCATCTCGGCCAGCTCCACCGTCGACACCGTCGCTTCGAGCTCGTCCTTGGGCTCCACCCGCAGCATCCGCAGCGAGATGTTGGCCAGGAAGTTGTACAGCGCGATGAGCGGGCGCGCGATCCGCAACCACACCAGGTGCACTGGCACCAGCAGCAGCGCCGATCGTTCCGGCCCGGCCAGCGCGATGTTCTTCGGCACCATCTCGCCGAGCAGGATGTGCAGGATCACCACCAGCGTCAGTGCCAGGGTGAACGACACCGGATGCAGCAGCTGATCGGGCATGCCGAGCGCGTGGAACGGCTGCTCGAGCAGATGCGCCACCGCGGGCTCGCCGACGCGGCCGAGCAGGATCGAACAGATGGTGATGCCGAGCTGGGCCGCCGCCAGCATGATCGAGAGGTTCTCGCCCGCCTCGATGACGGTCTTCGCCTTCCGCTTGCCCTGGGCGACCAGGGCTTCCAAGCGGTCACGCCGCGCCGAGATCAGCGCGAACTCGGCGGCGACGAAGAACGCGTTGGCCGCGAGCAGGACCACGGTGAGGACGATGCCGAACAGGTCACCCATGGTTGTGCTCCCGTGCCGCCAGGTGCGCCGCGTCCACCGGGATCAGGCGCACCCGGTCGATGCGGCGGCCGTCCATCCGGTCCACCCTGGCGATCCAGCCGCCACCGGTGCCGCGGGATTCGGGCAACACCACCTCGTCGCCGGTGGCCGGGATCCGGCCCAGCTGGGTCAGCACGAGGCCGCCCAGGGTCTCGTATTCGCCTTCGGGCGCTTCGTATCCGGTCGCGCGCGACACCTCGTCGATGCGCAGCAGACCCGAGCAGTCCCAGCCGTCGGAGACCCGGCGGACATCGCGTTCCTCCTCGTCGTGCTCGTCGCGCACATCGCCGAGGATCTCCTCGATCAGGTCCTCCATGGTCACCAGGCCCGCGGTGCCGCCGTATTCGTCGACGACCAGCGCCACCTGCATGCCGTCGGCACGGACCCGCTCGAGCACTTCGTCACCGTCGAGGCTGGCGGGCACGATCGGCACCGCCATCGCCAGCTTGCTCAGGGGGATGTGCTTGCGCAGATGCGCCGGATGGGTGAACGCCTGCTTGACGTGGACCACGCCGAGCGAGTTGTCCAGGTCGCCGTCGATGACCGGGAACCGGGAGTAGCCGGTGCGGGCGGAGGCGGCGATGAGATCGGCGACGGTGTCGTCGCGGTCGAGGGATTCGACCTTCACGCGCGGGGTCATCAGGTCTTCGGCGCTGCGCTCACCGAATTCCAGCGAACGGTCCATCACCTGCGCGGTGCGCTGGTCCATGGCGCCGCGCAGCGCCGAGGTGCGGACCAGCGAGCCGAGTTCCTGCGGGGATCGCGCCGAGCGCAGTTCCTCCGCGGGCTCGATGCCGAGCCTGCGCACGATCCAGTTGGCGGCGCCGTTGAGGAACCGGATCAGCCACTTGAACAGCGCGGAGAACCAGATCATCGGACCCGCGGTGAGCCGGGCCGTCGACATCGGTTCGGCGATCGCGATGTTCTTGGGCACCAGCTCGCCGTAGATCATCGACAGCGAGGTGGCCAGGATCAGCGCCACGACGAGGGCGACACCGTGCGCGGCGCTCGGGCCCAGCCCGACCGCGTCCAGCAGCGGCGCGAACAACCGGGCGAGCACCGGCTCGGCGATGAAGCCGGTGATCAGCGTGGTGATGGTGATGCCGAGCTGGGCGCCGGAGAGCTGGAACGACAGGGTGTTGTGGGCCTGCTTGACCAGCCGGGACCGCACGTCACCGGCGCGCGCGGCGGCCTCGACGGTGCTGCGTTCCAGGGCGGTGAGGGAGAACTCGGCGGCGACGAAGAGCGCCGTACCGAGGGTGAGAGCGACGAAACCGATCAGGCTGAGCACTGTCAGCACGACAGACATTCCTCAGCACCACCTGGACACGGTGGTGGGGACGGATCGAACGGACGCTGCGGAAAGGAGGACGCCGGGTTTGTCACCCGGCTCCGTAGAGGAACCCTCCTGTGTGGCGCCCTTGGACGCGGGTGACAACTGGATCCTTTCGGTGGAAGCAAGCATGCCGATATCGGCAACACCATAGTAATCGCTCCCCACCGATGATGCGTCAGCGGCGCGGGCCGGTCCCGTCCGGAACCGGCCCGTCGTTCTCACCAGCCGCTGGGCAGCGGGCGTCCCTCCGCGAAGCCGGCGGCGGACTGCACACCGAGGACGGCGCGCTCGTGGAACTCCGGCAGCGAGCGGGCGCCCGCGTAGGTGCAGGAGCTGCGCACGCCCGAGCAGATGTGGTCGATGAGGTCCTCGACGCCGGGGCGCTCGGGGTCCAGGCGCATGCGCGAGCTGGAGATGCCCTCCTCGAACAGGGCCTTGCGGGCGCGGTCGAAACCGCTGTCGGCGGTGGTGCGGGCGGCGACGGCACGCTTGGAGGCCATGCCGAAGCTCTCCTTGTACTTGTTGCCGTCGCGGTCGACGCGCAGGTCGCCGGGGGACTCATAGGTTCCGGCGAACCACGAACCGATCATCACGTTCGACGCGCCCGCCGCGAGCGCGAGGGCGACGTCGCGTGGGTGCCGCACGCCACCGTCGGCCCACACGTGCACGCCGAGTTCCTTTGCCGCCGCGGCACATTCGGCGACCGCCGAGAACTGCGGCCGCCCGACGCCGGTCATCATGCGGGTGGTGCACATGGCGCCGGGACCGACACCGACCTTGATGATCGTCGCGCCGGCCTCGGCCAGGTCGCGGGTGCCCTCGGCCGAGACCACGTTGCCCGCCACCAGCGGCAGCCCGAGGCCGAGATCGGCGACGGTGCGCAGGGATTCGAGCATCTTGGTCTGGTGGCCGTGCGCGGTGTCGAGGACGAGCACGTCGGCGCCCGCCTCGGCCAGCGCCTTCGCCTTGGCGGCCACGTCACCGTTGATGCCGACCGCCGCCGCGATGCGCAGCTTGCCGTTCGCGTCCACCGCGGGGGTGTAGATGCCGGCGCGGATCGCGCCGGTGCGGGTCATCACGCCGGCCAGGGTGCCGTCGGTGTTGGTGAGCACGGCCAGCTGGGCGTGCGATTCGGCCAGGCGGTCGAAGATCTCGCGCGGGGACAGGTCGACGGGCGCCTGCACGAAATCGGTGACGGCGACCTCGCGCAACCGCGCGAACCGGTCCACATCGGCGCAGGCGCCCTCGGTGACCACGCCGACGGGCTTGCCGTCCTCGACCACGATCACCGCGCCGTGCGCGCGCTTGTGCATCAGGGCCACCGCGTCCGACACCGACTGGTCGGGGTCGAGGGTGACGGGGGTGTCGGCGGTGAGCGAGCGGCTCTTCACGAAGGCGATGGTGTCGGCGGCCGCCGGGATCGGCAGATCCTGGGGGAGTACCACGAGGCCACCGCGCCGGGCGACGGTCTCGGCCATCCGCTTGCCCGCGACGGCGGTCATGTTCGCGACCACGAGCGGGATGGTGGTGCCGGTCCCGTCGACGCTGGCCAGGTCGACATCGAACCTGGACGCGACATCCGTCCGGTTCGGGACGAGGAAGAGGTCGTCGTAGGTCAGGTCATACGGCGGCTGGGGTCCCGGAAGAAATCGCACTTGGTCGATGATAGCGCTGTGAGTGCCGGCGTGCGCAACACCTCAGCGCGCGCCCGCGGTGGGCTCGGGTGGCATCGCCGCCTGTGACCGGCACAGCAGGACCGCGGTCACGCACATGACCACCACGCAGGCCGCGACGACGAGCAGCCCGGCGCCGTCGGTGCGTAACCGCTCGTGGAGCGCGGTGAGGCCGAGGAAGGCGGCGGCGAGCGGCTCGGTCACCGTGGCCGCGGGCAGTGAGGCGATCAGCGGCCCGACCTGGTAGGCCCGTTGCTGCAGGGCGAAGCCGAGCAGACCCGCCGCTACCAGCGCCCAGGTCTGCCAGCCGGTGACCACCGCGCCGAGGCCGGTACCGAAGAGCGCGACGACCCGGTCGGTGAGCGCGGCGGCCAGCCCGAACAGGCACCCGCCCGCCACGCCGAGGGCGAGGGCCTGCTCGGCGGGGTCGGCGCGCAGGAACCCGGCCGCGGTCGCCGCGGCGACCACACTCAGCAGGATCGTCAGCGGCAGCGCCCAGTCGCGCAGCGGCGCGGTGTCGGCGCCCGCGGTCGGGTCGCCGACGACCAGGAACAGCACGAGTGCCAGGACGAGGACCAGCGCGGTCGTCGCGGCGCGGCCGCTGACGCGCTGCCGGTTGAGCCGCGCGGCCAGCGGCAGCGCGAAGACCAGCGAGCACACCAGGATCGGCTGCACCAGCAGCACCGCCCCGAAGCCGAGGGCGAGGACCTGCATGCCGTAACCGCCGATGTCGCCGACTATCCCGGCCCACCATCGGGGGCTGCGGACCAGTGTCCCGAGCAGGGTCTCGTCTCGCGACACCCCGGCGGCCGCCTGCTGCTGCGCCACCGAGGACACCGCGAAGAGCAGCGCAGCCAGCAGCGCGCAGACGATCGCGAGGATCGGACGGTCCGTCACCTGTTCAGTGTGGCCGACGGGCCTACCCGGCCACGACTCCCACGCCAGGAATCCGGACGCGACGCGCGTGTGGGGGACCGGGCATCACCGGCACGCGAGCTCACCCGCTGCGGGACGAGGGCGCCCGGCCGAGGCGGCGGGCCTTCGTCGACCGGCGGGGCGGGACGAGCGCGGACAGCAGCGTGGCCGAACCGTAATCGGTTCGGCCACGCGAGAACTCAGTTTGCGGTGCGGTTGCGGTGGGGCACCGAACCCGCCGGACGCGCGGCCCGGCGACGCGAATTCGTCGGCGTGTCGCCATTGCGGGCGTGTCCACCGGCGCCCGCGGGCTTGCGGGTCCGCGACTCACCCGCCGGACGTTCCCGGCGCGGCGCGCCACCGCGGCTGTGGCCCTGGGCGACCTCGGAACCCGGTGCGCCACCGGACCTTCCGCGCCGCGAGCGGCCGCCGCCGGACGACTTCGGGGCGTTCTGGGCCGGGGCGGCCGGCGCGGCCAGCGCGATGCCGCTGGGCTTGCGGGCGCCGGTGATCTCGACCAGGTTCCGGTCGCCGGGGCGCACGTCGACACCGTCGGTCCGCACGCCCGCCTTGCGGGTCATCGCGGCCACGTCCTTGCGCTCCTCGTCGGTGACCAGGGTGACCACGACACCGTCCTCACCGGCACGCGCCGTGCGGCCGGCGCGATGCAGGTAGGCCTTGTGCTCGGCGGGCGGGTCGAAGTGCACGACCAGCGAGACGCCGTCGATGTGGATGCCGCGCGCGGCGACGTCGGTGGTGACCAGCACCGGGACCGAGCCGTCGGCGAAGGCCGCCAGCGTGCGGGTGCGGTTGTTCTGCGCCTTGCCGCCGTGCAGCGAGCCCGCGGCCACACCGGCGCCACGCAGCTGCTTGGCCAGGCGGTCGGCGCCGTGCTTGGTGCGCACGAACATGATGGTCAGGCCCTCGCGGGCGGCGATCTCGGTGGCGACCGAGCGCTTGACGTTCTTGTCGCGCACGTACAGCAGATGGTGCGACATGGTGGTCACCGACGCCTCCGGCGGCGCGGTGGAATGGGTGACGGGCTGGTGCATGTAGCGCTTGACCAGCTTGTCGACGTCACCGTCGAGGGTGGCCGAGAACAGCAGACGCTGACCGTCTCTCGGCGTGCGGTCCAGGAGCCGGGTGACCTGGGGCAGGAAGCCCATGTCGGCCATGTGGTCGGCTTCGTCGAGCGCGGTGATCATCACGTCGGACAGGTCCGCGGCGCGCTGCTTGATCAGGTCGTCGAGACGGCCGGGGGTGGCGATGAGCAGATCGACGCCGCGCGCGAGCCGGTCGGCCTGGCGCTTGATCGGCGCGCCGCCGACGACCGAGGCGACGCGCAGGCCCAGCGAGAGCGCGGCCTCGTCGAGCGCGCGCTCGATCTGGGTCGCCAGTTCGCGGGTGGGCACCAGGACCAGACCGCGCGGGCGGCCGGGCTTGGCGGAGGCGCCGGTGAGGCGGGTCAGCATCGGCAGGCCGAAGGCGAGGGTCTTGCCCGAGCCGGTCGGGCCGCGACCGAGCACGTCACGCCCGGCGAGCGCGTCGCCGATGGTGGCGGCCTGGATGGGGAAGGGCTTCTCGATGCCGGCGTTGCGGAGGGTCTGCACCAGGGCGACGGGCAGGCCGAGCTCGGCGAAGGTGGCGTCAGGACGCGTGGAGGTAGACAAAATGGCCTTTCGTTGGGCTGCGCATCGCGCTGGAAGATGACCGGCGCCGATGACCCGGAGCCGCGCACGGCGGGCCCGGGGTGCGGCCCAGCAGGAAGGACCGGTCTCCCAGGGTAGTCGTGTTCGCGCTCGTGTGGGTAAACAAGCTGGTCAGCCGGTGGTTTGTAGCGGTGATTGTGTGCACGCTCCGGCCGCGTCCGGAAACGGTGCCGCGCGGGGTCGGCGATGGCCGGGCGCGCGTGACTGATCGCCAGGTCAGCCGTGGAAGAGCCGGTTGAGCTCCTGCAGCCACGGCACCGCGACGGCGAGGGTCGGCACCACCAGGATCGCGGCCGAACCGAGGTAGGCGGCCGTGGCGACTCTCACGTCGCCGGTGTGCCCGGCAAGGCGCTGGATGCGGATCAGCGTGGTCGGCCCGCCCGCGGCGAGCGCGCCCTGCGGCGCGGTCGACTTCGCGCACGCGACGAGGGCGCGGGCCAGTGGCTTGGGGCCGGTCACCTTCACCGCGGAGTCGTCGGCGAGCAGCTCGATGAGCAGTTTCACCGAGCCGAGCGCGGCCTTGCTGCGGACCACCCGGGGAAAGGCCTCGTGCACGGCGGTGAACGCCTCGAGCACCAGGTCGTGGCGGGCCCGCAGATGCGAACGTTCGTGGCTCACGATCGCGGTGACCTCGGCGTCGTCGAGGTTGGTCAGGGTGCCTTCGCTGAGCACCACCCGCTGACGCAGACCGGGCAGGCAGTAGGCGATGGGTTCGGTGGCGGCGAGCACCCGGATGTCGGCGGCCCGCCGGACGGGGCCGCTCTGATCGAGCAGGTCGACCAGCATGCGATGCCGGGACCTGCGGCGACGGGTGTGCACGCCCACGCGCACGATGGAGAACATGAGCCGGGCGCCGACCATCAGGGTCAGCGCGAAGACCGTCACGTACACCGTCCACAGGGGCAGACCGAGCGCGTCGATCTCCTTGGTGGGGGAGGTGGTCGGCCTACCGTCGGGGCCGGGAACGAGCAGCAGACTGGCGATGGCCAGCCCCGAGCCGAAGGCGCTGAGCACGGCGGCCAGCGCGATGGCCTGCCACAACACCAGCGCCGCGCGCGGCGTGCGGTGCACCCAGGTCGCGCGGCTGAGCAGTGCGGGCACCGGCCCTGCGAGAAGCAAGGCGAGACCTGCGAAGACTGCCGCGGTTGCGTTCATCGACTCTGCTCACTGCGTTGTGGGACCAGGGGCGCTCACGTCGTTGTGAGAGCCGCCAGGAGTCTAACTGCTCTGCTCGTCGGATTCGAGCTTGGCGAGAGCCTCCCGCAGGGCGTCGGCCTCGTCCTTGCCCACCTGTTCCACGAAGTGCACGAGCGCGGCCGCGCGGCTGCCCGAGGCGTCGGCCTGCTGCAACGCGTCCACCATCAGGCTCGCGACCAGTTCGTCGCGGGTGTGCACCGGTGCGTATCGATGCGCGCGGTCATCGCGGCGCTGCACCACCAGATTCTTCTTCGCCAGTCGCTGCAGCACCGTCATGACCGTGGTGTACGCGAGCTCACGCCGCGCGGCCAGTGCTTCGTGGACCTGCCGCACCGTCTGCGGTTCGTCGGCCGACCACAACTGGTCCATGACCGCTTTTTCGAGTTCGCCGAGTCCTGCCATCCCACAATTTTACGGACTCAACGACAAAGATGCGTACTACAGATTGTCGTAACGGGGGGTTTGCTGGTGTGTCATTCGTCATACCCGTCGGCGCCGTGCACGTGCCGGGTGCCGATCGGGACGATGAGCGGGCGCCCCGAGACCGGGTCGGTGAGCACGGTCGCCTCGAGGCCGAACACCTCGGCGAGCAGCTCGGCGGTGACGATCTCGGCGGGCTTGCCCCGCGCCACGATCCGGCCCTGCGCCATCACCACCAGCTCGTCGCTGTAGCGGATGGCGAGGTTGAGGTCGTGCAGCACCATCACCACCGTGCGGCCGAGGTCGGCGTGCAGCCGGTCGACGAGGTCGAGCACCTCGAGGCTGTGCGCGAGGTCGAGATAGGTGGTCGGCTCGTCGAGCAGCAGGATGTCGGTGCCCTGGGCCAGGGCCATCGAGATCCAGGCGCGCTGCCGCTGGCCACCGGAGAGCTCGTCGAGGGTGCGTTCGGCGAGGTCGGCGATGCCGGTCTGGGCCAGCGCGGCGGCGACCTCGGTCTCGTCGTCGGCCGACCACTGCCGCAGCCAGGACTGGTGCGGGTGGCGGCCGCGGGCGACCAGGTCGGCGACGGTCAGGCCCTCCGGGGCGACCGGGGTCTGCGGCAGCATGCCGACCACCCTGGCCACGTCCTTGGTCTTCATCGTCGAGATGGCCTTGCCGTCGAGCACGACCTGACCGGCGCGCGGGCGCAACAGCCTGCCCAGCGACTTGAGCAGCGTGGACTTGCCGCAGCCGTTGGGCCCGATGACGGTGGTCACCACGCCGGGGGCGATGTCGAGGCTGAGCTCGTCGACGATCACCCGCTCGCCGTAGCCGAGGGAGACGCTGTCGGCGGCGAGGCGGTGGGCGGGGCTGGTCATGAGAGCGTGGCCTTCCGGTTCATGCGGACGAGCAGATAGAGCAGGAACGGTCCGCCGAGCGCGGCGGTGACGATACCGACGGGCAGGTCGACGGGCAGCAGCGTGCGCGAGACGATATCGGCTCCGGCGACCAGCCCCGCGCCGGTGAGCGCCGAGGCGATCAGCGGTTCACCGGGCGTGCGCAGCGCCATCCTGGCGATCTGCGGTGCCGCCAGCGCCACGAAGCCCACCGGCCCGACCGCCGCCGTCGCGACCGAGGCCGCCACCACGGACGCGCCGATCAGCAACGCCTGCTGGGACTGGATGCGCACGCCGAGCACCCGCGTCGACTCCTCGCCGAGGCGCAGCGCCGCCAAGGTACGGGCGGAGACCAGCGCCACCACCGTGACCACGGTGAGCGCGATCGCCGCGGGCACCGCCCGCGCCAGGTCGGCGGCGTTGAGCGAGCCGTTGAGCCAGATCTGGGCCCTGGCGGCATCGGTGAGACTGGCCCGGGTGAGCAGCCAGCTGATCACCGACATCAGCACCGCGTTCACACCGATACCGATGAGCACGAGCCGAAACCCGGTGACGCCCTGTTCCCCGGTCCGGCCGCGTCCCCAGGCGAGCACATAGATCAGTATCGCCGTGAGCAGCCCGCCGAGCAGCGCGGCCAGCGGGGCGCCGACGGTCGCGATCAGCCCGGTGGTCGCGCCACCGCTGCCGACCAGCACCGCGACCGCGCCGACGCTCGCGCCGGTGGTGATGCCGAGCACGTCCGGTCCGGCGAGCGGGTTGTGCAGGATCGACTGCATCAGCGCGCCGGAGAGCCCGAGCGCGGCGCCGACCACGACGGCCGTGAGCGCGCGCGGCAGCCGGGATTCCATGATGATGAAGCGCTGCGATCGGGTGCCGCCGCCACCGAGCACCTCGAGCACCCGGCCCAGCGGGATCCGGGTGTCACCGACGGCGATGTCCAGGCAGAACAGGCCGAACACCAGGACGGCCAGCGCCAGGACTACCCCGAACAGCACGGGCCGCAGGACCAGCGACACCGGTCCCACCCGCAGCGCGGGTCGCACCCGGGCCAGGGTCTCCTTCGGCGCCTCGGTCTCGATCGTGCTCACAGACTCACCAACTTCTTGCGGCGTACCAGCGCGATGAAGAACGGGGCGCCGATCGCGGCCAGCATCACCCCGACCTGCAGCTCGCCCGGCCGGGCGACCACCCGCCCGGCGATGTCGGCCACGAGTAGCAACAGCCCGCCGAGCAGCGCCGAGTAGGGGACCAGCCATCGATTGTCCGGTCCGGTGATCGTCCGCGCGAGATGGGGCACCACGAGTCCGAGGAACGCGATCGGCCCGATCGCGGCGGTGGCGGCGCCGCTGAGCAGCACGATCGCGAACAGGCCGAAGGCGCGCGCCCGACCGAGGTCGACGCCGAGCCCGCGTGCGACGTCGTCACCGAGGCTGAGCAAATTGAGGTTCGGTGCCGCCGCGACCGCCATCGCCATGCCGAGGACGAGGAACGGCAGCACCTGCCAGAACACGTCGGCCTCGCGGCCGTTCACGGTCCCGACCACCCAGAAGCGATAGGTGTCCAGCGCCGCGTTGTCGAGCACGACGACCGCGTTCGTCATGGCCTGCAGAAACGCGGTGAGTGCGGCGCCGGCGAGCACCAGGCTCAACGGGCTGGCCTTGCCGCCGCCGATCGAGGACACCCCGAACACGATGACGCCAGCGATCGCCGAGCCGGCGAAGGCGAACCAGATGTACTGGCTGGGCATCGTGAAGCCGAACAGATAGATGCTGAGCGCGGCCAGGAAGCCGGCACCGGCATTGAGTCCCAACAAACCGGCATCAGCGAGCGGATTCCGGGTATACCCCTGGATGAGCGCGCCCGCGCTGCCCAGCGCCATGCCGGCGATCAGGGCCAGCGCGGTGCGCGGTAGACGCAGCTCACGCACGATTTCCTCGGCGGTGGAGCCGGCCGCGCAGCGGAACGGACCGCCGTCGCAGCCGAGAGCGTGCACGACGGCGTCTAGCACCGTGGCGGGTGCGAGCGAGCGGGTGCCGATGGCGACACTCGCGAGCACGGCCACGGTGAGCAGTACCGCGAGCAGAAGAAGCCCGGTCAGACGACGGCGTCTGACGCTGCCAGGGTGGATCACGGCGACGAACTTCTCCTGCCTCGATACCGGACACGACTTGTGAAGTCTGGTAAGCCTAACCTATGTTTCGTGACATCATCGTCACGGGAGCCCCACCGTTCGAGGAGGTTCGATGCCCGAGCCCGTCACCACCACCGCCATGACCCGCACCACCGCCGCGTTCGATCGCGCGTGCGCCAGGTTGCAATCGCTGCAACCCGAACATCCGCGGGTCTATGCCGTGGCGGCGATGGCAGGCCAGGGCAAACGGCGCTGGTGGCACGTGCCCAACGGCCTGTCCGAGGGGCGCGTCGAACTCATGTACCGCAGGCACGCCGCGGAGATGATCAACGACGACATAGCCGCCGAGGTGGTGGCGACCGCGCTCATCCATGCCGTGGTCGGCCGGGTGACCGCGCTGTTCGTCCTCGACGCGCAGGCCTGGGACCCGGGCCGCGACAACCTGTGGATCCATCACGACAACGACGGCGGCATCGACTGGGCGGGCCTGTCCGACACCACGATTCGCGTCGTCGACGGCGACCCCGACGCCGCCGAACCCGGGACGGTCGCGCTGCCGTGCGAGGCCGCGATGGCCGTCTGGCTGGCGCAGCGGTGCGCGTCGGCGCTGATCCCGCTGCAGTCGGTGCTCACCCGCTGCTCGGGGTTGCCCGCGCGCCGGTTCTGGTCGCTGGTCGGTGAATCCGTCATCGGCGCCGCGACGTACGTCCCCGACCTGGCCCGTGTCGACGGCGCCGCCGGGGCCCGCCGCGGCCAGCTGCTGCTCGGCGCGCTCACCGATCGCGGGCTCCCGGTCCGGCGCACCGGCTGCCTGCAACGTTAGGACGCCGGCGCGGGCACGTCCCGGCCCAGCGCGGCGGCGAGCGCGCGGAACGACCGCAGCAGCAGGTCGCCGTAGTGGTCCGGGTCCGGCATCATCGCGGCATCGGTCGTCACGGCGATCACGATCTCGTCGCCCTGCGAGGTGATCAGATGGCGCAGGCCGTCGCCGTCGAGGATCGGCAGTGAGCCGACCACGCGCCGGATCGGTCGGTCGAGAAAGACCAGGCTGTCGGTCACCGGCGGCACATTGCTGATCGTGGTGTTGCACAGCGGCACCGTCGAGGCGTCGTCGAAACGCCGCTGCGCCCTTGCCCATCCGGCCGCGCGCAGCAGCAGGGCGGGCGCGGTCTCGACCCGCCGATCGCCGCGCAGCACCACCGGGTTCGCGGCGCGCTGCTTGGCCCGGCTCGCGGATTCCTTGATCGCGGCGAGCCGCTCGGCCGGGTCGGCGATGTCGGTGTGCAGGTCGACGATCATCTGCGTGAGCTGATTCGCCGAATCCCAGTCGGCGACACCGCGCATCGACATCGGGACCATGGCGGCCAGGGAGCCGTCCGGAGTCTCGTCGTGCTCGGCGAGGTAGGCCGCGAGCGCGCCGGAGATCGTCGTCAGCATCAGGTCGTTGACGGTGACGCGGTACGGTGCCGCGGCCTTGGCGGCGAGCACCTCGGCCATCGGGATCGGCAGCAGCTGAAAGGTCGGCTCGGCGTGGATGTCCCGGTTGAACCGGGTCGCCGGGCGCTGCGCGATCGGTTCGTGGATCGCGCCCGCGTCGACCAGTTCCCGCAGTTCTTCCCCGGCGGCCGCGCCGCGGCGCAACCCGCCGACGAAGCGGACGGGCGCGGCGAGGAACGCGGCGGTCGTGCGCGCTGCGGTGCGCAGCGACGACGCCGGGTCGAGCCGGGTCGCCGGCGCGGGCGCCGTCCCGAACAGCCTGCTCTCGAGCGCGCGGGTCGCCACCCCGTCTCCCACACTGTGATGGAACTTGAGCACGATGATGGTGGCGGCGCCGGGCAGCGAGGGCACACCGTCGACGCGATCGAGGACATGGATCTCCCACGGCGGCCGCGTGAGATCCATCCGCGCCGAGGTGATCTCGGCGATCCGGGCGCGCGCGGCCGCCCACGACCCGTCGCCGGGCCGGTCGAGGACCACGTGCTCGCGCACCGACAGCCCGGGGTCGGGCACCCAGGACGGCAGATCCAGATCCAGCGGCACCCGCCGCAGGGTCCGGTGGAACAGCGCCGCGTGGCCGATGCTCGCGCGCGTCCAGTCCAGTACCTCGTCGAGGGTCACCGGCGGCCGCTCCGACGCGTCGGCGATGTACACCGCGACCACATTGGACAGGTGCCGGTCGGTCTCGTCGTAGACGAAGACCGCGTCGCGCGGGTTCAGTCGCGCGGAGCCGACCCGGAGTTCGGCGCTCACAGGCCGAGCGCCGTCGCCATCATCGGCCACGAGGCGTGCAGATCGTCCTCCCAGTAGCCCCACGAATGGGTGCCGGTCGGGCGGATGTTGTAGGTGATATTCGTGCGGCCGAGTTCGCGCGTGCGCTGCGCCAGATTCGCCGTGCAATACGCGGTCGCGGCCTCGATGCCGCCGCCGACGAGCATTTGATTCGTCAGAATCGAATTCGGATTCTTGCCGTTGATGTGCACGCGCGGATTCGACAAGGTGTCGTGTGGTCCCGGCAATCCGGTGCCCGCGGAAATATAGATCGGAATATCGGGCAAACGATGAGCTTGCACATAGGGGTCGTGCTCGCGCCAGGCGGCGTCGGTGGCCGGACCCCACATGTTCTCGACGTTGCCGCCACCCATCCGCACCACCAGCGAGACGAACGCCCGGCCGATCGGGTCGCTGGTCATCGCGCAGCCGCTGTAGGCGGACACGCTGCGGTACAGCTCGGGGGCCTGGATCGCCAGATCCAGCACCGAGGTGCCCGCCATCGAGATGCCGGCCAGCGAGTTCACCCCGTTGGTGCCGAAGGTCGCGTCGATCACCGGCGGCAGTTCCCGGGTGAGGAACGTCGTCCACATGTTGTTGCCGTTGTTCTCGAGGTTCTTCGCCAGTCCCTCGTCCGGCCGCTGCCAGTCGGTGTAGTAGCTGAACGCGCCCTCCATCGGGATGACGACGTTGACGTGCTTGTCCGCGAAGAACCCGCCCGCGTCGGTCTGCCCCGGCCAGTTGGCCGAATCCTCGCCGCCCCCGGCGCCGTTGAGCAGGTACAGCGTCGGAGCCGGGGTCGCCGTGTCGGTGGGACGCAGGACCCGCAGTGCGATGGTGCGATCCATGGCGGGGGAGTACACGGTGATGTCGGCGACCTGGCCGGACCGCGTCTGGCTCACCAGTCGCGCGCCGGGATCGGCCGAGGCGTGCGCGCCGTCGACGAACACCGGGGCCGAGGCCAGGGCCAGGACGCAGACGGCCGACATGACGCCGCGGAGCATTTCGTTCTTCATGGTGGTGCGAGCCTGCTGACTTCTCGGGCGGGAACGGGGGCCGGCCGGACCACGGCCGACCCCCGGCCACGCTGAACTACGTGCGCTGGGATTACTTGCCCGGGGTGGGCGTGCCGCCGCTGAGGCTGATCAGCGCTTGGACGAAGGGCAGCGCCGCGTCGCTGAGGCTGCCCGCGCCGGTCTCCAGCAGTTCGTAGAGGGAACCCATGTCTAACTCCTGATGGTGATGAAGTGGATCAGGCCCGGAATCGAGCCGAGGTGCTGTCGAGCACCGGGTTTACGGGAAGAAGGCCTCCACCGAACCCAGGAACGCGGCGAGCAGGCCGTCGCCTTCGGCCGCGGAACCCAAGCCCGCGATCGCCGCCATCATCAGCTCAGTCAACGAACCCATGGTCTAACTCCTTGCTTGTCGAACACCGGCACAGTCCGGGAGCTACTGTGACGCCGGTAACATATCGCGTCGGCCACAGATGTGGCAAACGTGTGTTTCACTCAGTGAACAGCCTGGTCAGCCGCCGATGGGCGTGCCACCGCTGAGGGAGATCAGGGCTTGGACGAACGGCAGGGCGCCATCGCCGAGGCTGGCCATGCCGGTCGCGAACATTTCGTAGAGCGATCCCACTTTTACTCCTTGGGGACGGTTTGATTCAGCGTTTCGGCTGAAATCGAAGGTGGTCGGCGGATCGAACTACGGGAAGAACGATTCGAGCGAGCCCAGGAAGGTCTCGAGCAGGAGGTCGCCCTGGTTCGCGGACGCCATTCCGCCCAGGACGCCGAGAAGTAGCTCATCGAACGAGCCCATGTTGTGTCTCCTTGCGCTGTCGTATGTGCCCCCGGAAATGGGGTGGTCCCACTTCGGGGGCGGTCATCACGATCGTGTAGCTGATGTGATGCCGGTAACGTAGCCCCGCCTCGGGTGAGTGGCAACCAGGTGTTTCACTCAATCCGATTGGTTCATTTTTTTCTTTCCTGATGGAAGCTACTCGCGCGTTGCTGTCACGCGCGGCGGGACTACGTGTGACCTGTAGTTACTGCGACTGTCTGGTACGGCAAACCGACCTCCGCTTGTGAACGGTCACGTTCACGACGAGACTGTCAAGGGGGATGGATATCTGGTGATAGCGTTCTGATCTGGGAACTTGTGAGACAAGTCGGTGGCTCCCGCTGTGAAGGTGTCTGCGCTTCCGGGAGTCCAGTACGTGTGGGTGATTCCGGTGGGCGGCGTCGCGGTGGCCCGACTGTTCGCTCGCCCCACGTTCGCCCGAACCGTCTGATCGGTCTCGGCGACCCCGCTGGGATATCCTCTTTATTCCTGGCTGAAACCGTGCTAAATGATGCATGAAAGCTATTGATTCGGCACATCCGAGGCCGTGGTCCGACTTGGGAAAACGTGTCGGGGGGGGGGGGGGGGGGGGGGGGGCCCCCCCCGGGTGGGGGGGTTTTTTTTTAAGCGGCGGGGGGCGGGGGGCCGGCGTGGCCCGCCGGGGCGGGCCGCGGCGTCCGCGCCCGCGCCGAGGGTGAACACGGCG
>NZ_JARWOJ010000144.1 GCF_029868625.1 Nocardia neocaledoniensis | reverse complement strand
CGAGGTGGCCGCCGTCGCCCGTGCCGTGAACGAGCGCACCAGGAGCATGGGCATGGCGCTCACCTCGTGCACCGTGCCCGCCGCGGGGAAACCGACGTTCGAACTCGGTGCGGACGAGATGGAGATCGGGATCGGCATCCACGGCGAGCCCGGCAGGCACCGGACGGCCATGGCCCCCGCGAAGGAGGTGGCCGCGATGCTGGTCGAGCCGATTCTCGCGGACCTGCCGATCAGCAAGGGCGGCAAGGTGATCTGCTTCGTCAACGGGATGGGTGGCACGCCGCTGCTGGAGCTGTACATCGTGTTCGGCGAGGTCGCCCGGATCCTCGGCGCGCACGGGATCGAGATCGCCCGCTCGCTGGTCGGGCCGTACATCACCGCGCTGGAGATGGCCGGCTGCTCGGTGACGCTGACCGAGGTGGACGACGAACTGCTGACACTGTGGGACGCGCCGGTGCGCACGCCCGCCCTGCGCTGGGGAGCCTGATCATGACGACCATCGACGCGAACCAGTGGCTGCGCGCCTTCGCCGCCCTGATCGACGAGCACACCGACGAACTCACCGCCCTCGACGCCGCCATCGGGGACGCCGACCACGGCAGCAATATGCAGCGCGGCACCGCCGCCGTGGTCGCGGCGCTCGCCGACGACCCGCAGCCGAGCCCGGCCGCGGCGCTCAAACAGGCGGGGATGACGCTGATCCGCAGCGTCGGCGGTGCGAGCGGACCGCTCTACGGCACCTTCTTCCTGCGCGCCGCCACCGCGGCGGGCGAGAGCGAGCTCGACGCACCGACCTTCGCGGCCGCCTTCCGTGCCGGGCTCGACGGGGTGGTGGCCCGTGGCAAGGCCGAATCGGGGGACAAGACCATGTTCGACGCGCTCGCGCCGGCCGCCGACGCCCTCGACGAGCACCTCGCCGCGGGCGCCGACCTCGCCGCGGCCCTCGACGCCGCGCTGGCCGCCGCCACCGCCGGCCGCGCGGCCACGATCCCGCTCGTCGCCCGCAAGGGCCGTGCCTCCTATCTCGGCGAACGCAGTGCGGGACACCAGGATCCGGGCGCGACCAGCGCCACCCTGCTCGTCCGGGCCGCCGGGCAGGCGCTGCGATGATCGGCATCGTCGCGGTGTCGCACAGCCACGCCCTCGCCGCCGCCGCGCT
Source organism: Nocardia neocaledoniensis (assembly GCF_029868625.1). Lineage (GTDB taxonomy): Bacteria > Actinomycetota > Actinomycetes > Mycobacteriales > Mycobacteriaceae > Nocardia > Nocardia neocaledoniensis_A. The sequence goes on along the minus strand of NZ_JARWOJ010000144.1, from coordinate 2,324 downwards.
CGCCCTGGCGGGGGAGATGCTGCACGAGAGCCCCGTGCGCGTCGTGCCTGCCGCCGGACTCGACGAGCACACCTTCGGCACCGACGCCGTCGCGGTCGCCGAGGCCATCGCCGCGGCCGACAGCGGCGACGGTGTGCTGGTCCTGATGGACATGGGCAGCGCCGTCCTCTCCGCCGAACTCGCCCTCGACCTGCTCGCCGAGGAACACCGGGTGCGCCTGTGCGCGGCGCCGTTCGTCGAGGGGCTGATCGCCGCTGCCGTGTCGGCGGCCGGCGGCGCCGACCTGGACGAGGTTGCCCTGGAGGCGTCGAACGCATTGGTGGGCAAGAAGGTTCATTTGGGCGAGGACGCTGCCGACCTCGGCGGAGAGGCGACGGCTGCCGGTCGGGGCGAGCTCGACGGACACGACGGCGGTGCCGTGCACGAGCGGACCGGGGACTTCCGCACGGCGGCCGGCCCGCCCGACGCGGCGCCGGACGAAGCCGCCCCACAGGTGCGGGGCGAGTTCGTGCCGGCGAATCCTCATGGGCTGCACGCCCGTCCGGCCGCACAGGTGGTCGGCGCGGTGCGTGGACTCGACAGCGCTGTCGCCCTGCGCAACCTCGACACGGGAGCGGGCCCAGTTCCCGCGAACAGCCTGAGTCGCCTCGCGGCCCTCGGCGCGCTGACCGGTCATCGCGTGGAGGTGACGGCGACCGGACCCGACGCGCGAACCGCCGTGGAGCGCGTACTGGCGCTGGCCGCAACAGGTTTCGGCGAAGCTGTCGAAGCGGATCCCGCTGCGCCGGGCCGAGGCGAAGCGGTGGCGGACGCACTCCCCGCCGATCAGGTCGGGGGCGTGCCGACCCCGGAGTACCGCGAGGCCGAGGCCGTCGGCGGGAGCGCCACCGGCGGCCGGAGGGAGAAGGCGCTTCCGGCCGAGGACAGGGCATCCGATGCCGTCGATGCGGATCCTGCGGGTCGTTCGCCTGCGTCGTCGGCCGGTGCGATGGCGGCCGCGAGCGGCACCGCAAAGGAATCGGATACCCGTCGCTCCGTGGCGTTGCCCGCCTCGCCGGGGATCGGGGTCGGGCCGTGCCGGCACCTCGCGGCGGCGCGCTTCGACATCGCGGAACTCGACGATCCCGGCCGCGCATCGACGGCGGCGGGCGAGCGCGACAGGCTCGCCGATGCCATCGCGCGAGTGCGCGCCGAGATCGACCGGCTCAGAGTCGGCGCGGGGGCCGAAGCGGGAATCTTCGAGGCGCATCAGCTGCTGCTCGACGACCCGGCCGTGCTCGACACCGTGCATGCCAGGATCGCCGCAGGGGAGGGCGCGGCCGTGGCGTGGGCGGGAGTGCTCGACGAGGGGGCGGCGGACCTCGAGCGCCTGCCCGACGAGTACCAGCGGGCCAGGGCGGCGGATCTGCGGGCCGTCCGCGACCAGGTGCTCGCGGCCCTGCTGGGCCGATCGACCCGACTCGTCAGCCGGGCGGGCGTGCTCGTCGCGGCGGACCTGACGCCCGCCGAAGCCGCCGCACTCGACCCCGACCTCGTCACCGGGGTCGTGTTGGCGCACGGCAGCCCTACCGCGCACAGCGCCATTCTGCTTCGCGCGCAGGGCATTCCGGCCGTCGTCGGCGCGGGATCGCCGGTCCTCGAGATCGCGACGGGAACCACGATCGCGCTCGACGGGCAGACGGGCGCGCTGGTCGTCGATCCCGCACCGGATGTGGTCGCGGAGTTCGCCGATCGCGCCGCCGCGCACCGACGACAGCGGGCGGCCGCACTCGCCGACGCCGACAAGCCGGCCGTCACACGCGACGGTGTCACCGTGCACGTCGCGGCCAATATCGGCGAACTCGCCGACGCGACCGCGGCGGTGCGCGACGGCGCCGACCTCGCGGGCCTGGTGCGCACGGAATTCCTGTTCCTCGACCGTGCCGACGCGCCGTCGATCGACGAGCAGGAGCACGCCTACCGCGCGCTGGCCGAGGCCTTCGACGGGCGCCCGCTGATCCTGCGCACCCTCGACGTCGGCGGTGACAAACCGCTGCCCTACCTCCCGCGACCCGTTGAGGCGAATCCCTTCCTCGGTGTGCGGGGCATCCGGCTGGCGTTGGCCCGGCCGGAGCTGCTGCGCGATCAGCTCACCGCGATCGGCCGGGTGGCCGCCGATCATCCCGTCGGCGTCATGTTCCCGATGGTGACCACGCTGGCCGAGCTGACGCGGGCCCGAGCGATCCTGGCCGAGGTGGTGCCCGCGGGGGTCCACCTCGAGATCGGCATCATGGTCGAGGTCCCCGCGGCCGCCGCCAAGACGGCCGCGTTCGCCGCCCACGTGG
>NZ_JARWOJ010000143.1 GCF_029868625.1 Nocardia neocaledoniensis | reverse complement strand
GGTCGCGGAACGCCTGACAGCGCAGACAGCCCCGAGCCCAATTACGGCGGCGGGCAGTAGCGCGGACCGCGGGGGTAGTGGGGGGGAAAACAACCGCCCCCCGGCCCCGCCGCCGCCCGCCCCCCCGCCTTAATGGGGGCTGGGGAGGTGGGGGGTGTCTGGGGTTCCGCGACCGCAGGATCGGTCGGTCAACCGACGAGGTGGTGACGACCGGGGAGAGGCGCGGGTGGGCCAGGGGTCAGCGCGGGGCCATGCGCAGCGCGCCGTCCATGCGGATGGTCTCGCCGTTGAGGTAGTCGTGGGCGGTGATGTATTCGACCAGCTGGGCGTACTCGTCCGGGCGGCCGAGGCGCGACGGGAACGGGACGCCGGCCTCGAGGCCCTTGCGGTACTCCTCGGTGACACCGGCCAGCATCGGGGTGTCGATGATGCCGGGGGCGATGGTGTTCACGCGGATGCCGAACTGGGCCAGGTCGCGCGCGGCCGGGACGGTCATGCCGTGCACGCCGCCCTTGGACGCGGAGTAGGCGATCTGGCCGATCTGGCCCTCGAACGCGGCGACCGACGCGGTGTTGATCACCACGCCGCGCTGGCCGTACTCGTCGACCGGCTCGGTCTTGGCGATGGCGTCGGCGGCCAGGCGCATCACGTTGAACGTGCCGAGCAGGTTCACGGTGATGACGGTGCGGAACAGCTCCAGGTCGTGCGGGCCGTTCTTGGACAGGATGCGGCCGGCCCAGCCGACGCCGGCACAGTTGACCACGATGCGCAGCGGCGCCGGGCCCTCGGTGATCTTGGCGATCGCGGCGGCGACCTCGTCGTTGCTGGTGACGTCGGCCGCGATCAGGGTGACACCGGCGGGCACGTTGTCGCCCGCGCGCTCGATGGACGCCGGGACGTCGAGCCCGAAGACGGTGGCGCCGGCGTCGGCCAGTCGCTTGGCGGTGGCGGCACCGAGGCCGGACGCGCCCCCGGTGACGATGGCGGCGGAACCCGAAATCTCCACGATGGTCCTCTCGTTCATGACAGCCAGTTGGCACTTCGTCAATGGCACCTTAGCCGGTCTCGGTTGAGGCGCACATCACCCGTTCACCGACCCATGGGTAGCGTGGCGCACCACGCGCGAGTCCGACCGCGCAGAATGGAATGGCAAGCCCGACCTCGAGCACGGAGTTCGACGATGAGCGATTCGGCATCCACCCTGCGCCAGCTCCCGCGCGGACGGCACCATCTCTCCCGCGAGGAAGTGGTGGCCTCGCAGCGGGAACGCATCCTCGTCGCGATGGGCGAGGCGATGACCGAAGGCGGCTACGTCGGCACCCCCGTGGCCGCGGTGCTCAAGCGGGCCGGCGTCTCGCGCGAGACGTTCTACGAGCTGTTCCGCTCCAAGGAGGACTGTTTCGCGGCCGCGTTCGACCGGGTCTCCGGATTGCTCGCCGCCCGACTACAGGAGGTGATCGCCGAGACCGCCGAGGCCGACGGGTTCACCAGGATGGACCGCATCCTCACCGCCTACTTCGACCACATGATCGACGACCCGGCCTCGGCGCGGCTGTTCCTGATGGAGGTGTACGCGGTCGGGCCGTCGGCGGTCAAGGCCAGGATGGAGCTGCAGAGCCGTTTCGTGGCGGTGGTGGCCGCCATGCTCGGCGCGCAGACCGCTGAGCAGCAGTTCGCCTGCGCGACCCTGGCCGCCGCGATCGGCGCCATGGTCACCGGCAAGATCGCGGCCGAGGATCTGGCCGGGCTGCGCGATCTGAAGGAACCGCTCATCGACCTGGCCCGCCGCTCCGGTGCGGTCTACGGCAACGCCTTCACCGACTGAGCGGAGTCTTCGACCGTCGCCGGGCGCGTCCGCAAGACCCGCCAGGCGCCGATCCCGAGGCCGACCACGATGGGGGCGAGCAGGGCGAGGCCGGTCGAACCCCAGCCGCCCAGGCTCGGCACGAAGGCGTCGAGCGTGGTCTTGGCGGCGAAGAACAGGAACAGCAGGCCCGAGGTGAACGCGATGCCGCGCTCGGGCAGGTGCTTACCGGCGAGCTTGCCGACCAGGATCGCCAGTCCACCGGCGGCGACCATGCCTGCCGTCGAGCCGATCCAGACGGCCAGCCAGCCGTTGTTCGAGGCCAGGGCGGCCGCCGCGAACATGGTGCGGTCGCCGAGTTCGGCGAGCATGAAGGCGGAGATGACGACGAGGAAGGCGTTGCGCGTGCTCGGCGGCGGCGTGTCCTCGATGTCCTCGGCCGAGCCGAGCGCGTCTCGCAGTGTCCACAGGCCGACGGCGAGCAGGGTGAGCGCGGTGACGACGGCGATGGCGTTCGCGGGCAGCGCGGTCCCGAGGAAATGGCCGACTCCGGCGGCGATGAGGTTGACGGCCACGCTGGCGACACTGATGCCGATGAGCACCACCCACCAGCGGTAGCGCAGCGCGAAGGTCAGGGCCATCAACTGCGATTTGTCGCCGAGCTCGGCGAGGAAGATCACGCCGAAGCTCAGCAGGATCGTGGCGATCATGGTCAGCTCCCAGGTGGACAACTCCGGCCTGCGGCTGAAAACGGGTGCGCCCTCAGCCACACCGGTCTACGGATCGGTTCGTGGCCGAAGGTCTCGCCCACCGGTGGTCACCGGTTCGCGCAGCCGGACCGCGCCGAGTGGCGCCGATCAGTATGTCGACTGGGCGATTGCGGGCTACTCCCCTTCGCTGCTGTCCACCCTAGCCCGATTGCTGTCGGTATGCCAACTCTGTGTAATCGAAATCGCTATGGGCACAAGAAGTTTGGCTGTGCGGCCCGAATAGTTCGGTTCCCCTGAATTCTTCGGGCAGGAGACCCCGTTGCCCGGCGTTCGCCAGGCCGTCGGGGTGAAAGTCTCAGGCGGCCAGCAACATCGCCAGCACGGCGGTATCGGGATCGCTGATCAGATCCATCCCGACCCGGCTCACCAGGGAGGTGACGGTCCCGTCGAGCTCGGCCTCGGCCCAGGCCGCGCGATGCTCGAGACCCAGATGCGGCACGCCGGGCAACAGCACGCAGCCCGAGGCGGCGCCGACGCACTCCGGCAGCGAGGGCCGGGTCTCCGACGGCGGATGCAGCATCAGCAGTGCAGGCGGGACATGATCGGCGAAGCGGCCCGGCTCGACCGCGGCGTCACCGAGCACCGGCCCCTCGGCCAGCACCAGCCCGACCGTGCCCGGCTCGGGATCGTCGGGCAGGTCCTCGCGCACCCCGAACACCGTGGAGGTGGTCAGCAGGCCGGGCATCGAGGCCACCCGCACCGCGAGCACCAGCACCTGCGCCCATTCCTTGGTGGTGTCCGGCCAGCGGCCGGAGACCACGAAACCCTGTAGATGACCGCGCGCCTGGAACGGCGTGATCCCGATCGGACCATGCGTCGTCATGATGGCCTCCCGAACTCCGGGGGCGACGGTGCCCTTGTGATTCAGGAATAACCCGAAACTCGTCTGGCACACAAGTACCAGTGAGTGCTAGCCCGCCTCTCCGCGACTTCTGGCCGGACTCAGGTGTGGGGAGCTCTGGCGACGCGGCCGGGGGCGGTCGGCAGGCCAGTTTGCCCGTGCCCGACGAGTTACCCATGTCGGTGCGAGATCAGGCGAGACGACAGAGGCCCCGACGTATGTAGGGGCCTCTGGTTGGCTAGGCTACTCAGCCTAGGCTAATGAGCCGAAGATGAGGCCCTTGCCCTGGGTCACCGCGCGAGCGAAGCGATCCTGCACGTCGGCCCAGTTGACGACGTTCCAGAACGCGGTCACGTAGTCGGCCTTGACGTTCTTGTACTGCAGGTAGAAGGCGTGCTCCCACATGTCGACCTGCAGCAGCGGGATGATGCCGAGCGGCACGTTGGCCTGCTGGTCGTACAGCTGGAAGGTCAGCAGCTTCTGGCCCAGGGTGTCGTAGCCCAGGACGGCCCAGCCGGAGCCCTGCAGGCCGTTGGCGGCCGCGGTGAACTGCGCGCGGAACTTGTCGAACGAACCGAACTGGTCGTCGATCGCGGCGGCCAGGTCGCCGACCGGCTTGTCGCCGCCGTTGGGGGAGAGGTTCTTCCACCAGATGGAGTGGTTGGTGTGACCACCCAGGTGGAACGCCAGGTTCTTCTCGTTCAGGAAGATGGCGGCATGGTCGCCGGCCTCACGGGCGGCTTCCAGCTTCTCCAGTGCGGCGTTCGCGCCGGCGACGTAGGCGGCGTGGTGCTTGGTGAAGTGGATCTCGTTGATCTGTCCGGAGATGTGCGGCTCCAGCGCGCTGAAGTCCCAATCGAGTTCGGGCAGTGTGTAGACGGCCACGATGTCCCTTTCCGTGTGTCGGGCTGTGTGCGCCCATTCGGTCGAGCACACCAACCATCATTCGTACACCCGCTCGCTGCAACCGCAGGCGTGCGGCCCCGCATTCCCGCGCGGAGCGGATGACGACGCGGTCGGGCTCACAGCGGAGGGGCGACCTCGGCTTTCGAGGCTCTGGCGTCACCGGCATCGTGAGCGGCCCACCAGCGCCGGCCACCCTCGATGAACTCGGTCATCGGAATCTCGCGACCGCTCGGGTCGGAGACGGTGATCTTGTCGAACCAGACGCGGACGTCGAGTTCGCGCGGATCGATGCCCTCTTCCTGGGAGAACTCGATGACATGCGCCGCGATCCGGTGTTCGAGCACCGTGTCGAAGCTGAGCAGCTCGCTCCACAGGGTCCAGCCGCTGTCGTCGAGGTCGATGAATTCCCAGCCGTGCAGCCCGCCGCCGCCGAAGCTGTCGATGGCTTCGTCGAGCTGGTCGAGGGTGAGGGGGAGGACGCGGGCGTCGATGTCGTCCCAGCGCTGGATGCGCAGGGAAGCGGCGACCCGGGTGACTCCCGTGAAGGTGAGCAGGACTTTCGACTCGGTCGGCGCCGAGCTTTCGGCGGGTAGCGTCAGCACCTCGAGAGCGAGCTGCAGGCGCCCCGCCGCGGCGTCCACCTCTACTCCGAGACAGGTTGATTCGGACAAAGCGGTATTCAGGCCGTTGATGTCGAAACTGTCGAGTAGCCCCCTGCTCGTGTTCATGCGCCCAGGCTACCGATCCGGCCGCCCAGATCCCAGGATTTAGGATTTTCTCTAGTGTTGTCGTTTTTTATGGAACCGATCGGGCTCGGCTCGCGTCCAAGTAGATGTCGGGTCCGGTACAACCCTGGATCCCGACGTCAGCGGCGGGCAGCCGCTCCGGGATGACATGGAGGGGAGTCCCGGATCGGTTGCCCCGCCCGCTGTTCTTCCCGAGTCGACCTCGGTTGATAGCCCATGCCTCGAAATCGTGTGCTGACCGATAGCTGAGACCTGTGGATCACCCTGTGGATTCTGTGGATAACCGAGATCCATCCACAGACCGCGCCCACGGCAGCCCGAGCTCGGTCGCGGCATGGCAGGATCGAGGCGTGACGAGCTCCGAGGTCCCCACGGTGCCGGTGGGTGCGGTACCCGCCGCGTTCGACAGCGCGGAACCGGTCCCTGGTATCCAGCTGCTCGACGTGCGCGAACCCGACGAGTGGGAGCTCGGCCACGCGCCGGGCGCGATCCACATCCCGATGGTCGACGTGCCAGCGCGCCTGGACGAGCTCGACATCGACGCCGAGCTGTACGTCGTGTGCAGGCAGGGCGGCCGCTCGATCGAGGTGGTCAGGTACCTGGCCCACATCGGGTACGAGGCGGTGAACGTCGCGGGCGGGATGGTGGCCTGGCAGCAGACCGGCCGTCCGGTGGTCGCCGACGGCGAGCACGAAGCCAAGATCTACTAGTCCGGAACGGGGTGCGCGGGTGAGTTCGGTGGTGCAACCATGTGCGCGCTGTGGCGCGCGCTGGGCTGTGCAGGGCACGCCGATGCACTGGTGCCCGCGCTGCCGTGGCGTGCTGCTCTCGCCGGGCCGGGTCGACGCGCCCGCGTCCCAGCGCAACTACCGCTGGGTCGCCCGCAGGCCGGATCACCGGCTGCGCAAGGCCGCGGGTTCGGCCGTCGCCGCGCCGCCCGGCCCGACCCCGCGCTACACCGAGGTCCCGCGCTGGGGCCTGCTCGACCCGCCGCCGGCCCCGGCCCGGCCTGCCGAGCGTCCGCTGCGCGGGATCGCCGAATCGCGCGATGTGCTGCTCGTCCTCACCGCGCTGGCGTTCCTGGTCGCCGCGGCCGCCGAATACGGCAGGTACCTGATCCTGCTGCGCAACCGCACGACCCTCATCCCCAGCTGGCTGCTGTGGATCTCCGACATGTCGGTGTGGGTCTTCGGCGTCATCGCGCCGCTGTGCGCGCTGGCGACCGCGCTCGCGCTGGTCGCGTGGCTGATCGAGGCGCGCAAGTCCGCCTTCGCCGCGCAGGGCCGACGCGATCCGCGGCGCCGCTGGACGTTGATCGCCGGGTGTCTCGTCCCCGGCGTGAACCTGGTCTGGCCGGGCGTCTTCCTCACCGAATTGCTCGGCGCGCAGCCGGATCCGCGGGCCGAACGGGCCGTGCGGATCTGGTGGGCGGCCTGGGTGGCGAGCGGTCTGATCCTGCTCGCCGCGACGCTGTGGCGCGACGCGTCGAGCCTGCAGGCCGAGGCCGACGGTGTCTCCTTCACCGGGTTCAGCGACCTGTGCGCGGCCGCCTTCGCGGTGCTCACGCTGTGGACGGTCCGCCTGCTCGAGGGGCGTGACCTACGCGGCGCGCCGCGCTCGGCACACCGGTGGGTGATGGCCGCCGACCCGGCCGAGGTCGTCATCGCCCCGGTCACCCCGGGCGAGCGGGACGAGATCGAGAATTCGCAAGAGGAGGTTGTGGCCAAGTGAGCCAGGGCAATCGCGCGCCGTTCGTGGTGGCGCACCGTGGCGCGTCCGCGGCGCGCCCCGAACACACCCTCGCCGCCTACGAGCTGGCGCTGGAAGAGGGTGCCGACGGGGTCGAGTGCGACGTCCGGCTGACCCGCGACGGGCACCTGGTCTGCGTGCACGACCGCACCGTCGACCGCACCTCCGACGCCACCGGCCTGGTCAGCGAACTGACCCTGGACGAACTACGCGAGATGAACTTCGGCACCGCCGACCGGCCGGAGGGCGTGCTCGCCCTCAGCGACCTGATCAGCCTCGTGCTCGACTGGCGCAGCAGGCCGACCAAGCTGTTCATCGAGACCAAGCACCCGGTGCGCTACGGCGCCCTGGTGGAGAACAAGGTGCTCGCCGAACTGCAGCGCTTCGGCATCGCCACCCCCGCTTCGGCCGATCACTCCCGTGCCGTGGTGATGTCGTTCGCGGCGACCGCGGTCTGGCGGATCCGCCGCGCCGCGCCGCTGCTGCCGACGGTGCTGCTCGGCGAGTCATCCCGCTTCCTCGGCGGCGGCGCCGCGACGACGGTCGGCGCGACCGCGGTGGGGCCCTCGGTGAAGACGCTGCGCGAGCATCCCGAACTGGTCGACAAGGCCGCCGCGGCCGGCCGGGCTACCTACTGCTGGACCGTCGACGAGCCCGACGACGTGAAATTGTGCGCCGACCTGGGCGTGAGCTGGGTCGCAACGAATCATCCCGGCCGCACGAAGGCCCTGCTCGCAGGCGTCTGAGGTACCCGCCCATAAACTCCGTGCGTGGGTAAAAGCAAGCGGAACAGTCCGAAGCCCGACAGTAATCGGGCTCAGCGTCTCGCCGAGCGGCGTGCGGCGCAGGAGCAGGCATCGGCGGCCCCGACGCGGCCGTTCGAAGGTCTTGCTGCCGAATGTGATCTGGTGGCGCTGCGGGAGTTCGTGCCGTCGGCGACCGCGACCTTGAAGCTGGCGCCCGGTGTCGCGGCGCAGCGCGAGGTCACCCTGGCTACGGTCCTGCCCGGCGCCGTGGCCGCGCTGGTGCGCGCCGGTGACGAGCCCGTCGGCTTCGTCGGCACCCAGGTGCAGCATCAGGGCATCGATCCGTCGGCCGATATCGCCGCGGCGATCCTGTGGACGCAGTCCGCCGAGCCGGGCGAGTCGCTGGAATCGGCGGATTCGGTCGAGGGCGGTCCGCGCCTGGCCGACGTCATCGATCCGGGCGCCGACCTCGAGCTCACCGTGCACCAGGACTTCGACTGGTGGGTGCCCGAGGGCGTCACTCCCGATCCGCAGGTGGCGGCGACGATCGAGCAGGCCAAGCAGGCGATCATGCCCTCGGCCCGCCTGGATCTGGGCGCCGACGGCGTCGGTGCGGCCTGGTGGGTCGACGCGGGCGAGAAGGCGCACGTGCGCTGGGTGCGACCCGAGGACGAGGACAAGCTGATGCTGGCCCTGGCTCGCGTGCACGCCAAGGGCGGTCTGCACATGGGCGAGGGTTCGCGCTTCGCCGGTTCCTTCCGCACGCACGGCGTGCTGGTCCCGGTGTTCGACCTCGATCCCGAACTGCACCCCACCGAGTGGGAGGCGCCCGCCCGCGAATTCGGGGCGCGCCTGGCCGAGGCGCTGGCCTCGGATGCCCCGATGACCGGCGAGGAGCGCCGCTCGCGCGACGGTCTGCGCGGGCGTCAGGTCACGCTGCGCTGAACAAAATGAAATAAGCTCCTTTCACTTGCCGGGTCGGCTAGGTTCACGCCTACGCCGACCAACCGGCGAAGTGAAAAGAGGACATCATGGAATTTCTGGGATCTGTCGCCGGTCTCGCACAGATGGTGATCGGCACCATCCTGGCCAACACCGGCTCGGGTGGCTCCGGCTCCGGCTGGTGAACGCACGACGGATTGGGGGGGGGGCCCCCGCCCCGGCGCCGGCGCGGCGATCGAACAGGCCGGACCCTCGCTGATCCTGGCCTATCTGGCCGCGGGTCTGGCGATCTTCGTGATCATGCGCGCGCTGGGGGAGCTGCTCACCTACCGGCCGGTGTCGGGCAGTTTCGCG
>NZ_JARWOJ010000142.1 GCF_029868625.1 Nocardia neocaledoniensis | reverse complement strand
GGTACGGCATCCGTATTATCTGGTTGCCTAGCGGGCGGCGGGTTACCTTGTGCTGGGCAGGGTGGATGCCGTTAATGGCCTTGAGCTGTATGTCGGTGGGATTGTCCGCAATCTACCCCCGCGCGGGCCCGCGCGCCCGGGTCAGTCGAGGTACTCGGCGAGGCGGCCGAGGAAAGGCCGTTGCCCTTTGCCGAGCTTCTCCGAGGCTGTGGTCAGGTCGAACCAGGCGGCCCGGTCGATCTCCGGGAACTCGCGGAACCGGCCGGAGCGGGGCGGCCATTCCAGTTCGAAGGTGCCGGGCACGATCTCGTCCGGATCCAGATCACCCTCGACCGCCCACACGGTCACGGTCTTGCGCTTGCTGCCGCTGCCGTACCGCACATCGCCGAGGTCCACCCACGGACCGTCCGGGACCGGCAGGCCGAGTTCCTCGGTGAACTCGCGGCGGGCCGCCACCCGCGGCAACTCCTCGCCGAGCACGTACTGGCCCTTGGGGATCGACCACGCCGAGGCGTCCTTCTTGGCCCACAGCGGGCCGCCCATGTGGCCGAGCAGCACCTCGGTTCCGTTCGCGCCCCGGCGATAGACCAGCACCCCCGCACTGAAAACTTCCGTCACCGCAGAGAGTCTGCCAGCAATACCGTCATTCGAGCGCGTCGACGAAACGGTCGAGCAGCCGGGCGAAGGCGACCCGATCGGCGCCGGACCAGCCGGTCATCGCCCGGTCGAAGGCGCCGCGGCGCCGCTCGTGCGCGTGCGCGAGCACCGTGCGGCCACGGTCGGTGAGCGCCAGCAGGGACCGGCGGCCGTCGGTCTGATCGGCTTCCCGGCGCAGGAATCCGGCGGTGACGGCGGCCGCGACGAGCTTGCTCGCCCTCGGCTGGTCCACGGCCAGCGCTGCGGCCACGGTCGACACGGTGGGCGCTGTCGCGTCCTCGACGACATCGAGCACGTCGAAGGCCTGTCCGCTGGGCTGATCGGTGCCGAGGGCGCGCCTGGTCTGGCGCCGCCGGATGGCGATCATCGCCCGTTCGATCCGCTCGACCTCGTCCACGGCCACATGCTACCTTCAGACATATATATGTCGTAGGACATGTAATTGTTGAAAGGTATGCACCGTCATGTCGGAGCGCAGATTGATCGGCTACCAGGTCAAACGCCTGGACCAGCTCATCGAGGCCACGTTCGAGCGGGCGATCGACACCGCCGGGATGTCCCGTCGCGAATGGCAGACGCTGAACACCCTCGTCGGCGACCCCGGCGCCGACCTCGTCGATGCCCTGCGCCCGTTCTGGCAGACCACGGACGATTCCGTCGCCGCGGTCACCGACGCGCTGATCGGGCGGGGTTGGCTCGTCCGCGCGGGTGGCCGGTACGCCGTCACCGCCGGGGGACTCGCCGCGCACGAGGCGGCCGGGCAGGCGGTGGCAGCCATCCGCCGCCGCATGGTCGACGGCGTCACCGAGGACGAATTCGGCACGTGCGCAGAAACGCTCGGCGCCATGATCGCGAATCTCGAATCGGCACAGTGATCTGCGGAAGCAGGGCGAACACGGCGACGCGCACTCCGGGCTCGGGGGCGGTGGTACGGAGGGCGTTATGTGGTGCGCACACGGGCCGCGCGTAACAGCAGGTAGTCGCGCTCCGGTGTGCTCGCCGTCTGAGTCGCGGCCCGCTGGTATTCGATGACGGCCGCGGCGTCCTCGCCCGCCATCTCGTGCAGGTGACCGCGCACGGCGGCGAGGCGATGCGAACGAGCCAGCGGTTCGGCGACCGTGTCGACCACCGCGAGCCCGGCGGCGGGCCCGTGCACCATGGCGGTCGCCACCGCGCGGTTGAGGGTCACCATCGGGTTCGGGGCGAGGCGTTCGAGCATGGTGTACAGCACGAGGATTCGTGCCCAGTCGGTGTCCTCGACGCGGGCGGCCTGGGCGTGCAGCCCGGCGATGGCGCCCTGGATCTGGTACGGCCCGGTCAACCCGGCCGACAGGGTGGCGGTGAGCAGGCGCAGGCCCTCGGTGATCTGGGCGCGGTCCCAGCGGGTGCGGTCCTGCTCGTGCAGCGGGATCAGCTCGCCGTGCGGACCGGAGCGCGCGGCGCGGCGCGCGTCGGTCAGCAGCATCACCGCGAGCAGACCGCCGACCTCCGTGTCCTCGGGCAGCAGGGTGTGCAGTGTGCGGGTCAGGCGAATGGCCTCGGCCGACAGGTCGGCCCGGCGCAGCCCCGCCCCCGAGGTGCTGGTGTGGCCCTCGGTGAAGATCACGTACAGCACTCGCAGGACGGCGTCGAGGCGGGCGGTGTCGTGCGCGCCGTCGGCGAACGGGCGCGACGCCTCGGCCAGCCGCTTCTTCGCCCGCGAGATGCGTTGCGCCATGGTCGCTTCCGGCACCAGGAAGGCGGCGGCGATCTCGCCGGTGCTCAGGCCGCCGACCGCGCGCAGGGTCAGCGCGATCGCGCCCGCCGCCGGTAGGTCGGGGTGGCAGCACAGGAAGTACAGGTCGAGGGTGTCGTCGCGGGCACCCGCCTCGGCCGGCACGTCCCGGACGAACACCGTGGTCTCCCGGCGTCGCCGCGCCACCTCGGCGCGCACCGCGTCGGCCATCCGGCGCTGGGCCACCTGGATCAGCCAGCCGCGCGGGTTCTCCGGGACGCCCTCGGTGGTCCACTGGGTCGCGGCCGCCAGCAGGGCGTCCTGCACCGCGTCCTCGGCCAGATCGAAATCGCCGAACCGGCGGACCAGCACACCGAGGACCTGCGGTGCCAGCGTGCGGAGCAGGTCCTCGGTGCCGGGGGTCAGTGTGCCGGTCACTCGGTGGGCGCGCTCATGACCGGGCGAACCTCGATGTACTCGCCGATGGGCGCGCCACCGGGGCCCGGCGCCGCCGAGGCCTGCGCGGCGATCTCGATCGCGCGATCGGGGGAATCGACGTCGACGATCCAGTACCCGGCCAGGAACTCCTTGGTCTCCGGGAACGGCCCGTCGGTCACCACCGGCGCCGAGCGGCCGTCCGAGGACACGATCAGCGCCTGCTCGGGGCCTGCCAGCCCCTGGGCCTCGACGAGTTCACCCGAGGCGGCGAGCTGCTCACCCAGCGCCCGCTGGAAATCGATGTGGGCGGCGATGTCCTCGGGCGCCCACTCGTGGATCGGGATGTCGCAGTGGGCGGTCGGGCCGTAGGTCTTCACCAGCATGTACTTCATGAGTGGCTCCTCGTTGTCGGTGCGCCCGGCGGCGCGCTCGCTGACAGGTCGGAGCCACGCGGCCCGCTTCGACACATCGACCTGGTGAACTGGATCACAGTGGGGTGTCGGCGTCGGCCAGCCGGTCCGGGTCGACCTGCTCGCCGGACAGGATCAGCTGCTTGATCCGGTCGGTCACGTCCCAGACATTGACGTTCATGCCCGCCCGCACCCGATTGCTCGCGTCGAGCCAGAACGCCACGAACTCGCGTTCGCCCTGGTCACCGCGCACCACCACGCGGACGTCGTCGTCGCGGCCGACGTAGCCGGTGTATTCCATGCCGACGTCGTACTGGTCGCTGAAGAAATAGGGCAGCCGGTCGTAGGTGGCGGGCCTGCCGAGCATGGTCAGCGCGGCCACCGCGGGCTGATTGAGCGCGGTCGCCCAGTGCTCCACGCGCACCCGGCGACGCAGCACAGGATGCTCCTGCTCGGCGATGTCACCGACCGCGACCACGTCGGGGTCGCTGGTGCGCAGCGCTTCGTCGACCAGGACGCCACCGTTCACCGCCAGTCCGGCGGCCACCGCGCCTTCGATGTTCGGTTGGGCGCCCACCGCGACCAGCACCGCCTGCGCCGGGATCACCGTGCCGTCGCCGAGTCGAACGCCGGTAGCGACGCCGTCGTCGGTGAGAATCGCGTCGACCTTCGTTCCGGTGCGCAGGTCCACCCCGTGCGCGCGGTGCACGTCGGCGTAGAAGGCGCCCATCTCCGGGCCGAGCGCACCGACCAGGGGCAGGTCCGCGGCCTCGAGCACCGTGACCTCGACGCCCTTGGCCCGCGCCTGCGCGGCGACCTCGAGCCCGATCCAGCCCGCCCCGATGATCACCAGTTGCCGGTTGTCGCGCAGCACCCGCGCCAGGACATCGGAATCGCCGATGGTGCGCAGCGTGTACACGTTCGGCGCGTCGGCGCCGGGCACGGGCAGGGTGCGCGGGCGCGAACCCGTGGCCAGGGCCAGCTTGTCGTAGCCGAGGGTGGACCCGTCGGGCAGCGTCACCGTGTGGGCCCGCGCGTCGAACGCCGTCACCGTGGTGCCCAGCTGGAGGTCGATGTGGTGATCGCGGTACCAGGACCCCTGGTCGACGGTGAAATCGGGCAGCTGCTGAGTACCTGCCAGATGCTGTTTGGACAGTGGGGGCCGCTCGTAGGGCAGCTCCTCCTCGGCGGCCAGCACCGTCACCCGGCCGTCGAAGTCGTTGGCGCGCAATGCTTCGGCGAGCTTGGCGGCACCGAGCCCGCCGCCGATCACGACGAAATGCTGATTCGAGCTCATGAACGGACTCCTTCTCGCGGGCGACCGGGACTCCTCGCCGTCGAGCCTAGTGCGCTCGGCGCCGCGCGGGAACGATTCCGCGCGTGCCGCGGTTGCATCAACCGGCGGGGCATTGCGGCCTGCCCACTGCGACCCGAGAGGAACATGCTCGTGAGCGATCAAGCCACGAAGAAGGACGTCGTCGATTTCTGGTTCGATCCGCTGTGCCCGTGGTGCTGGATCACCTCGCGCTGGATCCTGGAGGTCGAGCAGGTACGCGACATCGAGGCGCGGTTCCACGTGATGAGCCTGTCGGTGCTCAACGAGGGCCGTGACCTGCCCGAGCAGTACCGCGAACTGATGTCGGTGGGCTGGGGCCCGGTCCGGGTCGCCATCGCGGCCGCCGAGAAGTACGGCGACGAGATCCTGCCCGCGCTCTACACCGCGCTCGGCACCCGCTTCCACAATCGCCGGGCCGAGTACGAGCGCGACAGCTCCGAGGCGACCTTCGCCGCGATCATCGACGACGCCCTGGCCGAACTGGATCTGCCCGCCGAGCTCGCCGCCGCCGCGAGCAACCCCGATTTCGACGCCGCGCTGCGCAAGAGTCACCACGCGGGCATGG
This sequence comes from Nocardia neocaledoniensis, assembly GCF_029868625.1. Taxonomy (GTDB): domain Bacteria; phylum Actinomycetota; class Actinomycetes; order Mycobacteriales; family Mycobacteriaceae; genus Nocardia; species Nocardia neocaledoniensis_A. The sequence goes on along the minus strand of NZ_JARWOJ010000142.1, from coordinate 18,551 downwards.
ACAAGGTGGGGCCCGACGTCGGTACCCCGACGATCCATGTCAACGGTGTCGCGTTCTTCGGTCCCGTGCTGTCGCGCATCCCGCGCGGCGAGGACGCGGGCCGCGTTTTCGACGGCGTGGTCGCGCTCGCCTCCTACCCGCACTTCTTCGAACTCAAGCGCACCCGCACGGAAGAGCCGGTGTTCGACTAGCGGCTGGCGCCGCGGGGGTTTTTGGGGGGGGGGGGGGGGGGCGGCCGCGCCCGGGCGCCGGGGGGGGGGCCGGGGGGGCGCCCCCCGCCCCCCCCCCCCCCAAAACCCCGTGCCGGGGTGGTGTCAGCGCGGTGGCAGCGCAGGCGGACCGGTCTGGACCGGATAGCCGCCCGGCGGCGGGATCATCCCCTGCGGAGCACTCGGCCGCCAGAACATCGGACCCGGCCTGCTGCGGTCGCGCAGCGCCCACATCCGCCAGGTGAGCACGGGGTGGCTCGACATCGCGTTGACCAGCATCACGAAGCCACCGCGTTCGGTCGCCGCGCGGTCGGCCATCTCGTCGAAGCCGACCTCGGTGTTGAGGTACTTGCCGGCCGCCAGGGTCGCCATCGCGCCCGGCGCGCCCTGATGCCGGTGGCAGTAGCCGTGATTGTCGGCCGTGTACTCCTGTGCCCTGATCAGCGACGAACCGAGCAGCGGCAGCCACGGCGCCACGAACATCCCGAGCTGTCGCCAGTACGACACGTGCCCGGCCGCGATGTGGCCGACCTCGTGGCCGATGATGAACGCCAGCGCGTCGGGTTCGCGTGCGGCACCGCCGACTTCGAACAGGTCGCTGTAGACCACCACGAACCGGCGGAACCCGTGTCCGGAGGCGAACGCGTTGATCTGACCGTTGCCGAGCACCACGAACGCGTCGGGCGCCTTGGCCATCCCGAACCGCGCCGCCGCCTCCTGCACCAGCCGATACCCCTCGGGGAACTGCGTCGGCGACATCTTCACGCCGTTGATCCGCATCCGCGCGTAGTTCATGCCGCGCCCGGCCCACAGCAGCACCGGCGCGAACAACAGCAGCAGGACATACGGACTGGTCAGGATCGAACCGGATTCCTCCGGCCGGCCCGGGTCGTCGGCGACCGGCGGCGCGACGAACTCGGCCAGCAGGATCAGCAGCACCAGCAGATACGCGACGCCGGTGAGCATGATGACCACCACCAGCAGCGGAATCTCCCACGGATGCCGGGCGGGCATGCCGTAGGGCGAGAGCCCGCGCGGCGCCTGCCGCGGCGGCATCGGCGGGCCGCCGGGCGGATAGTGGCCCGGTGCGTAACCAGGGTGGGCGACCGGCGGATACGGGCCGGGATGGTACGGCGCCTGCGGGTGCGCACCGGACGGGAATCCGCCGGTCGGCGGGCCGGGCTGGGCCCATGGTGACGGCGCGGGCCCCGGCTGCGCGGGCGGGGGAGGGGTGTCGTCGGTGCCCTTGTCCAGCGACGGCGCCGCGTCGATGGGCCTGCCCCGATGCTCCGGCGGTGGACCTGCCGAATGCGGGGAATGCGGTTCGTGCGGGTGCATGAAACGACTCTAAAGGCGCCTGACACAATCGCAGCCATGCGCGTTTACCTGGGTGCCGACCATGCCGGTTTCGAACTGAAGAATCACGTCAAGGCCCATCTGCAGGAGGCCGGACACGAGGTCGTCGACTGTGGCGCCCTCGAATACGACGCTCTCGACGACTACCCCGCCTTCTGCATCGAGGCGGCCCGCCGCACCGTGGCCGACCCGGGCTCGCTCGGCCTGGTCTTCGGCGGTAGCGGCAACGGCGAGCAGATCGCCGCCAACAAGGTCCCCGGCGCCCGCTGTGCCCTGGCCTGGAGCGTCGAGACCGCCAAGCTGGCCCGGGAGCACAACAACGCCCAGCTGATCGGCATCGGCGGCCGCATGCACACCACCGCCGAGGCGCTCGCCATCGTCGACGCGTTCCTCGCCCAGCCGTGGTCGGAGGAGCCGCGCCACCAGCGCCGCATCGACATCCTCGCCGACTACGAGAAGTCCGGCGAGGCCCCCGAGGTCCCCGCCTACTGAGCAACCAGATGAGTGTCGAGAAGGGTGGGTTCCGTGCCTGAGGGGCACACCCTTCATCGCATCGCCCGCCTGCACCAGGACCGGTTTTCCGGTGGCGCCGTGCGGGTTTCGAGTCCGCAGGGCCGCTTCGCCGAGGGTGCCGCGCTGGTGGACGGGCGGGTGCTCGAGCGGGCCGAGGCGGTCGGCAAGCATCTGCTGCACCACTACGAGTCCGGTTTGACCGTGCACGTGCATCTCGGGTTGTACGGCACGTTCAGTGCGGCGGAGCTGCCGATGGGGCCGCCCGTCGGGCAGGTGCGCATGCGGATGATCGGCGCGGCAACCGAATTCGGGACCGATCTGCGCGGGCCGACCGCGTGCGAGGTGCTCGACCCCGCCGAGGTGGATGCCCTGGTGGCGCGTCTCGGCGCCGACCCGCTGCGGCCCGATGCCGATCACGAACGCGCCGGTGCGCGAATCCGGCGCTCCCGCAGGGCCATCGGCGCGCTGTTGATGGACCAGTCGATCATCGCCGGCGTCGGCAATGTGTACCGGGCGGAAGTGCTGTTCCGCCACGGCATCTCGCCGTTCCGGCCCGGCACCTCGATCAGCGCCACCGAATGGGACGCCCTGTGGGCCGATCTCGTCGACCTGATGCCGATCGGCGTGACCACCGGCCGCATGCATGTCGTCCGCCCCGAACACGACACCGGCGCGCCGTCGTACGCCAAGGACCGCCCCCGCACCTACGTCTACCGCAGGCAGGGCGAACCCTGCCGGGTGTGCGCCACCCCGATCCTCCACAAGGTCATGGACGCGCGAAACCTCTTCTGGTGCCCCACCTGTCAGTCCCACTGACCGCCGGGAGCACGAGCAACGAACACTGAAGAGGACTGAGCCGGACCGCGAAGTGCAGGCTTCGCGATCCGACTCAGCCCGCGACCGCGGTTCCCAGTTCCGGGTCGCCCGATTCGGCGAGCGCGAAACGCCGCCCGCCCGCGGATTTCGCCGAATACATCGCGCGGTCGGCGCGACGCAGCAGGTCGGTGAAATCGCACGTCTTTCCCGGCGCGCAGAACGCCGTGCCCACGCTGGCCGACACCGGGACCGGCCCCGCGCTCGACCACACCGGGTCGCGCAGCGCCGCGACCACGCGGTGGGCCAGTTCGCCGAGGGTGTCGCGGCGCGGATTGGCCGCGACCACGAACTCGTCGCCGCCGTACCGGCAGATCACCGTGTCGGGCGGACACACCTCGCGCAGCCGGTTGGCCAGCTCGACCAATACCTCGTCGCCGATCGCGTGCCCGTAGCCGTCGTTGATCTGCTTGAACCGATCCAGGTCGACCACCAGGACGCCGACGCCGCGGGTCGGGTCGGCCGCGAAGGCCCTGACCCGTTCCTGCAGCAGCGTGCGATTGGCCAGATCGGTGAGTGCGTCGTGGGTTGCCTCGTGGCGCAAGCGGTGCTGCAGCGCGGCGATCTCCTGTACGCGCAGTGACACTTTCGCCGAGATGTTCTGTTCCTGTTGCGCGAGCGCGCGTTCCTGCAGCGCCTGCGCGTAGCTGTCGATCGCCTGGCTGGCCACCAGCGGCCAGCGGGTCGCGACCAGCGAACCCGGCACGCCGGAGGGGAAGCCGAGCAGCCAGCGGGTGGCGTGCGCCAGCATCCTGGTTCGTTCGAAGGGTGCTTCGGCCAGTCGCGCGCCGAGCATCCGCGCCTGCGGCACCGGGAACGGTTCGGTCCTCGCCAGGTGGAGCAGCCGCTCGACGATCTCGACGAGCACCGGCTCCAGCTGGTGCGGCGCCGTGGAGGAACCCGGTTCGGCGCACACCGCGCGAGCCCAGGCGCGGGCCATCGCGGCGACCGGTGGCTCGATGTGGACAGTCATCGAGATCACCGGCGGAAGGTGGCGACGGTCTTGCCACCTCGATCGTTCGCACTGCTACGCGGTTGAGTCCACCGAGTTCGGCACACGCTCACCGCCCCCTTTCCAGATACCCCCGTCCGGCAAAAAGGATCCTAGCAAGCCACCCGAGACCTAAAAGTCGCGATATAGAACGCGTTGCAGGCCTCTCGCGAATGGCGATCGGGTATGACATCGCTACAGAAGCTCCGGCGTTACACACTTCCCGAAAAAACTTTGGGAGCACCGAAACGTGCAGCGTGTTGCCCGTCTCACGGTGGGGGGCGTTGGTTCGCCATGCGGTTTCCTCCTGGCACGGGGGCTGATCGTGACGAGGATGCTCGATCCGTCACGCGCCATCTCATGGTGGCCTACGCGCCGCCCCCGCGGCAGGTTTTCAAGGAAAAAACTCCTATTTATTCCCCCGGTGGAGCGAGCGTCGGTTACCCCGAGACGCGTGCCCACCATCGTGTCCGCCGACGGGTTTCGGCGGATAGAGTCATTAGGCCCTAATCGGGCATTGCCCAGCGGGTGTCGACACCGCCGGAAGGGGCGCGTCGCCCGGCTCGCCCAGGGGCGGATTGGCGTTTCGCGCGCGGGATTCGGTACAGTCGTGGCGCACACGACATCGTGGCGATCCCATCGATGTCGTATGCCTGCGGGTGTAGTTCAATGGTAGAACCTCAGCCTTCCAAGCTGATGGTGCGGGTTCGATTCCCGTCACCCGCTCAAACATGAATTCCCTCGACGGCGTCTCAGCCTGCGAGGCCTCGGGGTGTAGCGCAGCTTGGTAGCGCATCCGCTTTGGGAGCGGAGGGTCGCAGGTTCAAATCCTGTCACCCCGACCATCGACACGATTCATTCGCCCAGCTCGGCCCGTCAGGGCGGCGGCCCGATCCCACCCGGCGCTCAGGCGCAGTGGAAGCGGAATTCGGCGCTCGCGTCCTTGCCCGCGGTCACCGTGACGCGTACCGGCGCCTTGTCGGACATCGCGCAGCCGCCGGGCACCTTCGAGACCGCGGCCTCGTAGCAGCCCGCGGGCAACGTCGTGGTGGCGCGGCCGTCGGCGCCGCTGACCACGGTGGCCACCACCTGATCCGCGCCGCACGGAGTCACCGCGACATCGGCCCGATTCACCGGAATCGGTTCGCGGCCGGTGAAGGTGTGGATCGACAGGGTTCCCGCGCCGGGATCGGCCGCCGCCACGCCGGCGCCGACCAGGGGACAGAGCACGGACAGTGAGAGCAATGTTCGGCGCATGAACCTCTCCTCAGCGGTGAGTCGGGTCGTCCGGTGCCGATGGTAAGCCCGTTCGGGCAGGTCGCGGCCGGTCGGCGCGGAGTGTCGAGTTGACGATTCGGCGACGATGCGGGCGCGGCGGCCTCAGCCCGTCGGCGTGATGCCCGCGCGCTCGGTCCACACCTGCTCGGCGGGGACCGACAGCGTGCTCATCTCCGGATAGCGCAGCGCCGAGAGCGCGCCGCCGAACACGGCGCCGGTGTCCAGGCACAGCGTGTTGTTGACCCAGGCCAGCTCGGTGACCGGGGTGTGCCCGTACGCGACGGTCGCGGCGCCGCGGTAGTCCCTGGCCCAGTCGTAGCGGATGGGGAAGCCGTGCTCGTCGTACTCGCCGGTCGGTGAGCCGTAGAGGGCGAACGACCGCGCGCGCCCCGAGGTGCTGCCGTGCAGGCTCTCCGGCAGGCCCGCGTGCGCGACCACCAGCTTGCCCCCGTCGAGCAGGTAGTGGCTCGGCAGCGTGTGCAGGAAGGCCCGGACGGCACTGCGGAATTCGGCGTCCTCCTCGGCCAGCTGGGCCATCGAGCGTTCCAGGCCGTGGGCGATCCGCACGTTCCGGCCGTCGAGGGCGCGCACGAGCTTGTAGTCGTGATTTCCGGTGACGCACAGGGCGGTCCGCGCGCCGACCATGCCCATCACCAGGCGCAGCACGCCGGGCGTGTCGGGCCCACGGTCGACGAGATCGCCGACGAACACCGCGATGCGGCCCGCCGGATGGGCGGCGCCGATCGCGCGGCCGCGCTCGTCCCGGTCGAGGTGGTAGCCGAGTTCGCCGAGCAGGGTGATCAACTCGCCGGCGCAGCCGTGCACATCGCCGATGACGTCGAACGGTCCGGTGAGGTCGCGGCGATCGCGGGGCAGCGCGTCGAGGGGGCGGGGCTCGGTCATCGGCTCCATCGTCGTGCAGGCGCGGCCCGCGCCGCAACCGCGTTACGTCGCCGAGGGGACCGCGGCCGCCGGCCAGACCCAGTCCGCGACGACCGGGATGTCCTCGCCGTGCTCCCTGGTCCAGCGGCGCGCGATCAGCCTGGCGTCGACCATCTCCTGGCGCAGACCCGCCGCCTGCCCACGCAGACCTGGCACCCGATCGATGACGTCGAGCACCAGGTGGAAGCGGTCGAGGTCGTTGAGCATCACCATGTCGAAGGGGGTGGTGGTCGTGCCCTTCTCCTTGTATCCGCGCACGTGCAGTTCGGCGTGGTTGGTGCGGCGATAGGTGAGGCGGTGGACCAGCCAGGGATAGCCGTGGAAGGCGAAGATCACGGGGCGGTCGGTGGTGAACAACGCGTCGAACTCGGCGTCGGGCAGGCCGTGCGGGTGCTCGTCGGCGGGCAGCAGCCGCATGAGGTCGACGACGTTGACCACCCGCACGCGCAGGTCGGGCAGACGATCACGCAGGATCGCGGCTGCGGCGAGGGTTTCCAGGGTGGGGATGTCACCCGCGCAGCCGAGCACCACGTCGGGGGTGGTGCCCGGTTCGTCCTTGTGGCACGCCCACTCCCAGATGCCGGCGCCGCGGGCACAGTGCAGCGCGGCCTCGGACACCGAAAGCCAATCGGGCCCCGGCTGTTTGCCCGCCACGACCACATTCGCGTAGTGCAGCGAACGCAGGCAGTGGTCGTAGGTGGACAACAGGGTGTTGGCGTCCGGCGGCAGGTACACGCGCACGATCTCGGGACTCTTGTTGGCCACCACGTCGAGGAAACCCGGGTCCTGGTGGGTGAATCCGTTGTGGTCCTGGCGCCATACGTGCGAGGTGAGCAGGTAGTTCAGGCTCGGGATCTTGCACCGCCACGGCACCGCCAGGCTGGCGTCGAGCCACTTGGCGTGCTGGTTGAACATGGCGTCGACGATGTGGATGAACGCCTCGTAGCAGGTGAACACGCCGTGGCGGCCGGTCAGCAGATAGCCCTCGAGCAGGCCCTGGCACACGTGCTCGGAGAGCACCTCCACTGCCCGCCCGCGCGTCGACAGGTCGACGTCCCAGCGCCCGACCTCGGCCTGCCAGTCGCGGCCGGTCACCTCGAGGATGTCCTGCAACCGATTGCTGACCAGCTCGTCGGGCGCGAAGGTGAGGAAGTTGTCCGGATTGCGCGCGGTGACGTCACGCAGCCAGCCGCCGAGCACCCTGGTCGCCTCGTGCGTTCCCGCGCCGGGCCGGTCGACCGGGACGCCGTACTCGCGCCAGTCGGGCAGATCGAGATCGCGGACCAGCAGCCCGCCGTTGGCCACCGGATCGAGGCTCATCGGCCGCTCCGGCACCTGGGCGAGCAGCTCGGGCACCGGCGCGCCGGACTCGTCGAACAGTTCCTCGGGCCGATACGACCGCAGCCACCGTTCCAGCACCCGGCGGTGTTCGGGGTTCGTGCGGGCCGCGGGCAGGGGCACCTGGTGCGCGCGGAAGGTGCCCTCCACCCGCTCGCCGTCCACCACGGGCGGACAGGTCCAGCCCTTGGGCGTGTGCAGAACGATCATCGGCCAGCGCGGCCGGGTGGTGTCGCCGTCCTCGCGGGCGGCGCGCTGGAACCGGGCGATCTGCGCCAGGCAGCTGTCCATCGCGGCGGCCATGTCCTGGTGCACCCGCGCGGGATCGGAACCGGAGACGACGATCGGCTGGTAGCCGTACCCGCGCAGCAACTCGACGAGCTCCGCCTCGGGGATGCGGGCGAAGATGGTCGGATTGGCGATCTTGTACTCGTTGAGCGCCAGGATCGGCACCACGGCGCCGTCCCGCCCCGCGTTGAGGAATTTGTTCGCGTGCCAGCTGCCTGCCAGTGGCCCGGTCTCGGCCTCGCCGTCGCCGATCACGCAGAACACGGTGAGCTCGGGATTGTCGAGCGCGGCGCCGTAGGCGTGCAACAGGCTGTAGCCCAGTTCGCCGCCCTCGTGGAAGGAACCGGGGGTCTCCGGCGCGCAATGGCTCGGCACGCCACCGGGGAAGGAGAACTGGTGGAACAGCCTGCGCATGCCCGCTTCGTCGCGCGGGATGTCGCGGTAGAGCTCGGCGTAGGCGCCCTCCAGCCACGCGCACGCGTTCGGGCCGGGGCCGCCGTGCCCCGGACCCGCCACGAACACCGCGTGCAGGCCGCGGTCCCTGATCACCCGATTCGCGTGCGCCCACACCAGATTCAGGCCGGGCACGGTGCCGAAGTGCCCGAGCAGGCGCGGCTTGACGTCCTCGGCGCGCAGCGGCTCGCGCAGCAGCGGGTTGCGCAGCAGGTAGATCTGGCCGACGGCCAGATAGTTCGCCGCCCGCCACCAGGTGTCCACCGCCACCAGCTCAGGACGGGTCAGTGGACCGGGGGCCTCGGCGAGGACGTAGGGCTCGGGCGCGATCGTCTCGCCCTCACCGCCGCCCACGGTGTCGGCCGCGGTATCGCGTTCGAGATCGCTGGTCATCGCGGACTCTCCTCGCAGTCGGTGCGCCGCGGCGCCGGGCGCCGCGGTCAGTGCCCGTGGCGCCGTTCGACATCCGGAGCCACCGGTGCGGAAACGCACCGCCGAGCCTACCGCCGTGCCGGTCCTGCGCGCGGTGCGCGCGGTCCATTACTGTGCGGGCCATGCATTCTCTCGGCAGGATTTTCGGCATCGGACTCGTCGCGGCCGCCGCGATCGCGACAGCGGCCTGCGGCTCGGACACCGGCTCGGCGAGCGCCTCCTCGTCGACGACCAGTGCCGCCGCGGGCGCGCCGACGGCGAGCAAGGGCCGCGAGTGCACCGCGGACGACATCAAGGTCGAGGGCGGCTTCGGCGACGCGCCGGAGATCACCATCCCCGACTCGTGTGACCCGCCCAAGACGCTGATCGTCAAGGACCTGGTGCCCGGCACCGGCCCCGGCGCGGCGGCCGGACAGCCGCTGACCATGAACTACGCGCTGGTGACCTGGTCGGACAAGCAGACCCTGGACAGCTCCTTCAAGCGCGGTAAGCCGTTCGGGCTGACCCTGGGCGCCGGTCAGGTCATCGAGGGCTGGGACCAGGGCCTGCTCGGGGTTCAGCAGGGCGCCCGGCGCCTGCTGATCGTGCCGCCGGAGCTCGGCTACGGCGCGGGCGGCAACGGCGTCGCGCCGAACGAGACCCTGGTCTTCGTCACCGACGCGGTGCAGGTCGGCGGCTAGCCCGCCGGCTGAACCACCGCCGATTACACGACCGCAAAGCCGGTCAACTACCCTGGTCGGGATGCGCATTGTGCGCCGCACCGACTCAGGGCGCGACGCCCCATGGCGGGGACACCACTGAACTACGAACCAAGGAGCATGTCCGTGAAGAGCACCGTCGAGCAGCTGAGCCCGACCCGGGTCCGGATCAACGTCGAGGTGCCCTTCGAGGAGCTGAAGCCCGACTTCGACAAGGCCTACAAGGCGCTGGCCCAGCAGGTCCGGATCCCCGGTTTCCGTCCGGGCAAGGCCCCGGCCAAGCTGATCGAGACCCGCGTCGGCCGCGGCGCCGTGCTGGAGCAGGTCGTCAACGACGCGCTGCCCGCCCGCTACGCCGAGGCCGTGCAGGCCACCGAGGTGAAGGTCATCGGCCAGCCCGAGATCGAGATCACCAAGATCGAGGACGGCGACGAGCTGGCGTTCACCGCCGAGGTCGACGTGCGCCCCGAGATCGCGCTGCCGGACTACTCGGGCCTCGAGGTCACCGTCGACTCCTTCACCATCGAGGACGCCGACATCGAGCAGCAGCTCACCTCGCTGCGTCAGCGCTTCGGCACCCTGACCGGTGTCGAGCGCGCCGTGCAGGACGGCGACTTCGTCTCGATCGACCTCTCGGCCACCGTCGACGGCGAGGACGTCCCCGAGGCGGCCACCACCGGCCTGTCGCACGAGGTCGGTTCGGGTCAGCTGATCGAGGGCCTCGACGAGGCTGTCACCGGCCTGAAGGCGGGCGAGTCCGCCGAGTTCACCTCCACCCTGGTGGCGGGCGAGCACGCCGGCAAGGAAGCCGTCATCACCGTCACCGTGCAGTCGGTGAAGGAGCGCGAGCTGCCCGAGGCCGATGACGAGTTCGCCCAGCTGGCCAGCGAATTCGACACCATCGACGAGCTCAAGGAAGACCTGAAGGGCCGCGTCGAGCGTTCCAAGAAGGTCGAGCAGGCCGGTCAGATCCGCGACAAGGTGCTCGACACCCTGCTCGAGACCGTCGAGGTGCCGCTGCCCGAGGCCGTCGTCAAGGCCGAGGTCGACGCGGTGCTGCACGACGCCGTCCACGGCTTCGACCACGACGAGGCCAAGCTGGCCGAGGCGCTCGAGGCGCAGGGCTCCTCCCGCGAGGAGTTCGACAAGGACACCCAGGAAGCCGCCGAGAAGTCGGTGAAGACCCAGCTGCTGCTCGACGCCATCGCCGAGGCCGAGAACACCCAGGTCGGTCAGCAGGAGCTGACCGAGCGCATCCTGTTCCAGGCCCAGCGCTACGGCATGTCGCCGGAGCAGTTCATCCAGCAGGTGCAGCAGGCCGGTCAGCTGGGCGCGGTGTTCGCCGACGTCCGCCGTGGCAAGGCGCTGGCCGGTGTCGTCGGTCAGGTGAAGGTCACCGACTCCGACGGCAACGTGGTCGACACCACCGAAATGTTCGGTGACCCCGCGGATTCCGCCGAGACCGAACAGGTCGAGGCCGCCGCCGAATAAGTTCTGCGATGCCGGTGTGACCGGTTCCCCGCATGGGGTGCTTGGATTGCGCTGTGAGCGAAGAAGGGCGGTACCGGGAGTTCGGTGCCGCCCTGCTTCGTTAGTGTTTGTGACGACGAACCGTAGGCCGTAAGCAATCGGTGAGAAGAGAAGGCAGGTATCCGTGACAATCAACCAGGCAGGGGTCATGACAGCCGCTACTGCTGGTCTCAACCTCAGTGATTCGGTGTACGAGCGGCTGCTGCGCGAGCGCATCATCTTCCTCGGCACCCAGGTCGACGATGACATCGCGAACAAGCTGTGCGCGCAGATCCTGCTGCTCTCGGCCGAGGATCCGACCAAGGACATCTCGCTCTACATCAACTCCCCGGGTGGCTCGGTCACCGCGGGCATGGCGATCTACGACACGATGCAGTTCGCCGAGTGCGACATCAAGACCGTCGCGATGGGTCTGGCCGCCTCGATGGGGCAGTTCCTGCTCACCGCGGGCACCCCGGGCAAGCGCTTCGCGCTGCCGCACACCCGGATCATGATGCACCAGCCGTCGGCGGGCATCGGTGGTTCGGCGGCCGATATCGCCATCATGGCCGAGCAGTTCGCGCACACCAAGCGTGAGCTCAACGAGCTGCAGGCGCAGCACACCGGCAAGTCCGTCGAGCAGGTCACCGAGGACGCGGACCGCGACCGCTGGTTCACGGCGAAGGAAGCCCTCGAGTACGGCTTCATCGACCACGTGGTCGCCCACGCGAACCAGGCGAAGTAGCGCCACCGCGCCCCACCCACTCGAGACAAGCTTGGAGACAAAGATGGCCAATCTGATCGACCCGCGCGGCCTCGGTGGCGCTGCCGCCGCGAATCCCCAGTCGCGCTACATCCTGCCGCAGTTCACCGAGCAGACGTCGTTCGGTGTCAAGACCTCGGACCCGTACAACAAGCTGTTCGAGGAGCGGATCATCTTCCTGGGCAACCAGGTCGACGACGTCTCGGCGAACGACATCATGGCGCAGCTGCTGGTGCTGGAGTCCCAGGACCCCGACCGCGACATCACCATGTACATCAACTCGCCCGGTGGCTCGTTCACCGCGCTGATGGCGATCTACGACACCATGCAGTACGTCCGCCCCGACGTGGTGACGGTCTGCCTCGGCCAGGCCGCCTCGGCCGCGGCCGTGCTGCTGGCCGCCGGTGCGCCGGGTAAGCGCGCCGCGCTGCCCAACGCGCGCATCCTGATCCACCAGCCGTCCTCCGGCGGCGTGCAGGGCCAGGTGTCCGACCTCGAGATCGCCGCGGCCGAGATCGAGCGGATGCGGCGCCTGATGGAGGTCACCATCTCGCGGCACACCGGGAAGTCCGAGGAGCGGGTCCGTAAGGACACCGACCGCGACAAGATCCTGACGGCCGAAGAGGCCAAGGAATACGGCATCGTGGACCAGGTGTTCGACTACCGGAAGCTCAGCGGTCAGAAGTGACACGCCCGGGCCCGTCGCCTGATCTGGGCGGCGGGCCCACCTTTTTTCCACCGTGGGCCTCACAATGGTGAGAACCCGCACAACCCTTCACAGAAACATGCGCGAGTTGTCGACCTCTCTCGCGCACAGCAGGTACGGTCGACTCAGGGACCATTGCTCTGATTGACGGCACCGAAACGTATTTTCCGGCCCAATCGGGGACGACGGTCGCACTCGGACAAGGAAGTAGGGACCTACGAGATGGCGCGCATCGGAGACGGCGGCGATCTGCTCAAGTGCTCGTTCTGCGGAAAGAGCCAGAAGCAGGTCAAGAAGCTCATTGCGGGCCCCGGGGTCTATATCTGCGACGAGTGCATCGACCTGTGCAACGAGATCATCGAGGAAGAGCTGGCCGAGTCGAGCGAGGTGAAGCTCGACGAGCTGCCCAAGCCCTCGGAGATCCGGGACTTCCTGGAGAACTACGTCATCGGCCAGGACACGGCCAAGCGCACCCTCGCGGTCGCGGTGTACAACCACTACAAGCGCATCCAGGCCGGCGACAAGGGCCGCGACAGCCGCGGCGAGACCGTCGAGCTGGCCAAGTCGAACATCCTGATGCTCGGCCCCACCGGCTGCGGCAAGACCTACCTCGCGCAGACGCTGGCGAAGATGCTGAACGTGCCGTTCGCCATCGCCGACGCCACCGCGCTCACCGAGGCGGGCTACGTCGGTGAGGATGTGGAGAACATCCTGCTGAAGCTGATCCAGGCCGCCGACTACGACGTCAAGCGCGCCGAGACCGGCATCATCTACATCGACGAGGTCGACAAGATCGCCCGCAAGAGCGAGAACCCCTCGATCACCCGTGACGTCTCCGGCGAGGGCGTGCAGCAGGCGCTGCTGAAGATCCTGGAGGGCACCCAGGCGAGTGTGCCGCCGCAGGGTGGACGCAAGCACCCGCACCAGGAGTTCATCCAGATCGACACCACCAACGTGCTGTTCATCGTGGCGGGCGCGTTCGCGGGGCTGGAGAAGATCATCTCCGACCGCACCGGGCACCGCGGCATCGGTTTCGGCGCCGAGGTCCGCTCCAAGGCCGAGGTCGACACCGACGACCACTTCGCCGACGTGATGCCCGAGGATCTGATCAAGTTCGGCCTGATCCCCGAGTTCATCGGCCGCCTGCCCGTCGTCGCCTCCGTGACGAACCTGGACAAGGAATCGCTGGTCAAGATCCTCTCGGAGCCGAAGAACGCGCTGGTCAAGCAGTACGTGCGGCTGTTCGAGATGGACGGCGTCGACCTGGAGTTCACCACCGACGCCCTCGAGGCCGTCGCGGACCAGGCGATCCTGCGCGGCACCGGCGCTCGTGGCCTGCGCGCCATCATGGAGGAAGTTCTGCTCCCGGTGATGTACGACATCCCCGGCCGCGACGACGTCGCCAAGGTGGTCGTCAACGCGGACACCGTCACCGAGAACGTCCTGCCGACGATCGTCCCCCGCAAGACCCAGCGCACCGAGCGCCGCGAGAAGTCGGCCTAGTAGCGCACCTGATCACCCGATGAGGGCCCGTCCACCGGACGGGCCCTCATCGCGTTTCCGGGCGTGCGGTCACGGAGCGGGTCAGCTGTCGCGGAACGACGGCGCGGCCGCGAGCATGTCTTCCTCTTCGTCGGCGGGGATGTCGGCCGAGGCGCGGGCGATGGCGGTGCTGTAGCGGGCGCTGGCGGCGTTGTGGATCATCAGGGCGACGCCGATCATCACCGGGGCCACGGCGTGCACCGCCGCGTCGTACCAGTTGCCCGCGCTCAGGTGCGGGTAGGTGTTGAGGGCGATGGTGAGGGCGAGCAGGAACAGCTCGGCGACCAGGACCTGGGTGCGGTTGCCCATCACACCCCACTCGGCGACGCGCGTGGTGCCGATCATGATGATGATGAGGCAGACGCTGATCATCGCCTCCAGGCCGAAGCTGGCCCAGTAGAGCGGGTCACCGGGACCGCCGGGGGCGATGTTGTGCTGCACGTTCACCGCCGACCACAGCATGCCCGCGATCACCACGCCGGCCAGCGCGCGCAGCGACCAGGTGCGGTGCTGATAGAGCGAGGCCAGCCGGGCGCGCGGGTTCGATTCGCGGCGCTGCGCGGCCATGGCCTTGCGGGCCAGCATCAGATCGGCCATCTCGGCCCGCTCCATCGCCGCCGTGGTCTCGCGCAGGCGGTCGGCATGGGTGGAGGCGGCCTTGATCTGCTTCCAGCGCTGGTCGCGCTCGTAGGTGCGGATCTTCTCGGCCAATTCCCGCTCGGCGCGCAACTCGTCCTCGGACAGCGCGTCGGTGAGCGCCGGGTCGGACTGGTACTCGATGCGCCGACGGGCGCGCTCCACCCGCACGGGCAGTGCGACGACCTCGTTATCGAGCGGGTGTTCCTCGCGCATCGCAACTCCAGACAGCTCAGGGTTCGCCGGGTCGCGTCATTCTTGCGCATCGCGCCGTCCTGAGCACAACCGCGGGCCGAATTCCCCTCCGACCCGCGGTGGCCGGAAACCTCTGGCGCACAACTGTGTAGCTGTTATCGCGGAGCACCGGGGACACGGTGACGATCGTCGAGGACGGTCGCGCCCGGGGTCGAGGAGCGTCGTTGATCCTCCGTGGTTCGCCGTTGAACCTTGATCCCGTGTAGTGCTTCTGCTGATGTGTCGCCGCCGACGGGTCAGGTGTTACGTCCGTTTGGTCCGTCTTGCAGGGCGTTCACCCGTAACGACGGGCCCGACGCGCAAAACTCATCGGCGTATCCTCGCGGTGTGTCGGACTGGTGCCGCCGTTCGGGTGCTGTTTACTCGGTCCGTCAATCAGATGTTCGAGTGACGAGTGGAAGCGGAGGAGACATGGCACTGCCTACGATGACCGCCGAACAGCGCACCGAGGCGTTGGCCAAAGCGGCTGCCGTGCGCAAGGCGCGCTCGGAACTGATCGGCAAGGTGAAGGAGGGCAAGGTCACCGTCGCCGATCTGCTCAAGAAGGCCGACAGCGACGACCTGGTCAAGAAGACCAAGGTGGCCGCGGTGATCAAGGCGCTGCCGGGCGTCGGTCCGGTGAAGGCGGCCAAGTTGATGGATCAGGCCGAGATCCCCGAGGATCGTCGTATCGGCGGGCTCGGTGCCCGCCAGCGCGCGGCACTGCTCGACGCCCTCGAGGCCTGAGCCGACCAGCGATCCGACGCCCGTGGACGCACAGCGTGCACGCCACGGGCGTCGGGACAGTTCGGCCAGGGGGAGCCCGGCTCAGACGCAGTAGGTGAGCAGGAAATCGTTGATCCGCAGGCGCCAGCCCGGCTGGAGCTCGATGGGCAACGTGCCGACGCGCGACCAGCGCTCGGAATCGGGGGCGGCGAAGAACGTGCCGGAGGTGGCGGGAGCCTCCCGGACGAACACCTTGCCTCGTTCGGGGGCGACGAAGGCATGGACCCGGGAGACGAGCCGATCCCGTTCGATCAGGATCGGGGTGGCGGCGGCGGCCCGCACCGATTCGTCACCGGAGGGGTTGCGGCCGAGCACATAGGACCGGTCCAGCGGATAGCTGAGTCCGTCCTCGGTGACCAGTGCGCCCCGTGGGCTGCTCTGCCCGGACTTTCCCAGCGCGACCGGCTCGGCGAGCTTCGCGGCGTCCAATGCCTGGGACCAGGCCAGCGGGGCGCTGGTCGCGGGGGAGTTGCGCGGGCCGGTGCTGACGGTCTCGCCCTCGATGGTGCTCGGACGCGCACCGGTGCTGACGGTCTCGCTTTCGGAGCTGCCGACGTCGGCCGTCGGCACGAAACCCGTTCCCGGCGCCTCCGCGACCTGCAGGCTCGCGGTGGGCGGCCTGGTACCGCTGCCGTCGGCGCGGGCTCCGGTGTCGCGCAGGGCCCGGAAACCGGTGGCCTCGGTCGGCGCCGGTTCGTCGATGGTCTCCACGCGGCGCGGCGCCGGATTGCGCTTGCGGCCCATGGTGAGCACGAATCCGTTGCCGGTGACGATGCCGGCGCGCAGATCGGTGCGGGGGTTGGCGCTGGTCGGGTCGGCCATCTCGGCGCCGATCGCGATCCGGCGGACCGGTTCGCGGATGATCTCGTCGACCCAGGTGAAGGCTCGGTCGCCTGCCACCCTTCGGTTGCCCTCGGCGCCGGAGACCTCGGCGATCACCGCGCCGCGCAACAGGATCAGCATCCCGTCGGCGGTGGGGGCGAGGACGCCGAACGGCGGCGGTGCCGAGGCGCCGCCGAAGACGACACCGGCCAGGCGCTGGGCCAGGGCCGCACCGGGCGCCGAGGCGGCGGTGCTGAGTGCGACGGTCTCGACAGCGCCGAGTAGTCGATCGGTGGACGGGGTCTCCCCGGCGAGATAGATGACGACGTCGCCGAATCGGGCGACGATCCCGGTACCGGGCACGATGGCCACGGTAGACGAATGCGCGCGCATCACTGCCTCCTTGTCGGGCTGGCCTTTGCCAGCATAGATCCCCGCCGCGCACGGGATGACGGTTGTGCCCGCGAACAATCGGTGGATAGCCGCCCACCCGCGCGAACATTGTTCGTGTCAAACGTCGTTCGTGGGCTGCGTATGATCGGCGCATGAACGCCGCACCCGTCAGTCGCCGGGTCAGACCGGCGAAGGCACCGTTGAGCCGCGAGGTCGTGCTCGAGACCGGTCTGCGCATTCTCGACGCCGAGGGCCTGGCCGCGCTCACCATGCGCCGCGTCGCCAAGGAACTCGACACCGGCGCCGCCTCGCTCTATGTCTACGTCGCCAACCGCGACGATCTGATGACCGGCATGCTCGACCACGTCCTGTCCACCGTGCCGACGCCGACCGAGGGCGACTGGCGCGAGCGCCTGACCACGCTGGTCGAGGACACCGTCGACGTGCTGGCCCGGCACGAGGGCCTCGCCCTGGTCGCCCTCGGCCGGATCCCCACCACCGAGCACGCCCTCGCCCTCGTCGAGCAGCTGCTCGCCCTGTTGCGCGCGGGTGGGCTCGACCCGTCGACCGCCGCCTGGGCCGTCGACCTGCTCTGCCTGCATCTCACCGCCGCGGCCGCCGAGCAGTCCGTCCACAACACCGCGGGCCGTGGCCGAGCACACCACCTCGCCGAGATCGGCCGCCGGTTCGACGCGGTGCCCGCCGAGCGGTATCCGACCCTCGTCGCGCTGCGCGCGCAGCTGCTGGCCGGCGACGGTGACGCCAGGGCTCGCTGGGCGCTGCGCGTGCTGCTCAACGGGATCGTCGCCACGCCGGTGGGCGCGCGATGAAGCCGGAGATCACGCGGCCCCGGGTGCTCGGCGGCCCGATCCGGCCCGCCCGCGAGGACGACATCGAGCGGCTGCGCGAGATCGAGTGCCTCGCCGGAGCGCCGTTCGCCGAGATCGGGATGGTTGCGGTGGCCGAGGACGAACCACCGGCGGCCGAGACCCTGCGGGAATACCTCGTTGCCGAGCGCGCCTGGGTGTGGCCGGACGAGACCGATCGCCCGATCGGCTACCTGGTGCTCGGACTCGTCGACGGGCAGCCCCACATCGACCAGGTCTCCGTCGACCCCGCCCACAGCGGTCAGCGCGTCGGTAAGCGGCTGATCGATCACGCGGTGCACTGGGCGAAAGCCCGTGGGCTGCACGAGATCACCCTCACGACGTTCACCCAGGTCCCGTGGAACGGCCCCTACTACGCGCGCCTCGGCTTCACCTACATCCCCGTCACCGAGGAGACGCCGGAACTGCGGGCGATCCGCGCCGCCGAGATCGCCCACGGCCTCGACGAATGGCCACGCGCCTGCATGCGCGCCGAGCTGACGACCTGGATCGACGGCTGACGCACGGGCCGGTGAACTGTGGCACGTCGGCACCGACGCCGGCTTCGGCGAATCGTCCGGTAGGTGGATGCGCGAGGCCCGCGCTGATCCACGCCGACTCGCGGTGTCGCCCGAGCGCGTGCGCAGACGATGTCCGGGGCGCGCGCCGCGGGGCGGCGCGGCGGGGGGCCCCGCGGGGGGGCGGGGGGGGGGGGGGGGGGGGGGGGGGCCCGCCGGGGGGGGGGGGGGGGGGGGGGGCGCGGGCGGGCCCCCCCGGGGGGGGGGGGGGGGGGGGCGGGGGGGGGGGGGGGGGGGGGGGGGGGGGGGGGGGGGGGGGGGCCCCGCGGCGGCGACGGCCGCCGTGCCCAGGACCCGAGGTGAGCGATCCGCGCGGCGGGCACGTGACCGCGCTCCGGCTCGGTC
>NZ_JARWOJ010000141.1 GCF_029868625.1 Nocardia neocaledoniensis | reverse complement strand
TTCACCCCCCGCCCGGGTCCGGGGCCTTTATCGACGACGACACCCTCACCGACGAGGAGATCATCGGCTTCATGTTCCTGATGGTCGTCGCGGGCAACGAGACCACCACGAAACTGCTCGGCAACGCCCTGTACTGGGCGGGTGCGGGCGGCGCCCCGGGCCTGCTCCACTATCACCCCGATCGTATGCGCGCCGTTCACCAGCCACACCCGCCCCGGCGGGGCCGTTTTGGGGGTGTCGCGCGGGTACAGATACATCCCGCCCCTGGTGAGGATGTGGAAGGTGTCGGCCACCAGCGAGGCCACCCACCGCATGTTGAAATCGCGGCCGCGCGGCCCGTCCACCCCCTCCAGGCATTCGTGCACGTAGCGGCGCACCGGCCGCTCCCAGAAACGTTCGTTGGCGGCGTTGATCGCGAAACCCGAGGTGTCCTCGGGGATCCGCATGCGCGGGTGGGTCAGCACGAACGCGCCGATCTCGCGGTCCAGGGTGAACCCGTCGACGCCGCTGCCGGTGGTGATGACCAGCATCGTCGCCGGGCCGTAGAGGGTGAACCCGGCGCACACCTGCCGCACACCCGGCTGCAGGAAGTCCGCGTCGCCGGGCTCGGCGGCACCGTCGAGGACCTCCTGCGGGGCACGCAGAATGCTGAATATCGAACCCACCGGCAGATTCACGTCGATATTGCTCGACCCGTCCAGCGCGTCGAACGCCAGCAGATACTTCCCGCGCCGCTCGCTCGCCGGTACCGGCAGCGCCGTCGCGCGCTGCTCGGACAGCAGCCCCGACAGATGCCCGGTCCACTGGGTCTGGGCCACCATGATCTCGTCGGTCAGCACATCCAGGCGCCTGCTCACCGACATCGGCTCGCCGGAACCGCCCGGACCCACGATCGCGCCCCGCGTCACCTGATTGGCGATGATCTTGGTCGCCGTGGCCACCACGTTCACCAGCGCCGAGAACTCCCCCGACGAGCCGGGATGCCGGTGCTCCTCCTCGATGGTGTACCGGGTGAGCGTCTTCAGACTGTTCGGCATTGCGGCACAACCTCCCGCTCCGCCTCGTCGAAGACGCTGCTGCCGTAGACATCGTGATCGCACAGCGTGATCAGATCCGTCTTCGACAGCGGCCGCCCCGCCTCCACCAGCCGCTTGGCCTGCCGCAGCCTGCACCGATCGATGGCGTTGCGCACGCTGCGCGCGTTGGAGAAGCGCGGCCGGGCCATCCGGGCCGTCAGATACTCGGCGAAGGCGACACGCGCGGCCGCGTCGAAGCGGAAGTTCTCCCCCGCCACCATCACCTCGGCGATCCCCATCAACTCCTCGTGGGTGTAGTCGGCGAACTCGAGATGGTGGGCCACGCGGGAGGACAGCCCCGGATTGGCGGAGAAGAAGCGATCCATCCGGTCCGGGTAGCCGGCGAAGATGACCACCAGGTTCGCGCGCTCGTTCTCCATCTCCTGCAGCAGGATCTCGATCACCTCCTGCCCGTAGTCGCGCTCGTTCTCGGGCCGGAACAGGTAATAGGCCTCGTCGATGAACAGCACTCCACCCGCCGCCTTGGCGATGGCCTCCTTCGTCTTGGGCGCGGTGTGCCCGATGAACTGGCCGACCAGATCGTCGCGGGTCACCGTGTGCACCTTCGGTTTCCGGATGTAGCCCAGCGCGTGCAGCATCTGCGCCATCCGCAACGCCACCGTCGTCTTGCCGGTGCCGGGCCCGCCGGTGAAGCTCATGTGCATCGTCGGGCGCGAGGAGGCCAGCCCGAACCGGCGCCGGGCCCGGTCGATCATCAGCAGTGCCGCGATCTCGCGCACCCGATCCTTCACATTCGCCAGCCCGATCAGTTCGGCGTCGAGCGCCGATAGTGTCGCTGCCACATCGTGTCCGGCCAGGTCCTCGGACAGGTCCAGCAGCGCGTCCTCGCCGAGCGGCGGCTCCTCGGCCGCTTCCTGCGGCGGGCCCGACGCCCGCGCCGATCAGCCACCGGCCGAGCCGGGCGACGCGAGCGGCGAACTCGCCGTATCCGAGTCGTTCGCCCTCGAAC
>NZ_JARWOJ010000140.1 GCF_029868625.1 Nocardia neocaledoniensis | reverse complement strand
GTGCAGGGACAGCCAGTCCAAGGTCGCGGCGGCGCTGCGGGCGCCGTCGATAGGCCCCGAGGAGTTGACTTACAAGGTGTGGGCCAGCTAGCGCACCCCCCACCTAGCCCCGGGCATAAAGCCCGTTCCCCCAATAATTTTCCCCCGGCGCGTGGTCCCCGGGCACAACCTCGCCCCCCGCTGGGTAACATTCCCCACCGGGCCCGATCTCGCTGTCAGTGCCCTCAGACGATGGCGGCGATCCGGTCGCCCACCTCGACGGTGGAGGCGGCGCCGGTGCGCGAGGCCAGATCCTTGGCGACGGCGGACTCGATGCGCGCCGCGCCCTCGGTGTTGCCGAGGTGGTTGAGCAGCAGCGAGACCGAGAGGATCGCGGCGGTCGGGTCGGCCTTGGACTGGCCCGCGATGTCGGGGGCGCTGCCGTGCACCGGCTCGAACATCGACGGGTTGACACCGGAGGCGTCGATGTTGCCGGAGGCGGCCAGCCCGATCCCGCCGCTGACCGCGGCCGCCAGGTCGGTGATGATGTCGCCGAACAGGTTGTCGGTGACGATCACGTCGAAGCGGCCCGGGTCGGTCACCATGTGGATGGTGGCGGCGTCGATGTGCTGGTAGGCGGTCTGCACCTCGGGGAACTCCGCGGCGACCTCGTTCACCGTGCGCTGCCACAGCGAACCGGCGAAGGTGAGCACGTTGTTCTTGTGCACCAGGGTCAGGTGCTTGCGGCGGGCCTGCGCGGTGGCGAAGGCGTAGCGCACGACGCGCTCGATGCCGAAGCGGGTGTTGGTGGACACCTCGGTCGCGACCTCGTGCGGGGTCTCGACGCGGATGGCGCCGCCGGTGCCGGTGTACGGACCCTCGGTGCCCTCGCGCACGACCACGAAGTCGATGTCCGGGTTGCCGGCGAGCGGGCTGGTGACACCCGGGTAGAGCCGCGACGGACGCAGGTTCACGTGGTGGTCCAGCGCGAAGCGCGTCTTGAGCAGCAGCCCGCGCTCGAGCACGCCGCTGGGCACCGACGGATCACCGATCGCGCCGAGCAGGATCGCGTCGTGCTGCTTCAGCTCGGGCAGCACCGACTCCGGGAGGATCTCGCCGGTGCGGTGGTAGCGCGCGGCGCCCAGGTCGTACTCGGTCTTCTCGACACCCGGCGAGACCACGTCGAGCACCTTGAGCGCCTCGGCGATGACCTCGGGACCGATGCCGTCACCGGCGATGACTGCGAGTTTCATGAACAAGCTCCGTTCGAAGTCGGGGCGGATCGAGCCGCGCCGCGGATACAGGAGCGGGGGGGGGGGGGGGGGGGGGGGGGGGCGCGGGGCCCCGCGAGCCCGGCGATCTGATCGCCGTGCGCTGCGCGCTGCAGGCCGCCGGCATCGACTACGACTCGGCCGAGTCCGGTTTCCAGGCCTCGGTCTCGGTGGCCGTCGACGTCGAGGGCGCGCGCAAGG
>NZ_JARWOJ010000139.1 GCF_029868625.1 Nocardia neocaledoniensis | reverse complement strand
ATGCTGATCGACGCCTCGGTGCCGATCACCGAGCAGGACCTGCGCGTGATCAGCCTGGTCGCCGACTCCGGTCGCGCGCTGGTGCTGGCGTTCAACAAGTGGGACCTGGCTCGCGCCCGGTGGGGCGGGGGGGGGGCCCGTGGCGGTCTTGGGCCGGGGTGCCGCCGGCCGGGCGACTAGGGGGGGGGGGCTCTCCGCTGTCACCGTCCCGGCATCCGCCGTCAGGGTCGCGGCCACGCTGCGGTACTCCCGTCCACTAGCCTGGTGCCCGTGAACTCAGTCCTGGCCTACATTCCGAGTCCGCCGCAGGGCGTCTGGCAGCTCGGACCCTTCCCGCTGCGGGCGTACGCGCTGTTCATCATCCTCGGCATCGTCGTCGCCATCTGGTGGGGCGAACGCCGGTGGCAACAGCGCGGCGGCAAGCCGGGCGCGGTCCTCGACGTCGCCATGTTCGCGGTGCCGTTCGGTCTGGTCGGCGGCCGGCTCTACCACGTGGCCACCGACTGGCAGAAGTACTTCGGCCCCGGCAAGCATCCGATCGAGGCGCTCTACATCTGGCAGGGCGGCCTCGGCATCTGGGGCGCGGTGTTCCTCGGCGGTGTCGGCGCCTGGATCGGCTGCCGGATCTACAAGATCCCGCTGCCCGCGCTCGGCGACGCGATCGCGCCCGCGGTGCTGCTCGCGCAGGCGATCGGCCGCCTCGGCAACTACTTCAACCAGGAGCTCTACGGCCGCACTACCGAGGTCCCCTGGGGTCTCGAGATCTACGAGCGCTTCGACGCCGACACCGGCGCGCGCGACATGATGAACGGCGTCTCCACCGGCCGGGTGCTCGAGGTCGTGCACCCCACGTTCCTCTACGAGCTGGTCTGGAACGTGCTGGTGGTGATCCTGCTGGTGCAGCTGGACAAGCGCTTCAAGATCGGCCACGGCCGCCTGTTCGCGCTCTACGTCGCGGGCTACAGCTTCGGCCGTTTCTTCGTCGAACTCATGCGCAGCGACGAGGCCACCCACATCCTCGGCATCCGGATCAACTCGTTCACCTCGGCCATCGTCTTCCTGTGCGCGATGGCGTACTTCGCGCTGGCCACCAAGGGGCGCGAGACCCCGGCCCAGCTGCAGCCCGACGGGGAACCGCGCCCGTGGCCGTGGCAGTTCTCGGCATTGCGCGCGGCCGGTGCCGCCGACAACGCCGCCGCGGTGGAAAGCGGTGCCGCCAAGGCGGATCCGAAGGACGACGACGCCGCCGAACCCGCCGGGAGCGAGACCGCGTCGGCGGCGGGCGAGACCACCGACGACCCGGCCGGGGCGGGTGACGACAAGGACGCCGTCACCGCGGCCGAGCCCGGCGACAAGGACGACGCCACCACGGTGCTGAAGAAGTCCTGACCACCACGGGGTGGCGAAATCGGCGGGCGTCGGGCAACATTCCCGACGCCCGTCGCGATAAATCGAGTGAGTGTCGCGCGCTGTCGGTGCGCCGGGGGCCACGACGGGTACCCGCACGAATGATGGAGGACATGAGTGACCGACCCCTACAACCCCAACCCGCAGTACGGCCCTGACCTGAACAAGCCGCAGGACTCCGGTTCGCAGCCGCAGTACGGTCAGCCCGCGTACGGTCAGCCCTCGGACCCCTACGCGCAGCAGCCGGGCTACGGCCAGCAGCAGCCCGGGTACGGTCAGCCGCAGTACGGCCAGCCGCAGCCGCAGTACGGTCAGCCGGCCGACCCGTACGGTCAGCCGCAGCCGGCCTACGGCGCCGCGCCCTACGGCGCCATGCCGCAGGGCTACAACCCGGCCGACCCGGAAGCGCCGTACGGCCGCGACATGTACGGCGTGCCGTTCTCGGACAAGCAGAAGCTGATGGCCGGTCTGCTGGAGATCTTCCTCGGCAGCTTCGGTGTCGGTCGCTTCTACCTCGGCTACACCGGTCTCGGCATCGCCCAGATCGCGGTGGTTTGGCTGACCTGTGGCATCGGCGCGATCTGGCCGCTGATCGACGGCATCATGATGCTCACCGGCAAGGTGCCCGACGCGCAGGGCCGCCCGCTGCGCGACTGATCGTCCGCGCGCCTGCCACGGGTGTCCCGCCGGGTGCGGGGCACCCGTTTCGCGTTTCCCCACCGGAATTGCGATCACGATGAGCGATACTCTGTGTCGGTCTGTCGCGGCGCCGTAGCGTCGCCTGGCCTGCGCGTGCCCGATACGCGCAGTGGAGAAAGGGATGGAACGTGCGCAAACTGCTTGCCGCCGCCGTACTCGCTGTCGTCGCCGCGACGGGCCTGTCGGCCTGCTCCTCCGACGCCGATCCGAACGTGCTGAAGATCGGCACCGAGGGCACGTACGCGCCGTTCAGCTACCAGGACAACGGCACCATCACCGGCTACGACGTCGAGGTCGCGCAGGCCGTCGGCGAGAAGCTCGGCAAGCGGGTGGAATTCGTGCAGACCCCGTGGGACTCCATCTTCGCCGGCCTCGAGTCGAAGCGATTCGACCTGGTCGCCAACCAGGTGACCGTCACGCCCGAGCGCGCGGCCAAGTACTCGCTGTCGCAGCCGTACACGACCTCCGAGGGCGTGATCGTCACCAAGTCCGACAACACCACGATCACCACGCTGGCCGACCTCGCGGGCAAGACCGCCGCCGAGACCGCGACCAGCAACTGGAACCAGGTCGCCAAGGACGCCGGCGCGAAAGTCGAAGTGGTGGAAGGTTTCGTGCAGGCGGTGCAGCTGCTCAAGGCCGGTCGCGTCGACGCCACCGTCAACGACACCCTCGCCGTCGGTGAGTACACCAAGAAGACCGGCGACACCGGCATCAAGATCGCGGGCAAGACCGGCGAGACCAGCAAGCAGGCCTTCGCCGCGCGCAAGGACGACGCCGCCCTCATCGCCGACATCGACAAGGCGCTCGAGCAGCTGCGCGCCGACGGCACCCTGGCGCGGCTGTCGGAGAAGTACTTCGGCACCGACGTCAGCAAATAGCGGATGGATGCCGCGACCAGGGAGCTGATCTGGCACAACCTGTGGCCGATGCTGAAGGCCACGGTCACCGCGACCCTGCCGCTGACGGCGATCAGTTTCGTCATCGGCCTGGCGATCGCGGTGGGCGTCGCGCTGGCGCGGATGTCGGCGAAGCGGGTGCTCTCGGTGCCCGCCCGCTTCTACATCTCGATCATCCGCGGCACCCCGCTGCTGGTGCAGCTGTTCATCGTGTTCTACGCGCTGCCGCAGTTCGGCGTCGTCATCGACCCGTTCCCGGCGGCCGTGATCGCGTTCAGCCTCAATGTGGGCGGGTACGCGGCGGAGGTGGTGCGCTCGGCGATCATGAGCGTCGCCCACGGGCAGTGGGAGGCCGCGGAGTCGCTGGGCATGACCTATCCGCAGACGCTGTGGTACATCGTGTTCCCGCAGGCCGCGCGGATCGCGGTGCCGCCGTTGTCGAACACGCTCATCTCGCTGGTCAAGGACACCTCGCTGGCCTCGACCATCCTGGTCACCGAACTGCTGCGCACCGCCCAGCTGGCGGCCGCGCCCACCTTCGACTTCTTCGCCCTCTACGGCGTCGCGGCGCTCTACTACTGGGTGATCTGCCTGATCCTCGGGATGGGTCAGACGCGGCTGGAGACCCGGTTGTCCCGGCATGTGGCACTCGCGCGCCGCTGATTTCGTGAACTCCGGGATAACACCCGACCGGCGAAACGACGGCGGGTAGCGGGGGGACTAGGCTTGGCTGCGTGATGCGACGGACGAAGATTGTGTGCACCCTCGGGCCGGCCACTGCCACCCAGGACCGTATTCGTGAACTCGTCGAAAGCGGCATGGATGTGGCCCGGCTGAACTTCAGCCACGGCGAACATGCCGACCATGCCGACAACTACAAGATGGTCCGCGCGGCCTCGGACGAGACCGGCCGCGCGGTCGGCATCCTCGCCGATCTACAGGGCCCCAAGATCCGGCTCGGCCGGTTCTCCGAGGGCCGCACCACCTGGGCCAACGGCGAGCAGGTGCGGATCACGGTCGACGAGGTCGACGGCACCCACGACCGCGTCTCCACCACCTACAAGCAGCTCGCGCAGGACGCCAAGGCGGGCGATCGGCTGCTCGTCGACGACGGCAAGGTCGGCCTGACGGTCGAGCACATCGACGGCAACGACGTCGTCTGCCGCGTCACCGAGGGCGGCCCGGTGAGCAACAACAAGGGCCTGTCGCTGCCCGGCATGGACGTGTCGGTGCCCGCCCTGTCCGAGAAGGACATCGAGGACCTGGAATTCGCGCTGAAGCTCGGCGTCGACTTCATCGCGCTGTCGTTCGTGCGCTCGCCGTCGGACATCGAACTCGTGCACGACATCATGGACAAGGTCGGCCGCCGCGTGCCGGTCATCGCCAAGCTGGAGAAGCCGGAGGCGATCGACAATCTCGAGGCGATCGTGCTCGCCTTCGACGCGGTGATGGTCGCCCGCGGTGATCTCGGGGTGGAGCTGCCGCTCGAGCAGGTGCCGCTGGTGCAGAAGCGGGCCATCCAGATGGCGCGCGAGAACGCCAAGCCGGTCATCGTCGCCACCCAGATGCTGGAGTCGATGATCGAGAACTCGCGCCCTACCCGCGCGGAGGCCTCCGACGTCGCCAACGCGGTGCTCGACGGCGCCGACGCGGTGATGCTCTCCGGCGAGACCTCGGTCGGCGCGTGGCCGATCGACGCGGTGCGCACGATGGCCCGCATCGTCACCGCCGTGGAGTCCGAGACGAACCGGGTGCCACCGCTGACCCACGTGCCCCGCACCAAGCGCGGCGTGATCTCCTACGCCGCCCGCGATATCGGCGAGCGCCTCAACGCCAAGGCGCTGGTGGCCTTCACCCAGTCCGGTGACACCGTGCGCCGCCTGGCCCGTCTGCACACGCCGCTGCCGCTGCTGGCGTTCACCCCGCTGCCGGAGGTGCGCAGTCAGCTGACGCTCACCTGGGGCACCGAGACCTTCATCGTGCCGATGGTGGAGACCACCGACGCGATGATCCATCAGGTCGACCAGGCGCTGCTGTCACTGGATCGGTACCGCAAGGGTGACCTGGTGGTCATCGTGGCCGGCTCCCCGCCGGGTACCGTCGGTTCCACCAACCTGATCCACGTGCATCGCATCGGCGAGGAGGACCACTAGTCGTGAGTAGTTCGGCGGGCGGATCGATCGAGGTCGATACCGTGCCAGGCGAGCCGTCACCCGATCTGCGGGTGCTGCTCGACCTGCTCGATCTCGAATCGGTGGGCGAGGACGTCTTCGTCGGCAACCATCCCGAGAAGGTGTGGAGCCGCACCTTCGGCGGGCAGTTGGTGTCGCAGGCGATCGTCGCCGCCGGCCGCACCGCCGGGCAACGGCCGCTGCACGCGATCAACGCGCACTTCGTGCGCGGCGGCGACGTGAAGAAGCCGATCGAATACCACGTGGAGCGGCACCGTGACGGTCGGGCACTGGCCAACCGCACGGTGACCGCCAGCCAGGACGGTCAGGAGCTGTTCGTCATGCTGGCGGCGTTCCAGGACTGGGGCAAGGGCTTGGAGCATTCGCACGAGGGTCCCCAGGTGCCCGACCCGGAGACGCTCCCCCGGATCGAGGAGAGCTTCGCCGGCTTCGAGGACAAGCTGGAGATGTTCATCAACGCGCCGCACCCGATCGACATGCGCTACACCAACGATCCGGCGTGGATCCTCAAGGGCACCGGCGAGAAGCTCAACCACAATCGCGTGTGGATGCGCACCGACGGCACTCTGCCCGACGATCCGCTGCTGCACGTGGCCGCGCTCGGCTACTCCTCCGACACCACCGTGCTCGATTCGATCATCACCACGCACGGCCTGTCGTGGGGCCTGGACCGGATCCTCGCGGCGACGGTGAACCATTCGATCTGGTTCCACCGCCCGTTCCGCTTCGACGACTGGACGCTCTACGCGACGGAGTCGCCCGTGGCCGCGGGCTCGCGCGGGCTGGCGACCGGCCGGTTCTATTCGCGCGGCGGCGAACTGCTCGCCACCACCGTCCAGGAAGGCGTCATCCGGCACTTCCCGGCCCGCTGATCCCGGCGCCGGGGCGGGTCAGTGGTGCTCGTGGTCGAGTTCGAGTTCCAGGTCGGTGCGCTGATGGGCGCGCAGCCGGAACGGGACCGCGTGGCTGGCCGCGCCGTACACCGCGAGCACCAGGCCGTGTTCGAGGTCGGCGATCTCGTCGTCGGTGAGGTCGACCGGGTCGCCGACCAGGCTGAGCGCGATCTCGTAGGTGGCCTCGGTGCTCGGATCGGCGCCGGGATGCGTGGCGCGCCACTGTGATTCGAGTTCCCGGTGCACCGGGTCGGCGGCCTCGGTCGGCAGCGTGAACCGCCACGCGAAGATGTCGCGGTCCTGGAGATGGTCGTCGAGGACCGTCCGGACACTGGCGACGACGCGGTCGCGGATTTCCGGGGTCACGTACACATGGAGCGAAACATCCGAAATTCGTTTCGGCAAGTCTCTCGTCCTGTCGTGTGTCGAACCAGCAAGGGAAGCAACATGTCCGCGCCGAAGTGTATCCCCGCGCGGCCGTGGCGAACAGGCCCTGGATTCAGCGTCGGCGCTGGGCGGCCAGAAACGCCGACAGCGGGCGCGCCGGCGCCGGTTCGATCACCAGGCCGGGGCCGTCGTCGCCGCTGAGCTTGGTCTGCTCGTGCGGCGCCAGCGCGGCCAGCAGCGGGAACAGCAGCTCGGCGATCCGGTCGCCGACCTCGAGGAAGGCCTCGGCGGACAGCCCGATCGGGTCGGCGATGTTCTCCCGGCCGACATAGGCCAGGTTGTTGCGCGCCTGGTGTAGCGCGGCAATGGATTTCGCGCCGGTGACCCGGGCGATGCGATGCGCCTCGATGAGGGTGAAAGTCCGCGGCGCGGCGCCGAAAGCGAGCTCGGCGACCTGATCGCGCAGGGATTCTGTCATCGCGAGCACGAGATCGGCGCGATCGACCATTTCCGGCTTGAGCTTGCGCGCGGTGAATCCGCTGGTGTCGCCACCGAGTCCGGCGATGGTCTCCGCGGCCAGCGGTTCCGGGGGAAAACCGACCAGCGCCCGTGTGCCCGCGCTCTCGGCGGTGAGTCCGGGCAACCCGTTGTCCGCCGCGAACGCCCGGGTGAGCCGTTCGGCGATCACCGAGCGGCAGACATTGGAGTTGCAGACGAACAGCACGTGCATACCGACACCGTAATCGGGTCGATTGTCGCGCAATAGGCCTTGCTTGGAACGATCACAGGCGCGGTGCTACCTATTCACCTCTCGGTTGAATGCCGTACATGAATCACCACGAGGAAATCCGTTGTGCGTGACCGTGATACCCGCGAGATAGGAATGGAAACCTTCCCGCGATATGTGTCGATTGTCACTCATTCGCGTCATGATAATTCGATTCGGTAATAACTGATGGCACCGCCACGGGACGCGCCGTTTCTCCGGCTCCTGGCAGGCGCACCGGTGCGGCGGCGGGAACCGCTCGGAGCGCGTCCTCGGGCCGGGGTGGGCCGTCGGGACTGCCGGTGGGGGAGCGGTGGAGCGCGGGGCCGGCGCCGCGCGGTCGCCGCAGGCCAGGCGGTTAGCGTCCGGGCGCGCCGAGACGCTATAGTGACCGCGGTGCGCCGGGTTGGCGGAACTGGCAGACGCGACGGTCTCAAAAACCGTTGTCCGAAAGGACGTGTGGGTTCGAGTCCCACACTCGGCACCACGGCGGTGGGGGGGGGGGGGGGGGGGGGGGGGGGGGGGGGGGGGGGGGGGGGGTAGGGGGGGGGTGGTTGGGTGGTGGGGGGGGGGGGTGGGGGGGGGGGGGGGGGGGGGGGGGGGTGGGGGGGGGGGGGGGGGGGGGGGGGTGGGCGGGGGGGGGGGGGGGGGGGGGGGGGGGGGGGGGCGGGGGGGGGGGGGGGGGGGGGGGGGGGGGGGGGGGGGGTGTGGGGGGGGGGGGTGAGATATGATGGGGGGCGGGCGGGGAGGGGGCCTGCAAGGAATGGGGCGCCGACGAAGAGGGCAGGCTGCGGCTGATCTATACCCGCGGCCGCGACTCCGAATACGACGCGCCGGCCGGTCTCAGTTCG
>NZ_JARWOJ010000138.1 GCF_029868625.1 Nocardia neocaledoniensis | reverse complement strand
CCCCCCCCCCCCCCCCCACCCCCCCCCCCCCCGCCCCCCCCCCGCGCTCCCCCCCGCCCCCCCCGCCGGCCGCGCCCGCCGCCCCCCCCCGCCCCCCCCCCCCCCCCCCCCACCCCCCCCCCCCCCCCCCCCCCCCCCCCGGGGGGGGGCCCTCGTCGCATACACGGGTCTTGCCGGCCCACTCCGGGCCGACAGCCTCGAAGTACACTGAATCGGCGGGATCGGACCCGCTCACAGGCGTCCGAGAGGAGCGTGCGTGACTGCCGAGACAGCGCCCCCTGCGTGGATGCATGAGCAGATCACGGCGGAGGTCTACGACTCCTGGTCCGAGGAGCAGTGCGCGGGTATCGAAATCGTCGACGGGATGGTGGTAGTGAGCCCGAGCGCCTCCAAGCGCCACAACCGGTTGGCCCGGGTACTGGCGAACGCGCTGGACAGTGCGGGCGGCGCCGACTGGAACGCCGACACCGATTTCGACATCCGGCTCCAGGATGTACCGCTGACGAACCGTCGCCCTGACGTCGTGGTGTACCGAGCCGACACGATCGACCTCTCGCCGACCAGGCCAGAGCACGTTCTGATGGTCGTCGAGGTCGTCTCCCCCGGCTCGGAGACCACCGACCGCGTCGTGAAACTGGATCAGTACGCCAAGGCGGGTATCGCCTTCTTCTGGCGGGTCGAGCAGGCCGCGACCGGTGTCCCGCTCGTCTACACCTACATCCTCGACCCTGCCACCAGGGCCTACCGCACCGGCGACATGTTCACCGGCCTCGTCAAGGTATCGGCCCCGTTCTCGGTCGAGGTGGACCTCGCCGTGGTTTAGCCGCAGCTAAACGCTAACCGGGCCGCCTCGTAAATCGCGGCGGCCCGTTCTTCGTGTTCTTACAGCGGCAGGACGTGGTGCTTGCGCGGGTTGCGCTGGATCTTCTTGTCCTGGAGCAGTTTCAGGGCGCGGCGGATTTCCAGGCGGGTGGTCGCCGGTTCGATGACCGCGTCGATGAAGCCGCGTTCGGCGGCGACCCAGGGGGTGGCCACGTTGGCGTTGTAGAAATCGATGAGGTTCTGGCGGACGGCGGCGCGCTGGTCCTCGGGGGCTGCGGCGATCTGGGCCGCGCCGAGCAGGCCGATGGCGCTCTCGGCGCCCATGACCGCGATGCGGGCGGTGGGCCAGGCGAGGTTGATGTCGGCGCCGAGCTGCTTGGAGCCCATCACCGCGTAGCCGCCGCCGTAGGATTTGCGGACCACCAGGGTGATCTTGGGGACCGAGGCCTCCACGTAGGAGAACAGGAAGCGGCCACCGCGCTTGATCACGCCGACCTTCTCCTGCTCGACACCGGGCAGGAAGCCGGGGGTGTCGACGACGAAGATCAGCGGGATCTCGAACGCGTCGCACAGGCGCACGAAATGCGAGGCCTTGTCCGAGGCGCGGGCATCGAGGGCACCCGCCGAGGCCATCGGCTGGTTCGCGACGACACCGACGCTCTGACCGTCGACCCTGGCGAAACCGGTGATGATGTTCGGCCCGGTGTCGCCGCTGATCTCCTTGAACTCGCCGTCGTCGAAGATGCGCAGCAGGATGTCGTACATGTCGTAGCCGGCGTTGTCCGAATCGGGCATGAACGAGTTGAGTTCACGGTCGGAATCGGTGATCTCGGGCTCCAGGCCCGGGTTCACCACCGGCGGCAGCTCCTGGCAGCTGGTGGGCATGTAGCCGAGGTATTCGCGCACCCACTGGAACGCGGCCTCCTCGTCCTTGGCGACGTGGTGGATGTTGCCGTAGTCGGCCTGGGTACGCGCGCCACCGAGCTCCTCGAGGCTCACGTCCTCGCCGGTGACCTCCTTGATCACCTTCGGACCGGTGACGAACATGTGCGCGGACTCGGTGGCCACCACGATGTCGGTGCAGATCGGCTGGTACACCGCGCCACCGGCGCAGTTACCGAGGATCACCGACACCAGCGGCACCATGCCCGACAGCGGCTCCATATTGGTCGCCATCCAGGCGTACCAGGCCAGCGAGCTGACCGCCTCCTGCACACGCGCGCCACCGGAATCGTTGATACCGACCAGCGGAATGCCGACCTTGGCGGCGTACTGCATGATGCCGCACAGCTTGCGCCCGAAGGCCTCACCGACCGAACCGCCGTACACGGTCTGATCGTGGGAGAACACCGCCACCGGACGGCCCTCGACCAGGCCGTGGCCGACCACGACACCGTCGCCGTAGAGCGCGTTCGCGTCACCGGACTTGCGGACAAGCGCGCCGATCTCGACGAACGTGCCCGGGTCCATCAGCATGTTGATCCGGTCGCGGGCACTCGGAATGCCCTTACGCGCCCGCTTCTCGATCCCCTTGGCCCCAGTCGGCTCTTTGGCGAGCTCGAGCCGCTCGTTCAGATCGGCAAGCTTTTCGGCGGTCGTGCTCACTTACGTACTTCTCCCTTTGCGGAAATCGCGGCCAGTTTGGCGGCGAGGTCGGCACCGATCTGGCCGATCCGCGGTTCGTCGACGATCTGCAAGTGGTCGCCCGGGATGTGGACGACCTCCAGGTTCTTCACGTATTCATCCCAGCCACCGTTGGGCTTGCGATGGGCGAACCGAGGTTCGAGTTCGATCGCACCATCGTGGTACCGGTCGGCCAGATACAGCACGACGTCGCCGTCGTACTCACGCGGGCGGACCTGCTGGAGCGCGCGGTTCTCGATCCACGAGGTCCGCTGGTGTTCCAGCACACCGCCGGGAATCTTCGCTCCGGACAGCTTTATCAGGTCGCTGATCATCGAGAACTGCTCGGCGTCGGAAGCCGCGGCCAGTTCCTCGATCTGCGAACGGTCGAGCTCGGCGGGGACGTTGTAGGTCTTCTTCGCGAAGGCCTGGTAGCGCTCGAGGCGGCGGACGCGCTCCTCGGGGCTGTTGTCCTCGTCTTCGACGGTCATCGCGAGGTCGATCAGGCCGACGTAGCGCACATCGGCCCCTTCCTCACGCAACAGCTGACCGACCTGCATGGCCAGCACCGCGCCCAGCGACCAGCCGTACAGCACGTACGGGCCGTCACCCTGGATCTTGCGCAGCTCCGGCAGGTACTCCCTCGCGCGTTCCTCGATAGACCCGTCGACTCGCTCGATGCCGTACATCGGGGTGTCGGCGGGCAGGCGCTTGAGCAGCGGCTCGTAGACGAGGGTGTTGCCACCGGCCGGGTGGAACACGAAAACCGGAGTGGCCGTGGACCCTTCGGCCCGAGCACGCAGCGGACGCACGAAGCCGTCCACATCGGCTCCGCTGTCCTGCAGGGTGCGCACGACCTCGGACAACTGCTCGATGGTCTCGCAGTCGAGCACATCGTCGACGGTGACCTCGGCCTTGACCCGTTCCGTGAGGCGCGCCGCCATCTTCTCGGCGACATCCTCTTCCAGGATCGGCAACGTGTTGAAGATGCCGCCGGGCGAGGTACCCGTGACGACGGCCCAGGTCGCGTAGGCGAGCCGCTCGGCCGCGTCACGTGGCGGAACGTTGTCCTCATCGCCGGCCGGGGCGGAGTAGTCGACGTCCAGTGCGGCCTGCGCGTTGTCGGCCGAAACAGCCTCAGCCGCAGCGACGTCCTGCTGCTCAACAGCCACGTCCGGGACTTCCGCACCGGCGGCCTTCGCCGCCGCCAGCGGATCATCACCCGCCGCGATCGCCGCACGCGCCGCCTCGACGAAGTTCGCGTCGACGCCGATCTCGACGTCTTCGCCGGCCGCCTTGGCCGCGGCCTGCTTCTCCGCCATCGCCGCGACCTCGTCACGGTGCTCGATCGCGTAGCGCAGCACCTTCGACACCTCGTTGAGGCTGGCGTCGCGGACCGCGGAGATCTGCAGCTGCGGGATGTCGAATTCGTATTCGACGCGGTTCTTGATGCGCATGGCCATCAGCGAGTCGAGGCCCAGTTCCATCAGCGGGATCTCCATGGGGAGGTCCTCGACGGCGTAGCCCATGGACTCGGCGACGATCACGCACAGCCGCTGCTCGACGGTCTCGCTACCGTTGGGGTCCCAGCGATCGCTGGTGGCCACGGCCACCTCGGCGGCGGTCGGCTCGAAGGCGGCCGGTTCGGCCACGGCGGCAACGGGTTCGGGCAGCGCGGCGCCGGAGGTGACGACCGCGTCGAACAGCAGCGTGAAGCCGCCCGCGTCCTTGGCGTGCACCTGCACCGACGCACCGCCGAGGTGCGGGGTGAGCGTGGTGGTCAGGGTGCCGGTGCTCGGCAGCGCGGCGTGCGGATGCGAGACCGACACGGCGACGTCCGAGAGCACCTGCGCGGCAGCGGCTTTCACCAGCTCGGCGAGGTCGCCGACCGAAGCGGCCTGTACCTCCCAGGCATGGCGGCCGTCGGGCATGGCGACGTGCGCGCCGGGCACCTTGGCGTTGCCGCCACCGGCCGACATCGTGACCTTGGGCCAGTACTCCTTGCGCACGAACGAGGTTCGCGGCACGTCGGCGTAATCGCCTTCGGGCAGCAGCGAACTCAGGTTCACGGCGTGGCCGTGCACGTAGAGCTGGGCGAGCGCGCCGATGACGCCGGCGGACTCGTCCTCCTTACGCTTGAGCGTCGGGATGAGCTGCGCGTCGTGCACGCCCGCCGCGAAGGTGGTGCCGAGGACCTGCATCAGCGCGACGGAATTGGGGGCCAGCTCCAGGAACGTGGTGTGCCCGGAGTCGACGGCGGCCTTGACCGCGTTGGTGAAGTACACGCTGCCGCGCATGTTCTTCACCCAGTAGGGCTCGTCGTGCACCGGATCGGAACCGGGCTTGAAGTACAGGCCCTCGTGCACGGTGGAGTACAGGCCGGTGGTGAGCGAGGTCGGCTCGATGCCGGCCAGTTCGGCGGCCAGCTCGCCGAGCAGCGGGTCCATCTGCGAGGTGTGGCCGGCGCCGCGGGTGGGCAGGATGCGGGCGAACTTGCCCATGCCCTCCACCTCGGCGACGATCTGCTCGACCTGCTCCCGCGGCCCGCCGATGACGGTGTTGGTCGGCGCGGCGTACACCGCGCACTCCACGTCGGGGAAGCGTTCCAGCAGCTGGGCGACATCGTGGGCGCTGAGCTCGACGAGTGCCATGTTGCGCACGTCGTCCTCGGTGATCATCTGCTCGCCCTCGCCCATCAGGCGCGAACGGGCGCAGATCACGCGCACCGCGTCCTCGATCGTCAGGCCGCCCGCGATGTACGCGCCGGCGACCTCACCCATCGAATGACCCACCACGGCAGCGGGTTCCGCGCCGTGCGCGCGCAGCAGCGCGGCCAGGCCGAGCTGGATGGTGAAGATGCCCACCTGGCAGGTGCCGACGTCGTAGTCCTGCTCGTCGTCGAGGAACATCTCGCGGATCGAGTAGCCCGCCTCGTCCTGCACCAGCTCGTCGACCGCGTCGACGGTCTCGCGGAAGATCCGGTTTTCGCCGTAGAGCTGCTTGGCCATCTTGCGGTGCTGCGAACCGAAGCCGGACAGCACCCAGACGGGGGCGTTCGACGCCGGGGAATCGGCAGTGAACACGCCCGCGCCGGGCTTGCCTTCGGCGATGGCGCGCAGACCGGCTACGGCTTCCTCGTGCGTCTTGGCCAGCACCACACCGCGCGAACGCTGGTGGCTGCGCTTGGCCAGCGACCGGGCCACATCCGCCAGCGGCACATTTTTGCCGGGGCCCTCGAGCCAGTCGGCCAGTTCGGCCGCGGCGCGCTTGCGGCGCGAGGGCAGGTAGGCGGACACGGCCAGGATCACCGGCAGCGGCTCGGCGCGCTCGCCGTCCCACTCGGGCAGCGGCTCGGCGGCGGCCTCGGTGATCGCGGTGGCCTCGGCGACCACATCGGTGGTCTCCTCGCCCTCGATCTCCGCGGCGGCGACCTGCTCCGGCGTCACGTCCGCGACGGCGGACGCGCCCGGCACGTATTCCTGGAGGACCACGTGCGCGTTGGTGCCGCCGAAACCGAAGCCGGAGATGCCGACGGTCGCCACGCCGCTGTAGCGCGGGAACTCGGTCGGCTCGTCGACGACCTTGAGGTTGGCCTGCTCGAACGGGATGTACGGGCTCGGGCCCGCGTAGTTGATGTTCGGCGGAATCACGTTGTGCTGGAACGACATCAGCACCTTCGCCAGGCTCGGCACGCCGGCGCCGGACTCCAGGTGGCCGAAGTTGGTCTTCACCGAGCCGAGCAGGGCGGGCTTGTCGGCCTCGCGGCCACGGCCGACGACGCGCGCCAGCGCCTCGGCCTCGATCGGATCGCCGATCGGGGTGCCGGTGCCGTGTGCCTCGATGTAGTCGACCGAGGAGGGGGCGATACCCGCGTCGCGGTAGGCGCGGCGCAGCACGTCGGCCTGGGCTTCCGGGTTCGGCGCGAGCAGGCCGTTGGACCGGCCGTCGCTGTTCACCGCGGTGCCCTTGATGACGCCGTAGATGTGGTCGCCGTCGCGCTCGGCGTCGACGAGCCGCTTGAGCACGACCAAGCCGGCGCCCTCGGAGCGGACCATGCCGTCGGCGTCCTTCGAGAATGCCTTGATCCGGCCGTCCTCGGAGGTGCCCGGGGCGAAACCGAGTGTCGTCATCGGCATCAGCAGCATGTTCACGCCGCCGGCCAGCGCCACGTCGGCCTCGCCGTCACGCAGCGCGCGTACCGCCTGGTGCACGGCGACCAGCGTGGACGAGCACGCGGTGTCGACGGTGACCGACGGGCCGCGGAAGTCGTAGAAGTAGGACACCCGGTTGGCGATGATGCCGTTGGAGCTGCCCATGATCGCGTAGGCCTCGGCCGAGGCGGGCACGTTCGGATCGGTGTTGCCGAGCGCGAGCGCGGCGAGCATCTGGAAGTCGCTGGTCGAGGAGCCGATGAACATGCCGACCGGCGAACCCTTGAGGTCGCTCGCCGGAATCCGCGCGTGCTCGAGCGCCTCCCAGGTGAGCTCCATCATCAGCCGCTGCTGCGGATCGATGCGCTCGGCCTCGAGCGGCGAGGTGGCGAAGAAGTCCGCGTCGAAGCCCTTGACCACGTCCTGGTCGAGGTAGCCGCCCCTGGTCTTGCCCGCGGCGACGGCGGCGGCGATGGTGGGATCGCCGAGGAACTCGTCCCAGCGGCCCTCCGGCAGCTCCCGGATCGCGTCGCCGCGCCCGATGATGAACTCCCAGGTGGACTCCGGCGTATCGCCCGCGCCGGGCAGGCGGGTCGACAGGCCGACCACGGCGATGTCGTGCGCCTCGCCGGGCTGGTAGGCCGCGGCGTAGTCCTCGATCTCCTCGGCGGGCAGCTCGGGCTCACCGTTGACGATGATCTCGGCCAGCGACCCGATCGTCGGATGCTGGTAGATCACCGTCGGCGCGAGGGTGACGCCGGTGTAGTCCTCGATGTCCCCACCGAGGGCGAGGGCATCGCGCGAGGCCAGCCCGAACTCCTCCATCGGCCGGTCGACGGTGATCGCGTCGATCGACTGGCCGGTCGCGTCGGCGACCCAGCGGCGCAGCCATTCGCGCAGCTCGGCCACCGAGAGATCGCCCTCGGGAGTGGAGGTCTCAGGGGTGGGGGTGGGCGTGCCCTCGTTGTCAGCCATTAATCCTCAAGCTACCTGTCTGTGTACAGGGCGCGCCGTGGAATGACGCCCGACGTGTGTGTCACGCCGGGCGTCGCTCGCTACCGGTCGGCCGATTACTCTTCCGGTGCATCGGGGAAAGCCTGCTGGGTGTAACCACCGCGCAGCGTTCCCTCGAGGTAGGCGGCCTTGCAAGCCCGCCGGGCGATCTTGCCGCTGGAGGTGCGCGGGATCGAACCCGCGGGGACCAGCAGGATGTCACGGGCCGTCACGCCGTGGCGCTGCGAGACCGCGGCACGCACCGCGTCGGCGATCGGGGCCGGATCGGCCTTGCCCGCGCCCGGACCACGCTCGGCCACGATGACCAGCTGCTCGGACGCGTCGTCGGCGTCGAACTTCAGGCCGGAGTGGCTGTCGGCGGTGAACACCTCGGCGGGCAGCTGGTTGGCCGGAACCGCGAAGGCCGCGACGAAACCCGGCCGCAGCGCCTTGGACGCCTCCTGCGCGGAGAACTCCAGGTCCTGCGGGTAGTGGTTGCGCCCGTCGACGATCACCAGGTCCTTGACGCGGCCGGTGATGTAGAGCTCGCCGTCGTAGAACACGCCGTAGTCACCGGTGCGCAGCCAGTCGGCGTCGGCCTCGGTGCCCTCGGCATGGCTGCCCTCGGCCAGCCGCTCGGTGACCTTGTTGCGGAACGCCTTGGTCGACTCATCGGGACGACCCCAGTAGCCGATGCCCATGTTGTTGCCGTGCAGCCAGATCTCGCCGACCCGGCCGTCGGGCAGCTCGCGGCCGCCTTCGGGGCGCTCCACCGTCTCGGGATCGATGATGGTGGCCCACTGCGACAGCGCGACGTAACCGCACGCGACCTGCGCGATGGCGTTCTCGTCGGTCTGCTCCACGCGCACCATGCGGCCCGCGTTCAGCTCGTGCCGGTCGACGTAGACGACCTTGGCCTCGTCCTCGGCCTTGGTCGCCGAGACGAACAGGGTGGCCTCGGCCATGCCGTAGCAGGGCTTGATCGCGGTCTTGGGCAGACCGTAGGGCGCGAACGCGTCGTTGAACTTCTTCATCGACGAGACGGTCACCGGCTCGGAGCCGTTGATCAGACCGATCACGTTCGACAGATCCAGCGACTCGCCCGCCTTCGGCAGACCACGCGCGGCGGCGTGCTCGAACGCGAAGTTCGGCGCGGCCGCGAAGGTACCGGCGCCGTCGGAGACCGCGGCCAGCTCGTTGATCCAGCGCGAGGGACGGCGCACGAACGCGCTCGGCGACATGATGGTGATGTAGCGGCCGCCGACGGCGGGCAGGATCACCGTGAGCAGACCCATGTCATGGAACAGCGGCAGCCAGGTGACGCCGCGCGAGTTCCAGTCCAGGTTGATGGCCTTGACCATCTGCAGCAGGTTGGTACCGACCGCGCGGTGGGTGATCTCCACACCGGCGGGCACCCGGGTCGAGCCCGAGGTGTACTGCAGGTAGGCGATGTCGTCGATCGCGGTGTCGGGACGGACCCAGGAGTCACCGAGGGTGTCCGGGATCGCGTCGACGGCGATGATGCGCGGACGCTGCGCGGCCGGCAGCGAACGGAAGAACTGCCGGACACCGGCGGCCGAGGAGGTCGCGGTGAGGATCGCCGACGGCTCGCAGTCACCGAGGACGGCGTGCAGGCGGTCGGTGTGACCCGGCTCGTCGGGATCGAACAGCGGCACGGCGATGGTGCCCGCGTAGATCGCGGCGAAGAAGGAGATCACGTAGTCCAGGCCCTGCGGGGCGAGGATCGCGACCCGGTCGCCCGGGTTGGTCACCTGCTGCAGGCGAGCGGCTACCGCGCGCAGCCGAACTCCGAACTCCTGCCAGGTCAGCTCGTGCACCTCACCGTCGCGCTCGCGCGAGTAGTCGATGTAGCGGTACGCGAGCGTATTCGCATCGTTACGGGTGTGCTTCTCGACGTGATCGACCAGGGTCCGACCCTCGGGAATCACAATGTTCCCGGTCTCGTCCAGGTAGTCGTCGAAAGTCTCTTCCATTCCTTCTTCTCCTCCGAGGCCCGGACACCGGTGAATTCTCCCAACGCGCTGTGGCGTTGACACCTGTGAGGCCCCGACTCGCTATCGCCACCGGTCGCCGGAACACGCACTACGTGCGTCGTGACAACCTGCGGATTTTCGAGCGGTCTGCGCGGTGACCGCTATCGGCTAGATGTTCTCAAACCAGAGTCATGTTACAGAGAACCCCCGCTCAGTCCTCCCGCAGCAGCGGAATGACAGGCGCGAAAGCGTCCATCTGGGTGGGGAAGATGCCCACATACGACATCGACGTGAGTTCGCGCACACGCTTGATCTGTTCGGCGATCTCCTCGAAGGTGCCGATCGCGACGTACGGCGAATTCAAGATCTCCTCGACGGAGAGTTCCACGTCGACCTCTAGATTCGGATGCAGGCCGCGGGCGATCGCGTTCAACGCCATCTCCGCGGTCTTCTCCCGGTCGTCGGTGATGACGATCGCGGTGATCGCCCAGTTCAGTTCGATGTCGGCGAAACGGTCGCCGGCAGCGGCCTTGACGATCTCGACCTTCTCGATCGTCTTCTCGAGCGTGATGCCCGACAGCAGGCCCTTACCGTTCTTGGTGGTCTGCGGGACGATCGAGACGATGTCGGCGTGCTTGGCCGCCAGCGCGAGCATCTTCGGGCCGCCGCCACCGGTGCACAGCGGCGGACGCGGGCCCTGCCGCGGCCGCGGGGTGCCCTTGATGCCGCGCACCTGGTAGTGCTTGCCCTCGAAGTTGCACTCCTGGCCGCGCAGCAGCGTGTCCAGGATCGTCAGCGACTCGTCGAGCTTCTCCAGCCGAACGCCGGGGCGCTCGAACGGGATGCCCGCGTTGTCGAACTCCTCCTTGATCCAGCCTGCGCCGACGCCGACCTCGAGGCGGCCCTTCGACAGCACGTCGATGGTGGCCAGGTCCTTGGCCAGCACGACGGGATGGCGAAAACCGTTCGCCAGCACCGAGGTGCCGAGGCGGATCTTGTCCGTGGCCTGGGTGAGCGCGCCCAGCGCGGCGATCGGGCCGATCTGGTCGCCCAGATGATCGGGCACGAAGAAGGTGTCGTACCCGTATTCCTCGGCCTGCTGCGCGGTCTGGACGAACTTGCGCGCCCCGCCCTCCTGCTTGTTGCCCTCTCCGGCCGCTCCGAAGCGGAACGGACGCAGCGGCGTACCCAGCGCGGTCGTCTCACCGACGGGTGCGGCAGCTTCGGTCATGAACTCATCGCTCCTGGCTGTTGCACGCTGCGCGTGCTTGGCGGTGTACACGGGCCCGCCGCTACTCCGCGGTAGCGGAGGAAGACGGCGCGATCATCAGCGCACTTTACAGCGTGCGGGCGAATGGGAGTGCGGATGTCACAGCGAGGCATGAACCATGGCAATCACGCACCCGCTGTGACTGTGAATACTCCGGCCGTGCGCCGCTCAGGAATGTGGCGGGTGAGGAGCGTTCTCGATCAGCCCGGCCGCCCAGTTCACCGTCCACTGGGTGGCGGTGGTGCCCTGGCCGTCGACGGTGTTGGAGGCGTAGAGGGCGTGCACCGGGTTGCCCGCCGAGCGGATCAGCGCGCCGAGGCTGCTCAGCGCGTTGGCCGGGTTGAGGGCCTGACGCGGTGCGTCGCAGATCATGTCGCCGGGGGCGCAGATCGAGTTCACCTTCGGCGCCAGCGTGCCGAAACCGCCGGGCCGCGCGCCGGTCATGCTGATGCCAGGGACGTTGACACCGCGCAGCGCCACCTCGGCGCCCTGACCGGGCGGCGGCGGATCGCCGATCTCGACCGGCTGACCGGGGCCGGTGTCGCCGGTGCGGCGGCCGTCGGCGATCACGGTGACGCCGAGCACCTTGTCGGCGGGGACCGGACCGTTGCCCGCGCCGATCTGGGCGGCGACGTCTCCGGCGATGACCGCGCCCTGGGAGAAGCCCGCGAGGACGTAGGTCGTCAGCGGGCACTGCTTGTGCCGCTGGGCCAGGATGTCGGTGGCACGGGCCGTGCCCTCGGTACGGCTGTTGTTGTAGGACGCCTGCCCGTCCGGCGGGATCGCGATCGGGTTCGAGAACTGGGCCACGTAGGGCACCGTGTAGACCTCGAGCCGGTCGTCGGGGAACTGCTCGCGCAACGGCCCGCTGACGCTGAGCATCAGCGAGATCGGGTTGGCGTGCGGGTTGTACGGATCATCAGTGCTCGACGACTCCCAGGTGCCCGGAATCGAGAGCAGCATCACATCGGGACAGTCGGCCGACTGCGACGTCGGTGGCGGCGGGCCAGGCGGGGTGGGCCCCGGCGGGGTCAACCGCCCTGCCAACAGGTACCAGAGCAGCACGATGACGATGATCGCGAGCACGATCAGCGCCAGCACCGTCAGGCACCCCGCGGGCCAGAGCTTGCGGGAACGTCGCGTCGGCCGGTTCATCAGCAGTAGGTCGAGTTCGCGGCCGCCATGTAGACCTGCGCTGCCCTGTTGACGTCCATGTTGGCCTCGCCGAAGGCCGGATCGGTACCGGCCATCGCGCCGACGAAGGTGGCGATGTCGGCGTCGGTGGCCCCGGTGGACTTCGCGGAACAGATGTAGCTGGCCGTGGTCAGCGCGATCGTCGGATCGGCGGGCTTGATGCCGTTCTTGGCCAGCTCGGCGAGGAAGGCGTCGTCCTTGG
This sequence comes from Nocardia neocaledoniensis, assembly GCF_029868625.1. Taxonomy (GTDB): domain Bacteria; phylum Actinomycetota; class Actinomycetes; order Mycobacteriales; family Mycobacteriaceae; genus Nocardia; species Nocardia neocaledoniensis_A. Next base: position 14,791 of record NZ_JARWOJ010000138.1, on the reverse strand, counting down.
CGGAGGTGGGGCCGACCGGCTCGGTGACCTCGGGAGCGGGCTCGGGCAGCTCGGCCGAGGTGGTGGGATCGGCCGCCGAGGGCGGGGTGACGACGGTCGTGGTCGGCTTCGCCGAGGACGTGGCCGCCGCGGCGCTCGACGAGAGCGTCGGCGTCTGCGACGCGGTGGAGTCGTTGTCACCACATGCCGACAACAGGGCGACGGCAGCCAGGGCCGCGACCGATCCGGCAACCTTGCCAGGGATCCGATGCAATGTCTTTCCTCGATCGTTCGTCAGGGAAGCGGTCGCAGACCAGGCTAGCCGGACAATCGGCGCCACCGGGTACCGCAGGGCGATGCTCAGAGAGTTCTCAGCCCGGGCTCACACCCCGTGAACTTCGGATTTGCCGCCCTTCACCACGATGAACCCGGTCTGAAAATTCTGCTGAACGCCACCGGGGACCGGGAATTCGTCACTGACCGGATAGCCGAGCCTGCCGTTCTCGAACCCCTGCGCGCCCCAGGCGTCGGCCACGGGACCGTTACGCACCGCCCAGGTGCCCGAGAGCGGGCTCCAGTAGATGTTGCCGCCCTCGAACCTGCTGTACCGGCCGAGATCCTTCAGCGGCGCCTCCTCGGCGACCGGGAAACCTAGCGGGCTGTTCTCGAAACCGAGCGCGGCGTACTTGTCCAGGATGAAGCCCTGCACCCGATGCGCGCCGGTGGCGGGGCTGTAGAACATCGGGCCGTGCTCGAAGGACTGCACCGATCCGTCGCGGCTGGGCGTCTTCGCCTCGGCGGCGACGGGATACCCGGCCGGGCCGCCCTCGAAGCCCTGCTTGCCCCACGCCTCCAGGAACGCCCCGCGCACCACCTGCGCGCCCGTCTGCGGCGTCCAGTAGATGGCGCCGCCCTCGAAGGACTGCATGCGGCCGCGCCCGTCGGGCAGCGCCCGCTCGCCCTCGGTGGGCATGCCGAGCGGCGAAAGTGGCCCGCCCACACCGGCATACGTGCCGCCGATCCGTCCGGCGACCACCTGCGCCCCGGTCGCCGCGGAGTGGAACACCCGGCCGTTGAGGAAGTCCTGCACCACGCCGGAACCCACCGGGTACTCGCCGGTCACGCAGTTGCCCAGCCAGTTCGCCGCCTGCGCCACCCCGGCGATGGCGCCACCGAGCCCACACGCGGGCGCACCCGGTTCGGTGCCGAGCGCCGCGGCCGCCTGCGGCCACGACTGCCGCATCTCGAAATCCCAGTAGGGCCAGGTGTGGATGCCGGAGGGGCGGTAGTTCGCCTGCACCGGGATGGCCAGCTTCTCCAGCTTGCTGACGAAGTTCTCCGTCGACATGCGCGCCAGGATCTCCAGGCCGGTCCCCGCCCAGTTGCCGCTCACCAGCGGCACCGGACCGGCCGGATCGTTGGCGCCGGCCAGGCCGCTGCCGCTGGAGACGTACATGCTGATGCCCTTCAACCGGTCCGCCAGCAGGTACGGATCGTGCGCGGCCCACTCCGGACCGCCGGGCGGGCCCCACATGGCGGCGGAATCGAAACCGCCCGCGTCGCGGACCGCGAATTCGATCGCCTGCGGCATGCCGAGCGTGGTGGTGGTGAGCAGGCCCGAATACGAGGCCGCGTACTTCATCAGTCCCGGATTGCGGCCCGCGATGTTCATCGCGGCCGTACCGCCCATCGAAAGGCCTTGGACGCCGCGCACATCCGTGGTGCGCCAGTCGCGTTCGAGCACGGCGGGCAGTTCCTTGGTCAGGAACGTCTCCCACTTGTAGAGGTGACCGTTGGACGGCTCGAGCCAGTCGGCGTAGAAGCTGGACTGGCCGCCGACCGGGAGCACCACGTTCACGTTCTTGTCGCCGTAGAAGACCTCGGCGTCGGCGTCCTTGGTCCAGCCGTTCTCGTCGTCCTGGGCGCGCAGGCCGTCGAGCATCAGCAGCATCGGGAACTTGGCCTCGGGCTTGGCATTCCAGTCACGCGCCAGCAGCATCTGCACCTGGATCGGGGTGTTCATCGCGGGCGAGAACACCCACAGCGCCACCCGGCGATCGGAGAGCCATTCCACCCGCTGCACGCCGGCCACACCGACCTGGGCCTGAGTCTCGGCCGGCACGGCGACGGCGGGCGCCAACAGGGCCGCGGCCATGGCCGCGATGCCGAGGATCCGCCGCATCGGCGCGGAAACACGATGAACCGAGACACGATGTTTCATCACGCGCGACCCTCCTCATCCCCCATCCACGGCCTTGCCTCATCGTTGGTTGTACCGCAGTACCCGCCGATAACCGGGGAAGACACGCGAGAGCCGCGCACAGCAAAAAGACCGGCTCACCCTGCGGGTGAACCGGTCTTGTCAGCGTTGCTGAGCGGAAACTATCAGGCGCCCAGCGCACCGAGGATGTGCGGACGGGCCTTCCACAGCTCGTCTTCCCAGTACTTCCAGGAGTGCGTGCCGCTGGCCGGGAAGTCGTAGACGGCGTTGATGCCGAGCGAGTTCAGGCGGTTGCGGAACGAGAAGGTGCTCACCATCGAGATGGCCTCGATGCCCATGGCGTTGGCGGTGTTGTAGAGGCCGCCGAGGCCGGCCGGACGGTCGTGCTGACCGGGCAGGCCGTTGGCCGTGGAGATGAACATCGGCAGACCACGCAGCTCGGGCGCGAAGACCATCGGGTCCATCCGCAGCCACGCCGGGCTCCACGGAGCGGCCATGGAGTCGACGTTGAAGCGGCCCGCGTCGAGCATCATCACGCGGATGGCCTCACGCATGCCCGGAGCGCCCCAGTTGAGCGGGCCCGAGAGCGAGGAGGCGTGCTTGAACTGGTCGCGGTGCAGGGCGGCCAGGCGCAGCGCGGCCGGACCACTCATCGACAGGCCGAGCACCGCGTTGTTCTTGCGGGAGACGCCGTAGCCCTCGAGGAAGGCGGGCAGCTCCTCGGTCAGGAAGGTCTCCCACTTGTAGGTGGTCTTCTGGCCGTTGGTGTTGGAGGCGGCGGTCCAGTCGGCGTACCAGCTGGACTGGCCACCGACCGGCATCACCAGGGTGACGTTGTCGTTGGCGAACTGCTGCATCGCGTTGGTCTCGAAGGACCAGGCGTTGCGGTCGTCGCGGGCCCGCAGGCCGTCGAGCAGGTAGAGCGCGGCGTTGCCACCGTTGCGCGCCCACTGCACCTGGACCTTGACCGGGCCCATCTTCGACGGAACCATGAGCTCTTCGTAGCCACCGGCCGGGGCCCGCAGCGCCGGCGCGGACACCGGGGCGGCGAACGCCGTCGGGGCCGCCCCCGCGGCGATCGGCAGCACGAGTGCTGCGGCGCCGACAGCTAGAATTCGATGACGCCAACCTCGAGGTGCAATGCCCCGGGACGTGCCCGGCTGGTCACCCTTCGGCGCGGCGGCCTTGCCGAAACGCATGTGAATTCCGCTCTCTTTCTGCTGTTGTGGCGTGCCAGACCCGCCCAGGGACATCGCCCGGATCCCGACAGTCCGGCCGATCAGACAGGTGAAACAACGATCTGGTCACACTTTCGCTCGCTGGAGGATATTCGACCCGCGAATTACTTGCAAGGGCAACGGAACTCGCACCGGAAAACAAACGTCCGGCGCACGAATGCGCCGGGCGGTCGTTGTGGTGTGGGCTAACCGATGTTGTTCGACAAATCCGGGATCATGCGCAGCGCCTCGTCATTCCAGTTGTTCCAGGCGTGGATGCCGTAGGCCGGGTACGAGTAGTGGACGTTGCGCGCGCCGAGCGTGGCCATCCGCACCTCGAAGGCGCGGGTGTTGGCCAGCGCGAGCGCTTCCAGCGCCATGCCGTTGACGGTGCCCATGCTCGGCCCGTCGGTGTTGGTCGGCAGGCCCGACGCGGCCGCGATCCACAGCCTGGTGTTGTTGCCCACCAGGTTCGGGGCGAACACGAACGGGTCCATCCGCAGCCACTGCGGGCCCCACGGCGGGGCCATGGAGTCCACGTTGTAGCCGCCCGCGTCGAGCATCGCGATGCGGATGGCCTCGCGCATGCCGGGCGCGGAGATGTTCAGGTAACCCGAGAACGCGCCGGCGAAGGAGAACTGGTCCGGGTGGTAGGCCGACAGCGTGAGCGCCGCCGAGCCGCCCATCGAGAGGCCGAACACGCCGTTGCGGTAGCGGTTGAACCCGAGGCGGTCGGCCAGCGCGTTGCGCAGGTCGTTGGTGAGGAAGGATTCCCACTGGTAGCGATAGCTCTTGCCGGGGCCGCCGGAGAGGGCGTTGCCCGCGCCGGAGCCGGAGGCGGGCGCGCCGCTGCCGGGAATACCGAAGAATTCACTCGGCGAGTTCCAGTCGGCGTAGAAGCTCGACATACCGCCGACCGGCATCACCACGTTGATATTCGCCCTGGCGAGCGCGTTCGGGATATCCGTTTCGATCTCCCAGCCGTTGAGATGCTCCGGCGCGCGCATGCCGTCGAGGACATAGACGACACGGTTGGTGTTGCCGTCGGCCGCGCGCAGAATGCGCGACTTGATCGGGCCCATGCCCGAGTCGACCCAGAAGTCGAACGCGGCGGGGTTGAAACCGGCGGAGGCGGGGGCGGTGCCGCCCGCGACGACAGTTCCGATCGGAACCAGCAGGGCCATGGAGATCCCGGCTGCCAGGCGACGCGCCCAGGAACGCGGGGCTACGGTCTTCACGCGCTTCGGGCGCAGTGTTCGCATTTCGACTAGACCTTTCTCGGCAGACCGACTGCGCAAACCCCGAGCTACACGGTCGGATCCCTCATCGGACGTCGATCACCTCGACGCATGCTCTCTCTGTATCAATCGCGGCGAATGCCTACATGTTGCTGGAAAGTGACCCGGAGCACAACTCACGGTGACCTGCCACCGGTGATTCGTCACCGGTCCTCTGTCGGATCGTGACGAAAACGCACGAATGGCCGCCCGGTGCAAAAACGCACCGAACGGCCATTCGCTACCACCACGGTTTCGGCCGCCCCGGCTCCGCGGAGCGAGACGGAACGCCGCAGGCGCAGAATCGCTTCGCGGAGCCGGGGTCACGAGGCCGAAACCCCGCGGCGCCAGCCGCCGAAATATCAGCCGATATTGGCCGACAGGTCCGGAATCATCCGGTTGACTTCGGTCTCCCAGTTGCGCCAGTTGTGCACGCCGGTGATCGGGAAGTCGAAGTGCGCGTTGCCGCCGCCGAGGGTGGCCATGCGGACCTGGAAGGCCCGGCTGTTGACCATCGCGAGCAGCTCCAGCGGCACGCCCTGGACGACCTCCATCGGGTTGGACACGTCACCGGCGCCCGGGATACCGCTGGCGGCCGAGACCCACACGCGGGTGCCGTTGCCGACCAGGCGCGGCGCGAACACGAACGGATCCATCCGCAGCCACTGCGGGCCCCACGGCGGCGCCATCGCGTCGATGTTGAAGCCACCGGCCGACACCATCGCGACGCGCATCGCTTCACGCATGCCCGGCGCCGAGATGTTCAGGTAGCCCGAGAACGACCCGGCGAAGCTGAACTGGTCCGGGTGGTAGGCGGCCAGCGTCAGCGCGGCAGAGCCACCCATCGACAGGCCGAACACGCCGTTGTTGTTGGGGTTGAAGCCCAGGCGGCTCGACAGCGCGTTGCGCAGATGCTGAGTGAGGAAGGTTTCCCACTTGTAGGTGTTCTTCTTGCCCGCCACCTGCGCGGGCGCGATCGACGAACCCGTCATCGCCGAACCCGTGGCCGCCGAACCGGTCGAGCTGCCGCCCGAACCGGCGTCGAGGCCGAAGAAGTTGCTCGGCGCGTTCCAGTCGGCATAGAAGCTGGACTGGCCGCCCACCGGCATCACGACGTTGATGTTGGCGGCGGTGAGCGCGCGGGCGACGTTGGTGTCGATCTCCCAGCCGCTCAGATCGTCGCGGGCCCGCATGCCGTCGAGCGCGTACACGACCCGGCCGGTGTTGCCGTCCGCGGCGCGGAAGATCCGCGACTTGATCGGGCCCATCTCGGAGTCGACCCAGAAGTCGAAACCACTGGGGTCGAAGGCCGCCGACGCGGTGCCGGTGGGACCTGCCACCGCCGCACCGATCGGGAGCACTACGGCCAGGGAGAGCAGCACCGATCGCTTGAGCCAGCCGGCTCCCCGGGCTCTGAGACGTCCGCCACGCATTCTGTTTTGGGCCTTTCCTCGTGCGGCTCGCGCGAACCGCGGTTGCAAATGACCGCCGACTTACTACCGGCACACCAGTGCGCCGACGGGCCGTTCCTCTCGATGACCATATCGTGACATCGATAGCCTGGCGTTACCGAAAAGTGATTTAGCGGCGAACGCCACTGAGAAAATCCTGGCCAGAGGTGTAATCACTGGGCCCACGGGGTACTCGTGGGCCCAGTGTGACACAGGGTGCGAATCAGCGCGGCGGCTCGGGGAACGGGTCGACCAGACCGCACCGCTGGATCTCGTACTTCGGCACCCGGTCGATCCGGTACTTCGCGAAGTTCAGCGCGTTGCGCAGGTTGTGCTTGAACCGGTCGAAGGTGAGCGGCTCGCGCACCGAGATCATCAGCGCCTGGGTCTGCGGGCACGACATCGCCGTGCGCGCCTGGGTGACCCATTCCTCGTCCATGTACCAGGGCATCCACGGGTGGATGTCGACCATGCCCGAGTCGACGACGACCCAGTCCGGGTACAGCGCCTTGTCGTGGCCGATGCGCCCGTCGGCGAGCCGGTCCGAGTGCGCGGCCAGCGGGTAGGCCAGGCCCATCGGATCGATGACGCGCACGTCCAGCGGGACGTTCATGCTGGTCATGCCCAGATTCAGGAAGTACACCGTGTGCCCGGAGCCGCCCTCGGGGATCGGCTGCGGCGGCGGATCGAGGTACCACATCGTGAACGAGGGCGAGTTGAGCAGCAGGCCACCGTTGGGGTTGTTCGCGATGTCGCGGACCATCGCCCGCATGCGTGGGTAGTCGAGGTAGTCCTCGGCCAGGATCGGATGGTCCTTGCCGGTGTTGAGCACGTAGTAGACGCGCTCGTCGACGATCCCCGACGAACTGATCTTCGTGCCGGTCTTGATCGCGGTGGTGCCCGCCGCGTACAGCGACCAGCCCGCGGTGCCGAGCAGCGCGACCAGCACGACCGCGGTCGACCAGTCACGGGGGGTGAACGCCCGCAGACGGATCGGCACGACGGCCACCGGCAGCAACAACAGGAACAGCTGGGTCAGCAGCATCCGGCCGTGCATGAAGTCGCCGCCGACGCGAATCGCGTAGACGGTCAGCAGCAGGCCGCTGCCGAGCACCATGACCACGACCGCGCTCGGCGAGCGCAGCCAAGCCCTGATCCCCGCCACCGACCAGGTCGGCCGCACCGCGACCCCGCGCGCCACCGCGGTGACCACACCGGCCACCAGCAGCACGAGCAGCGGAATCCACAGGTAGTACGGGCCGACCAGGTCCCAGAAGTACTTCATGCCCTGGCCCCACTTGGCGCCGCCCGCGTCCTTGGCGACCGCCGTGTTCGGGTAGGGCAGGCCGTAGTAGCCCATCCGCCAGATCTGGTAGGCCACCGGCACGATCCCGGCCACGGCGACGATCAGCGCGCGCAGCGCGATCGGACCGAACCGGAACGCCGGCATCGGGGCCAGGAAGATCATGCCGAGCGCGGCCACGCCGATCAGCGAGGCCTCCGGCCGGATCAGCGGTGCGAGACCGGCGAGGAAGACGAGGCCGAGCAGACCTGGCACCCGGACAACGGCTGCCTGGCTCCACCGGATCATCAGCCACCACAGCAGCCCGACCCAGCAGATGACCAGCCCGCTCTCCAGCCCGGAGGTCGCGTAGTCGCGGGCAGGCGGAAGCGCGATGTAGACAAGCGCACCGGCCGGGATCAGCAGCTGACCCGTCGTCCCGCCCCACAGGCGGGCGGTGCCGAGCATGGCGAAGACCATCGCCAGCAGCGACACCGTGAGGGCGACACCGAGCACCACGTACTCGAGCCTGGCCTGGGTGAGCCAGCTGAAGAACCAGACGATGTAGGTCCACGCCGTGCTGGTGTTGGTCTCCACCCGCTCGTCCATGTTGAAGACAGGGCCGTTGCCCGCGAGCAGGTTGCGCACCGTGCGCAGCACGATCAGGCCGTCGTCGGCGATCCAGCGCCGCTGCCACGCGCCCACCGCGAACAGCACGACGGTGAGCACGATCCCACCGACGAAAGTGGCGCGGGACAGAACAGCCCGACGCGCGGGCACACGCGTCGTCTGCCCGCGTAGCCGCTCGTCTTCGGTTGTCTCCTGCTCCGCTACCACGATCTCGTCAGGTGAGATAGACAGCGACACCTACCGCTCCGATCCAGGCAATAGCGAGGAACTGCAGGATGCGGTCCCCCAGCGCGATCTCTTCGGGTTCACCGGCCTCGCCACCGTCGACGTCGACCGCGTAACGCAGGATTGCGATGGTAAACGGGATCATGGAGATCGAATACCACTGGGTGTCACGCAGCTCGTCCTGCTGGAACGCCCAGAGGCCGTAGAAGATGACGACCGCGGTGGCCGCGAGTGTCCAGATGAAGCGCAGGTAGGTCGGCGTGTAGTACTGCAGCGACTTGCGGATCTTCGCGCCGGTCTCCAGCGCGATCTGCAGTTCGGCGTAGCGCTTGCCCGCCGCCATGAACAGCGAACCGAACGCCATGATCAGCAGGAACCACTGCGACAGCGCGATGTCGGCGGCCGCGCCACCGGCGACGGCGCGCAGCAGGAAGCCCGAGGACACGATGCAGATGTCGAGCACGGCCTGGTGCTTGAGGCCGAGGCAGTAGGCCAGCTGGATGCCGATGTAGATCGCCATCACCACGGCCAGATGCCAGGACGCCAGGAACGAACCGGCGATCGAGCCGACGAGCAGCAGACCGGCCAGCGCGTAAGCCAGGTTGACCGGGACGACACCCGCCGCGATCGGCCGGAACCGTTTGGTCGGGTGCGCCCGGTCGGCCTCGACATCGAGCGAGTCGTTGACCAGGTAGATGCCGGAGGCCGCCATGCAGAACACGACGAACGCGATCGCGACGTGCGCGAGCACGCCGGCGTCGCCGACCGCTTCGGGGCCGACGGCCAGCGGCGCGGCGAGCACCAGGACGTTCTTCACCCACTGACGCGGGCGCATGGCCTTGATGACGCCACCGACCAGGGTCTTCGGCGGGCCCTTCACAACACCTTCGTCGAGGACGGCGGCGGACGGTTCTTCGCTCATCTCAGCCAGGGATCTTTCGGTAGCGGTCACTGTCGGAGTCTCTTCTCGGCGGCTAGCACTGCGGCAGCCGACGCGGCCCCCAATGCGGAACCGGCGAGCACGTCGGAAGGGTAATGCACCCCGAGCACGACCCGGGACAGAAGCATCGGCGGTACGAGCACCGCAGGCAAGGGTAGCCCGGTCAACCTACCGAGCAACACCGCAGCCGCCGTGGTCGAGGTGGCGTGCGAGGACGGGAAGCTCAGTTTGCTCGGCGTCGACACGTTGACCTGCACCGCGGGACTGTTCGGGCGCGGGCGCCGCACGATCCGCTTGATCACGATCGACGCGGCGTGCGCGCCGACGGCGCCGACCGCGACTCCGGCCCACTGCCTGCGGCGCGGCTTGTCGACCAGCCAGCCCGCGGCCGCGATACCGACCCAGCCCAGCGCGTGCTCACCGAAGTGCGACATGCCGCGCGCGGCCGACACAACGGCCGGGTTGGTGCCGATGGTGGTCTGCACGGTGTTGATGATGCCGACCTCGAGCGGCACGTCGATGTACTCGCCCTCGCCGCACGCGCAGGCGCACTCGCCGCCGCAGCCTTCCTCGGCCAGCTCCAGCTCGGGCAGTTCCGGGTTGATCGCGTTCACTTCTTCTCGGTTCCGTTCTGGCTGAGGCCGAAGGTCTTCTCCCACGCGGCCGTGCTGGTCAGCTCGGCGTGCGCGGCCCGGTAGCGCTGCTGCATCTCCGGGAAGCGGGCGGTGAGTTCCTTGCGCAGCCGCATCGCTTCCTTGAGCAGCGCGGCCGCCTTGCGCGGGTCGCGCTTGCGGTAGACCACGCCGCGCCCGTCGGCGGTCGTCACGGTGACACCGTCGACCTGGGACAGCAGGAACCAGCGCGCGTCCAGCGTCGGCACATTGAGCTGCGGTGTCTCGTGCGCGGCCGGGTCGGCCTTGCGGAAGTTGTGCACCACGCCCTTGGCCAGGCGCGCGACCTTCGCGATCGGATTGCCCGGCTCGCCGGTCGCGCCGACGCCGTGGCGGTTGGCCAGCGGCAGCTCCGTCGAGGACGGCAGCACCACCGCGTCCGGGTACTCCTTGCGCATCGCGTGGATCTTGCCCAGCGCGCTCGGCAGCAGGTCGAACAGGCCCTCCGGCCCGGCCAGGAAGTCGCGGATGGCCTCGTTCTGGATGGCGACCGTCGAGTACTCGAGGCACAGCAGGTGCTTGAGTGTGGCCTTGACCGTGTTCACGATCATCGGCTTGCCGTCACCGGGCAGGTGCAGCGACGCCACGACCAGGCGGTTGCGCAGGTGGAAGTAGGCCTGCCAGTCGATGGCGTCGTCCTTGTCGGACCAGGCCATGTGCCATACGGCCGCGCCGGGCAGCGTGATGGTCGGGTAGCCGGCATCGCGGGCGCGCAGACCGTATTCGACGTCGTCCCACTTGAGGAACAGCGGCAGCGGCTGACCGATCTGCTCGGCCACCTGGCGCGGGATCACGCAGGTCCACCAGCCGTTGAAGTCGACGTCGATGCGCCGGTGCAGCAGCTTGGAGTTGTCGCGGTCCTTGAGCGGGTACTTCGAGAAGTCGTGGTCGTACTCGACGTTCGGCGCCGAGGACCACATGAAGATCCCGCGATCGACGACCTCGCCCATGCTGTGCAGGTGCGAACGCTCCTGCAGGTTCAGCATCTGCCCGCCGACCAGCAGCGGCGACTTGGCGAAGCGCGAGAACGCGAGCGCGCGCAGGATCGAGTCGGGCTCGATCTCGATGTCGTCGTCCATGTAGACGATGAACTCGGCGTCGGTCTTCAGCGCTTCATACATGACCCGGCTGTAGCCGCCGGAACCGCCGAGGTTGGGCTGGTCATGGATGGAGAGCCGGTTGCCGAGCGTCGCGGCGGCCTCGGTGAAGCCGGGCTCGTCGACGACCTTGCGGTTGCCCTGATCGGCCACGATGACCGCGGCGATGTTGTCCAGGACCAGCGGATCGGAGCCGAGCGCGGCCAGCGTGGCGACCAGGTCGGTCGGGCGGTTGAACGTCGGCATGCCGACCGCGATGCTGCCGGTGCCCGGCGCCACCTGCGGCGCGTACCAGCCACCGGCCAGCAGGGTGACCGCCGTGTCGGTGGTGATGTCGAACCAGATCCAGCCGCCGTCCTCGAACGGACCGAGATCGGTCTCGAACTCCACGGTCACCGACTCGGCACCCTGCGCGACGGCGAATTCCTTGCCCTGCACATGAATTCGCGAACCGTCGGCCTTGGAACGGTAGACGTCGACGCGGCCGTGGCCCGCCAGCTCCAGCCGCAGCACCACCGAGTTCAGCACGCTCCAGCGCCGCCAGTAGCTGGCGGGCAGCGCGTTGAAGTAGGTGCAGAACGACACCTCCGACTCCGCGCCGATGGACAGCGCGGTGCGGCTGGTGGCGTGCGCGCGGCGCGCGTTGGTGGTGGATTCCTCCAGGTAGAGGGTCCGCACATCCAGCGGCTCGCCCGGGCGCGGCAGGATGACGCGCTGCAGCAGCGAGATGGCGCGGGTCTCGGTCGTCACGTCGTCGAGCACCGGCTGCGCACTCATGCCTCGTCCACCAGGGCCTCCCCGGATTCCAGATGCGGACGCAGCACGTTCTCGAACATGCTCAGCGCCGAACCGATCGCCATGTGCATGTCCAGGTACTGGTAGGTGCCGAGACGTCCGCCGAACAGGACCTTCGACTCCGCGGTCTCCTTCTTCGCCAGCTCGCGGTAGGCCAGCAGCTTGGAGCGGTCCTCGGGGGTGTTGATCGGGTAGTACGGCTCGTCGCCGGTCTGCGCGAAGCGGGAGAACTCGCGCATGATGACCGTCTTGTCGGTCGGGTAGTCGCGCTCGGGGTGGAAGTGGCGCGGCTCGATGATGCGGGTGTACGGCGCGTCGGCGTCGTTGTAGTTCATCACGCTGGTGCCCTGGAAATCACCGGTCTCGAGCACCTCGGTCTCGAAATCGATGGTGCGCCAGCCGAGTTCGCCCTCGGCGTAGTCGAAGTAGCGGTCCAGCGGACCGGTGTACACCACCGGCGCGTCCGGGCTGGCGGCGCGGATCTCGTCACGCACGTCGAACCAGTCGGTGTTCAGGCGCACGTCGATGAGCTCGGAGGCGGCCATGTTCTCCAGCCACTTCGTGTACCCCTCCTTGGGCAGGCCCTCGTAGGTGTCGTTGAAGTAGCGGTTGTCGAAGGTGTAGCGCACCGGCAGCCGGGTGATGTTGCCCGCGGGCAGTTCCTTCGGGTCGGTCTGCCACTGCTTGGCGGTGTAGTCGCGCACGAACGCCTCGTAGAGCGGGCGGCCGATCAGCGAGATCGCCTTCTCCTCGAGGTTCTGCGCGTCGGCGGTCTGCACCTCGGCGGCCTGCTCGGCGATGAGCGCCTTGGCCTCGTCGGGGGTGAAGTACCGGCCGAAGAACTGCGAGATCAGGCCCAGCCCCATCGGGAACTGGTAGGCCTGCCCCTTGTGCAGCGCGAACACCCGGTGCTGATAGCCGGTGAACTCGGTGAACTGGGTGACGTAGTCCCACACCTTCTTGTTCGAGGTGTGGAACAGGTGCGCGCCGTACTTGTGGATCTCGATACCGGTTTCCGGTTCCGGCTCCGAGTAGGCGTTGCCACCGAGGTGGTAGCGGCGGTCGAGCACCAGCACCCGCTTGCCCAGCAGGTTCGCGGCGCGCTCGGCGACGGTCAGGCCGAAGAAGCCGGAGCCGACCACGATCAGGTCGTACGGAGAATTATCGGAGTTACCCGGGGACGATGCGACGGTCACGGGTGCCCAGCGTATCGGAAGACTGTCGATTGTCCCGGCGGAGTCACCGACCGAGCTATGACCTGCGACGATGCCGCCGGGTCAGCGGTAGGGGTGGTACGGGGGTGTCGCGGGGCCGGGTCGACCGTCGACGTGACCGTGGTGCCCGTAGCCGATGGGCGCCGGGCCAGGCGGGTGGTTCTGTCCGCGGGTGATGAGCCGTGAAATCAGCACGAGAACGAGCATGAGCGCGGCCAGCACGGCCCCAACCGCGGCGAGCCGGGTCCCAGGGTCGTCGCCGAAGAGCGGACTGTCACCCCATCCCGCGCTGATGATGACGCTGTTGAACATGATGGTGAACAGCGAATCCCGCCCGAGCACGTTCAACGCGAGATAGCCAGCCGCGAGGACTCCGGACGCCACCCGTCCCGCCCTCACCCGCATCGCGAGCAGCAGCGCGGCGACCACCCAGAACAGCCCGGCGACCAGGTGCGCCAGCGTCATGGCCAGGACTCGGCGGGAATCGTCCGGGTATTCGGGACCGATGATCTCTATCGCCTCGAACCCGCCGGCCGACGCGCCGACCGCGAACCCGGCGAGCACCACGGCGAGCACGATCGCCGCCCGACGTGCGAACACGGGCAAAGCAACGCGTCTCGCCATCGGTGGTCGGGCTCCGAGGTGCCCCGGCCCAGCCGCCGCATCCCGCCGCCCAAAGCCGGGCACCTGACGAGCGGGCATCTGTGTCTCGCCCACCATCGGCACCTGCCACCATTCGCCACCGGCTTGCCCGGGAGCGATGCCATGCGGGCCCGGCATGTACCCCGCCGGCGGCGGGCTGACCAGACCGCCGGCTGTCGGCACCGATGGAATCTGCTGATTCGCGCCCACCCCGGCGAACCTCGGATCGCTGTGACCGGAGAACACGGTCGACGGCGCCGGTTCACCTCCGGGCGAGACAGCCGCGGCCACCCTCGGATCATAAGCAGATGGATTACTCATGTCGTTGCCCCTCGCGCTCGCGTCTTCAGTACGGGTACGGGTACGGGTCGTACGCGGGCTGGCGGGCGGCGCGGATCCAGCGGCCGGTGGCGGGGGCTGCGGCGCAGAGCAGGATGAGGAGGGGGATGGCGCCGATGACCACGGCGCCGAGGATGGCGGCGGCGGGGTCTTCACTACCGTCACCGCCGGCAGCGATGCCGACCGCGACCCCCGCGCCCATAACGACGAGGACGAGCGTCGACATGATGATCAGGATCACTCGACCGGCGGTCTTGCGACGGAACAGCAGGATCGAGCCGAGGAACCACAGCAGCGCGGGCACCGCGCCGATCGCGGAGACTCCGATCGCGATGTTGCGGCTCTCATCGTCGATGGAGCTGGAACTCAGCGCGATGATCGCTCCGGCCGCTATGCCGATCATGGCGAAGAGTGCGACGAGCAATGCGAACACGGCGGCGATGATGCCGGTCGCACCACTGACTCGCGGCTGCGCGTAACCCGGTGCGCCGTAACCATATTCGTAGCCCGGCGCCGGATACGGCTGGGCACCGTAGGCCGGAGCACCGTAACCCTGCTGCGCGTACGGATCGGCATAGCCCGGCTGCGGCTGACCGTAGGGGTCGTTGCCCTGCGGTCCATACGGATAACCCATCGGAATCCCCCTCGAGAAAACGTGTCGTGAGCTGCGGCTCGCCGTCGCGGAAACTATACGGTCGACGAGTCCGGACGGCCGGTCGTGTACGCGGCCGGCCCGGGCCGCACCGCGGGAAGCCGCGCGAGAGCGCCGGGGGCGGGCGCGGCGCGGGCGGCCGCCCAGCGGTGGTTGACG
>NZ_JARWOJ010000137.1 GCF_029868625.1 Nocardia neocaledoniensis | reverse complement strand
GCCCCCGTGCGCCCGGCGCTCCGGGCGGCTCGCCCGCGCCGGGTGCCGCGACACCGGCACCGGCGACGCCCGGTGACCGCGGCGGCGACACCGCGCAGTCCGGCCGTCGCGGCGCGACGACGACAGGCGTGGCGTCCGACGACGGGTCGCGGGTGACCGCCGCCGGAAGCGGCGATGCCACGCCGTCCGGCGGGCCGGAAACCGGGGCCGGCGGCCGATTCACCGACAACCGTCTGATGCTGGCCGGATTCGGCGTGCTGGCACTGCTCGGCGCGGCCGTCATCGTCACCCGGGACCAGCGGTGGGCGCGCCGGAATCGGGCATGACCCAGCCGATCACCGCACCGGGGAGACGATCGGCCATCGCCGCCACGGCGCGGGCCGCCCTGGTGATCGCCTTGCTCGGGGTGGCGGTGACGTTGTTCGCCGCCGCCACCCGCGGGCCGCACCAGGCGGACCCGCCACCCGCACCGCACGACACCGCACAGCCGATGCCGGTCAGCGCCGCGACACCGCTGGATCGTTCGGCGCCGACCAGGCTCGAAATCCCCGCTGTCGGGGTGGACACCGCCCCGTGGCGCAGCGGCACCACGGCGACCGGATCGCTGGCCGCGCCAGCGGATTTCCAGCACGCGTCCTGGTTCGAACAAGGCGCCGCACCCGGTGAGCGGGGTGGCGCGGTCATCCTCGGACACGTGGATTCGACCGGCGGGCCCGCCGTGTTCTTCCGTCTCGGCGAGCTGACCGCGGGCGACGAGGTGCGGGTGACCCGACAGGACGGGAGCGTCGCGATGTTCGTGGTCGTCCGCACGGAAGCGGTGGACAAGGACCGGTTTCCGGCCGATCGGCTGTTCGCCGACGACGGCACCGCCCACCTCTACCTCATCACGTGCGGCGGCGCCTTCGATTCGGCGCGGCGACGGTATCTGTCCAACGTCATCGTCACCACGACACTGGTCGACGCCGTCGCCGCGAAGGACAGCGGTCGGTCGACGCCGGAGGCGCTCACTCGGTGACGATGCGGACCGCGTAGGGCATGATGCCGTCCTCGCGCACCGGCGAGATCTTCACGACGTCACCGGATTCCGGCGCTTCGATCATCGTGCCGTCGCCCAGGTACAGCGCGACGTGCGCACTGCCGCCCGGTCCCCAGAACAGCATGTCGCCGCGTTCACGGTCCTCGACGTCGACGCGGGTGCCCGCGTTGTACTGGTAGCCGCTGTAGTGCGGCAGCGAGACGCCGATCCCCGCGAAGGCGTAGAGCATCAACCCCGAGCAGTCGAAGCCGACCTTGTTGTAGTCGCCGTGCGCGTCACCGGTGCCGCCGTCGCGGATGCCGAGGGTCGGCCCGTCCTCGTCGCCGCCGCCCCAGGCGTAGGTGACCCCGAGCTGGGACATGGCCCGGTCGATCACCGTCTCGATCGCGGCCGACCCGGTGACCTGCGGCGTGGTCGGTCTCGGTTTGGTCTTGCGTGGCGAGGCGGGGGTGGATTCCAGTTCGGTGTGCGGGCGCTGGCCCTCGCCGAGGCGGGCGGCGCGGTCACGGGCGGCCTGGTCGGCGGCGGCCCTGGCGGCCGCGGCGTTGGCGGCGGCCAGCAGCGCGGTCAGTTCGGCCTTGCGCTGGTCGTCCCAGGTCAGGAAGACCTCACGCTGGCTCTGCAGGCCGGCGACGGTCGCGCGGGCGACGTCGAGGGCGGACTGGGCCGCGGCCCGGTCGCGTTGCAGGCTGTCGCGGGTGGCGGCCTGGGTGTCGTATTCGGACTTGGCCACCGACATCGCGGTCTGGGCGGCGTTCTTCTTCTGCTCGGCGGCGGTGGCGGCGCTGTCGGCGTCGGCCTTGGCCTGGCGGGCCGCCGCGTTCTGGTTGGCCTGGGCGATCTGGGAGCGGCGCAGGTCGTCGAGCACCTGACGCTGGTTCTTCGACACCATGCCGAGCACCTGCGCGCGATCCATCGCGGTGTCGGGCGTCGAGGAGGCCAGATAGGTGACGACCGAGCTGTTCACCGGGCGCACGTAGGCCTGGGTGGCGAGCTGGTCGAAGTCGCGGCGCGCGCCGTCGACCTTGGCGCCCGCGTCGGCGAGCAGTGCCTGGGAGTCGGTGACCGCCGCGGCGGCCGCGTCGGCGGCGTCGCGGGCGGACTGCAGGTCGACCAGCGCCTGGTTGACAGCCTCGCGTTTGGCGGCGAGCACGTCGTCGAGGGCGCGCAGCTGCTGATCGGCCGCGGCGACGCGGTTGATGAGCGCGCCGATCTCGCCGACCCGCGCGTCGACCTGGGCGTCGGCGCCCGCGATCTCCCCGTCGGAGGGATTGGGTGGTGGCGGTGGCACCGCCGCGACGGGTCCCGGGGGCGCCCGCCGCGCGCGCGCCCAGGGCAAAACCGCCGCGATACGGTATTTAACAGGGTGGTGCAGGCCGCCCGTTCGTCCAGGCGTGCGGTGAGCCAGGTGCCGATGTCGTCGAGCAGCGTGGCCGGCGCG
>NZ_JARWOJ010000136.1 GCF_029868625.1 Nocardia neocaledoniensis | reverse complement strand
CTTTGGTAAAAAGAGACAGCCTTGCGGGCGCCGCGCGCCGGCGCTATGTCGTGGGGCTGCGCGCGCCCTGGTGGGCCGCGGCCGCCGCGCGTTGGGCGCCCGCGGGGGCGGGGTCGTCGAGGACCTCCGCGATCCCGAGGTGGGCCATCGCCTCCTCGAAGCGGTAGCCGAGTCGCGGTGCCAGCTCGAGGGTTTCGCGATAGAGACGCACCGATTCGTCGGGAAGCCCGGCGAGACGGCAGGTTTCGGCGTAGCCGTTGAGGAAGTGGATCTTCCAGTGCTCCTCGAACAATTCGTCGAGCAGGGCGAACGCTTCCCGGTGGCTGGCCAGCGCCTCGTCGTAGCGGCCCATCTGACGCAGCGCGACGCCCCGGCAGTTCAGGCACCAGGCCTCGTTGTGCTTGTGGCCGTCCGCGCGGGCCAGGGTCAGCGCCTCGGCCAGATGTTCCAGTGCCGCTTCGGGTTCGTCGGCGGCGATGGACACACCAAGCGTGATCCGGGCGGGCAACGACGGCGGCCACGCCGGGTCGGCATGCGGAATGTCGAGGGCCTGCCTGGCCAGCCGGGCGGCCTGCTCGCGCTGACCGAGTTGCAGCATCGCCCACGCCTCGCTCGCGATCGCGTGCGCGGCGCCCATCGGGCAACCGGCGGCGGTGTAGAGCTCGCTCGCGCGGCGGAACAGGGTCAGCGGTTGCTCGACATGCCCCTCGTCCCAGTGGAGTTGGGCGCGGCGCATCGTCAGCTCGGCTTCGGTGAGGGTGTCGCCCGCCGCGCTCACCAGTGGTTCGGCGGCGGCGTAGGCCTCGGCCGCCTCGGCCATGCGGCCCGCGTTGTAGCGGGCGAAACCGAGATCGCTGTGCGCCTCGGCCAGCTGTAGCGGATCACCGAGATGCTGTGCGGCGGAGAGGGATTGCTCGAACAGCGCGTTGAGATGGGTGGTGCCGCAGCGGCGCGCGAAGTAGGCGCGCATGAAGCGCGGCAGTTCGCAGACGTGCACGTCGGCCTGGGCCGCGACCGCCGCGTAGAACGCCGACATCAAGTTCGTGTACTCGGAGACGAACCACAGGAACGCGGTGTTCTTGTCGGCGAAGCGGGGTAGTTCGGCCGGTGGCGATCCGGCCGAGACGGGGCGGCCGGGTGACAGGAACGGCATGGCGGCGTCGGCGGCGGCCGCGGTGTGCACGTAGTAGTCGAGCACGCGCAGCAGCGCCCTGTCCCGCTCGGCCTGCGAGTCCTGGTCGAGGGTGGCGCGGCGGGCGTGCTGGTGCACCAGGTCGTGCAGGCGGTAGCGATCTTCGGCGGGCTGCTGGACGAGGTGCGCGTCGAGCAGTTCCTCGAGCATCACCCGCGCGGTGCGCAGCGGGATGTCGGCCAGCGCGGCCGCCACGTAGTCGGTGAACGACGAACCGGGCAGCAGACCTAGCAACCGGAACAGCCGCCGCTGGTCACGATCGAGCTGACGCACCGACATGCCGAAGGCGGTGTCGAATTCGCTGGGCCCCTCCGCCATGCGCTCCACCAGGATGCCCACCGACCAGCCGGGCCGATGCCGCAGCCGGGCGGCGGCCAGGCGCAGCGCCAGTGGCAGGTGCCCGCACAGCCGCAGCACCTCGGCGGCGGCATCGGGGTCCTTGGCCAGCCGCCCGTCGGGTCCGTCGCCGCTCGCGCGGGCCAGCAGTTCGGCGCTTTCCGTGGCGGAGAGCACGTCGAGGGTCACCGGGGGCACCTCGTCGAGCCCGAGCAGCCTATTGCGGCTGGTGATCAGCGCGACCGAGGCGCCCGCGCCGGGCAACAGGAGCCGCACCTGGTCGGCGTCGACGACATTGTCCAGCACCACAACGGCTTTGAGCTGAGCCAGCTCCGAGCGCCAGCACGCGGCCCGCTGTTCCACGTCCTCGCCCTGCGGGATCTTCTCCGAGGGCACCTGCAACGCGGCCAGCAGCGAGCGCAGCGCGGCATCGGGGTCGAGCGGCTGACGACCGTCGGTGAAGCCG
This sequence comes from Nocardia neocaledoniensis, assembly GCF_029868625.1. GTDB lineage: Bacteria > Actinomycetota > Actinomycetes > Mycobacteriales > Mycobacteriaceae > Nocardia > Nocardia neocaledoniensis_A. Next base: position 95,741 of record NZ_JARWOJ010000136.1, on the reverse strand, counting down.
TGCAGGTCGAGGTAGAGCTGGGCATCGGGATAGTCGGCGGCCAGCCGGTGCGCGGCATGCACGGCCAGCGAGGTCTTGCCGACCCCGGCCATCCCGTCGATAGCGACCACGCGGTCGGTGCGCACGGCCGCGAGCACCGCGTCGAGAGCCTCGACCCGACCGGTGAAGTCCGGGATGTCGCGGGGCAGATCGTTGCGCGGGGGTCGCGGCGCGTCGGCGGGCGGGCTGGGCGGCTGCACCTGGCGGCTCGCCTTCGGCGGCGCGGGCAGCGGGTTGGTGGCCCGCTCCCACAGCGGGCGCAGCGGCCGCGGATCGCGTTTGACCAGGCGGCACAGCTCCAGCACCGCCGGCCACGGCGGCACGGTCTGACCACTGAGATACCGCGACAGCGACGACGAGCTGAGCCCGGTGTCGCGGGCGAGCGCGCGCACGCCCCGACCGGACAGCTCCTGGATCATGCGCAGGCGCTCCGCGAGTTCGTCCTGCGGATACGCCCGCTGTTGCACAACCACCGTTCCCACTCCATCGTCCCGGCCCGGTACGACTGATTTCCCACCGACAAGCGGGAGGTCAGGGCCATTTTTCAGTGTCCCACAGTGTCCCACGGGCATCGTGTTTCCGCCTCGCTCGGGCTGTTATCGAGACACACCGCGAACAGCGGAGACGACACGACGAAGGAGAACATCATGCAGTCCCGGATGCAGAACCCCGCCATGGTCCTCACCGACGCCATGGGCCCGATCCAGCAGGTCCTGAAGGCGGTGCAGACCGGCGGCGTCGACGGCGAGATCCTCGAGCTGGTGCACCTGCGGGTCAGCCAGATCAACGGCTGCAGCGCCTGCGTGGACGGCGGCACCAAGACCGCCCGCAAGGCGGGCGTGTCCGAGGAGCGACTGGCGACCGTCGTCGCCTGGCGGGAGACGCCGTACTTCACCGACGAGGAGCGCGCCGCGCTGGAACTGGCCGAGGCGGCCACCCGCATGGCCGACCGTCCCAACGCGGTCACCGACGAGATCTGGGACGCGGCCGCCAGCTACTTCGACGAGCGTCAACTCGCCTCCATCGTGTTGATGATCGGCGTCACCAACATGTTCAACCGCCTCAACGCCACCACCCGCCAGATCGCCGGAGCCTGGGGCTGAGCCCCACCCGCCACACTCGAAAGGACAGTCCGATGGCCGAGAACTCGCACGGGGGTTTCTCCCGATGGATGCAGCACCGGATGAACGCCAGGATGAATCGCAAGATCCGCAACGGCAAGGGCACCTTCATGGGGATGAACGTGCTGATCCTCAATACCGTCGGGCGCCGCAGCGGCGCACCGCGCCAGACCCCGATCTCCTGGTTCCCCGGCGGCGAGGACACCTGGCTGCTGGTTGCCTCCGGCGGCAAGAACGGCGACCCGGATTGGCAGCGCAATCTGCTGGCGCACCCCGACCAGGCCAGCATCGAACTGCCCGGCGAGTCGCCGCGGCGAGTCGTGCCCCAGGTGCTCACCGGCGCGGAACGGGCGAAGGCCTGGGACGCGATCACCGCCGAGCAGCCGCGGTACGGCAAGTACCAGGCCAAGAGCGAGCACGAGTACGCGGTCGTGCGGCTGTCGTCACGATGACCACCGCGACGGTGAGCTGTCCGGGCCGGGCAGCTCACCGCACCGCCGCAGTCGGCTCAGGCGGGCAGCAGCCTGCCGATCACCTCGGCCAGCTGGCGGACATTGCGGCACTCGTGCATCGTGACGACCTCGGTGTAGGCCTCCGCCGCGGAGTCGCCGGTGTTCCACGACCGCGACGGCTCCGGATTGAGCCAGTACACCGCCTTCGCGTGTTCGGAGATCGCTTCCAGCGCGGCGAGATTGGGGTCGGTGCGATTCGTGCGGGCATCGCCGAGGATCAGCACGCAGGTGCGTGGGCCGACCGCGTCGAGATACCGGTCGACGAAACCCTGGAACGCCTCGCCGTAATTGCTGGAGCCGAACCGGGTGACGCCCGCCTCGCGCACGATGTCCTGCGCGAAACCGGGCGCCGGCGGCTCGCCCGGCGTGAAGTAGCCGGTGATCTCGGCGCAGGTGTCGACGAAACCGAAGCTGCGGACCCGGCTGAACTGATCCTGTAGTGCCTGCACCAGCTGCAGGGTGAATTCGGCGAAACCACTGACCGAGCCCGAGACATCCGCCAGTACGACGAGATCGGGACGGCCGTGGCGGCGCGCGCGCAACACCGGATCGATCGGCACGCCACCGGTGCCCATCGAGCGGCGCAACGTCCGGCGCAGATCGATCTGACCGCGAACCGCCTTCTTGCGCCGCACCGCCAGCCGGGTCGCGAGCTTTCGAGCGAGCGGATGCACCAGGCGGCGCATCTCCGCCAGATCCTGCGAGCGGGCGCCGAGGAAATCGACGCTGTCGCCCGCGCTTTCGATACCGCGCCGCGCGATGTTCTCGACACCGCGCAGCTCGGCCGACCGCAGTCTGGCCTCGGCCTGCACGGCGGCACGGAACCGGTCGACGCGTCGACGCGCTTCGATCGTGTGTACCGCGGCGTCGAATTGCCCCGCCCCGCCGAGTGTTTGCGCGACCTCGTCGGAGATCTCGTCAGGGCGCAGGGATTTCATCGTCAGGTACGACGACCAGCCCGCGCCGGACGCCCCGCTCACCCGGCCCGCGGTCTCCCCCGCGCCGCCGTAGGCGCCGAAGGTGTCGAGCGCTTCCCTGGCCAGCTCGGCGTCGTCCTCGCCCGCCACCAGCGCGGCGGTCACCCGCTCGCGCAACGAATCGGGAGCGGCGCCCGGGCGCGGCGCCGGCCTGCCACCGCCGCCGAAGAACAGGTCGAAGAGCTGGTCGAAGACCGAGCGCTGGCCGTTGCGGCGCAGCAGGCAGGCCGCCAGGCCGGAGCGCAGGACGGCGAGGTCGGCCGTGCCGAGAGCCACGATCGCGGCGGCCGCGTCCACGGTTTCGCTGGGGCCCGCGTGGATGCCGTGTTCGCGGAGCAGGCCGACGAAGTCGACCAGCCGGTCCGCAGTGGGCCGTGTCATCTGCTCGGCCGCGGTCGTCATGACATCACCGGGCCCAGACCTCGCCTACGCCCGGCCGGCGCTCGGACGCGCCGCGGAACTCAACGCGGATCATCGGGACCGTCCAGTGCGAGACGCTCGACGGCGAGCCGATGGTCGGACTGGTACTTCAGCAGCACACCCAGCGTCGAACGCACCACGCCCGCCGACAGCGACCGCGTGCCCAGCGCCACCAGTGTCCTGGCCCAGTCCACGGTTTCGGCGATCGACGGCGCCTTGCGCAACGACAGCTGCCGCAGCGCGCTCACCGTCGTCACCACCGGTTCGGCCAGCGCGGCATCCAGCTCGGGTACCTTCAGCCGGACGATCGCCTTCTCCAGTTCGGCCGTCGGATAGTCGATGTGCAGATACAGACAGCGCCGCTTGAGCGCCTCGGACAGCTCCCGGTGCGCGTTGGAGGTGAGCAGCACGAACGGCTTGCGCACCGCGGCGACGGTGCCGAGCTCCGGAATACTCACCTGGTAGTCGCTGAGCACCTCGAGCAGCAGGCCCTCGATCTCCACGTCGGCCTTGTCGAGTTCGTCGATCAGCAGCACCGTCGGCTCGGGGTTGCGGATCGCCGCCAGCAACGGCCGGGCCAGCAGGAACTCCTCGGTGAAGACGTGCTCGCGGGTGTCCTCCCAGCCCTCGCCCGAGGTGGCAGTGATGCGCAGCAGCTGCTTGGCGTGGTTCCACTCGTAGAGCGCCCGCGCCTCGTCGATGCCCTCGTAGCACTGCAGGCGGATCAGCTCGGCCGAGACCGCGGCCGCGACGGCCTTGGCGAGCTCGGTCTTGCCGACACCGGCCGGGCCCTCGATCAGCAGCGGCTTACCGAGCCGGTCGGCCAGGAAGACCGCGGTCGCGATATCGAGGGACGGCAGGTAGCCGGCCGAGGTCAGCCGGTCGGTCACCTGGTCCACCGAGGAAAAGAACTTACTCATCGGTAACCAGTGTAGGTGGGGCCCGCCGACGACAGCGCGCGACGTCGGCCACAGCTCAGTAGGCGTGCGGTGCCGCCGTGACCCGGCCGGAGTCGATCGCCGCCAGCAGCGAGAGCCGGTCGGTGACGGTCTGGTCCGCGTAGGCCAGGCCGAATTCGCCCAACGCGCGGTCGAATCCGTCGCTCTTGCCGAGGTAGGCGGCGATGGCGACGCGGTCACCGGAACGGGCGTGGGCCCGGGCCAGGACCGAACCACACAGCGCGGCGTAGCGGGCGAGTTCGCCGTGGGCCAGGTTCGCGATGTCGGCCGAACCCTTCATATCGCGCAACTGGCGCCAGTAGAAGAACCGCCCGGCCGGACCGGTCGCCCAGCCGAGGAAGACATCGCTGGCCGACTGCATCAGCCGCTGCCCGACCACCACCCGGTGCCCCTGATGGTGATATTTGCTGGGCTTCAGATGCGTCGCGAGTACCGACGCCTCGGCCTCCTTCACCTGCAGGAACAGCGGGCTGCCCGATTCCTTGTCCATGAGCAGGACGATGAAGCACCTGGTGCCGACACTGCCGACGCCGACCACCTTCATCGCCTGATCGACGATCCGGTACCGATCGATCAGTGTGCGCCGCTCGTCGGGCAGACTGCGGCGATAATCGGCGAAGACGTCGTCGATCTCCTTCTCGTCGGCGAGCTCGATCGGGACGAGCAGCGGCGGCTGGTTCTTGATCCGCGGTACCCCGTTCGCGTCCGGTTCGGTGAGTTTGCCAAGTGCCTGCAGGCTGGTCTTGCTCCGCGCCGTGGTGACGGCCCTGTCGAACTTCTTGCGCACCTTGGGTTTCTGGATGAGATCGGCCACCTGGTCGACATCGACGAGCTCGTACCAGACGGTCAGGCTGTCGGTCCCGGCGAGCTGATGCATCGTCTCGCGGTAGCCGCGCGCGGCCGCCTCGACGGCCGAGGCGGCGCGCTCGTCGTCGCAACCGTTGTCGCGGGCGGCCACGGCCACACTGGCGGCGAGGCGTTTGACGTCCCATTCGAACGGACCGGGCAAGGTCTCGTCGAAATCGTTGACGTCGAAGACGAGTTGGCGTTCCGGCGAGGCGTACAGGCCGAAATTGGACAGGTGGGCGTCGCCGCACAGCTGGACGGTCAGACCCGTGTTCGGGCCCTGCGCGAGATCGGCGGCCATGACCGCGGGCGCGCCGCGCAGAAAGGTGAACGGCGACTGGATCATGCGCGCGTACCGGATCGGCACCAGCTCGGGCAGCCGCGTCGCGGCCTGCCGCTCCAGAATCGCGACCGGATCCTCCCGATCCGGTCCCGCTCCCCACTCGCCCAGGCGCGATCGCGAGATCCGCTTGCGCGCCGCCCTCCCCTGCTCGGCCGCCGCGCCCGCGAAGTCCTCCACCGTCTCGTTCGTCATCGAGCAAGTCTCGCGCTACCGGCACCCGACAGCAAGGATCCGCGCCGGACCCGCGGCCGGCGATCGACCGGCGAACGGCCGCGGGGGGCGCCGCGCCCCGGCCCCCCGGCGGGGGCCCCCGCCCCCCCCCGCCCCCCCGCCCCCGCCCACGACTGCGAGAAACTTACGCGGTCTCGGTGATCGGGCGGTCGACCCAGCTCATCAGGCCGCGCAGCTTGGCGCCGGTGACCTCGATCGGGTGCTCGGCGTTCTGCTTGCGCAGACCCTCGAGCTCCTTGTTGCCGCCCTCGACGTTGGCGACGAGGCGCTTGACGAAGGTGCCGTCCTGGATGTCCTTGAGGATCGCCTTCATGCGCTCCTTGGTGTCGGCGTCGATGACGCGCGGACCGGACAGGTAGCCACCGAACTCCGCGGTGTCGGACACCGAGTAGTTCATGCGCGCGATGCCGCCCTCGTACATCAGGTCGACGATCAGCTTGAGCTCGTGCAGGACCTCGAAGTAGGCCATCTCGGGGGCGTAGCCCGCCTCGACCATGACCTCGAAACCGGTCTTGACCAGTTCCTCGGTGCCACCGCAGAGCACGGCCTGCTCACCGAAGAGGTCGGTCTCGGTCTCTTCCTTGAAGGTGGTCTTGATGACGCCGGCGCGGGTGCCGCCGATGCCCTTGGCGTAGGACAGCGCGAGCGCCTGGCCCTCGCCGGTCGGGTCCTGGTCGACGGCGATCAGGGCCGGAACGCCCTTGCCGTCGGCGAACTGACGACGCACCAGGTGGCCGGGGCCCTTCGGGGCGACCATCGCGACGGTCACGTTGGCCGGAGCCTTGATCAGACCGAAGTGGATGTTGAGGCCGTGGCCGAAGAACAGCGCGTCGCCGTCCTTCAGGTTCGGCTCGATGTCGTTGGTGAAGATCGACGCCTGCGCGGTGTCGGGCGCCAGCACCATGATCACGTCGGCCCAGGCCGAGACCTCGGCGGGGGTGCCGACGGTCAGACCGGCCTCTTCGGCCTTCGGGCGAGACTTCGAACCCTCGGCCAGGCCGACGCGGACGTCGACGCCGGAGTCGCGCAGGCTCAGCGAGTGCGCGTGGCCCTGGCTGCCGTAGCCGATCACGGCGACCTTCTTGCCCTGGATGATCGACAGGTCAGCGTCGTCGTCGTAGAACATCTCGACTGCCACTTGGTTGGTCCCTTCTGAATGAATGCGGTTGGGAAAAGTTATCGCGGAGGTTGCTGCGGCCGGTTCAGCGGGTCGCGGTGATGGACTTCGGTCCGCGGCCGACGGCCACGACACCGGACTGCACGATCTCGCGGATGCCGTACGGCTCGACCATGCGCAGCAGGGCATCCAGCTTGGAGCGGGTGCCGGTCGCCTCGATGGTCAGCGCGTCGGGCGAGACGTCGATCACCTTGGCGCGGAACAACTGCACGGCCTCGATCACCTGCGTGCGCACCGAGGCGTCGGCGCGCACCTTCACCAGGATCAGCTCGCGGGCCACCGAGGCGTCGGCGTCCTGCTCCACGATCTTGATGACGTTGATCAGCTTGTTGAGCTGCTTGGTGACCTGCTCGAGCGGCAGATCGTCGACGGTGACGACGATGGTCATGCGCGAGATCTCGGGGATCTCGGTGCCGCCGACGGCCAGCGACTCGATGTTGAAGCCACGGCGCGAGAACAGGCTCGCGACGCGCGCCAGCACGCCCGGCTTGTCCTCGACGAGGACGCTCAGGGTGTGGGTGGTGCTCATGCTTCGCTGCCCTTCTCGAATGCCGCCTGCTCGCGCTCCATCGCCTCGTGGATGACGGCCGGTTCGGCGACCGCCTCGTCCTCGTCGAAGAGCGGGCGGATGCCGCGAGCGAACATGATCTCGTCGTTGCTGGTGCCCGCGGCGACCATCGGCCACACCTGGGCGTCCTTGCCGACGATGAAGTCGATCACGACCGGGCGGTCGTTGATCGCCTGCGCCTGCCGGATCGCGGGCTCGACGTCCTCTTCCTTCTCCACGCGGATGCCGACGCAACCCAGTGCCTCGGCCAGCTTGACGAAGTCGGGGATGCGCAGGGTGTGCGTGCCCAGGTCGGTGTTGGAGTAGCGCTCCTCGTAGAACAGGGTCTGCCACTGGCGGACCATGCCGAGGTTGCCGTTGTTGATCAGCGCGACCTTGATCGGCACGCCCTCGACGGCGCAGGTGGCCAGCTCCTGGTTGGTCATCTGGAAGCAGCCGTCACCGTCGACCGCCCAGACCTCCTTCTCCGGCGCGCCCATCTTGGCGCCCATGGCGGCCGGGACGGCGTAGCCCATGGTGCCGAGGCCACCGGAGTTGAGCCAGGTGCGCGGGTTCTCGTACTTGATGAACTGCGCGGCCCACATCTGGTGCTGGCCGACACCGGCGCAGTACACCGCCTCGGGACCGGCCAGGCGGCCCAGCGCGTCGATGACGAACTCCGGCGACAGCGAACCGTCGGTCGGGGTCTTCCAGCCCAGCGGGTAGTTGTCGCGGATGTCACTGAGGTAGGCCCACCACTCGGTGAGCTTCAGCAGCGGCGCGTCGCCGGACTGCGGATCGGCCTTGAGGGTCTCGATCAGCTCGACGATCACCTCACGCGCGTCGCCCACGATCGGGACGTCGGCGTGGCGGTTCTTGCCGATCTCGGCCGGGTCGATGTCGGCGTGGATGACCCGCGCGTCGGGCGCGAAGGAGTCCAGCTGACCGGTGACGCGGTCGTCGAAGCGGGCACCGAGGGTGATCAGCAGGTCCGACTTCTGCAGGGCCGCGACGGCGCCGACGGTGCCGTGCATGCCGGGCATGCCCATGTTCAGCGTGTGGCTGTCGGGGAACGCGCCACGGGCCATCAGGGTGGTGACGACCGGGATACCGGTCAGCTCGGCGAGCTCGAGCAGCTCGGCCGAGGCGTCGGACTTGATGACGCCGCCACCGACGTAGAGCACCGGCGCCTTGGACTCCAGGATCATCCTGGCGGCCTCGCGCACCTGCTTGCCGTGCGGCTTGGTCACCGGGCGGTAGCCGGGCAGGCGCATCTCCGGCGGCCACGAGAAGGTGGTCTGGGCCTGCAGCGCGTCCTTGGTGATGTCGACCAGGATCGCGCCGGGGCGACCCGAGGCGGCGAGATAGAACGCCTCCGCCAGGATGCGCGGGATGTCGATCGGGTCCTTGACCAGGAAGTTGTGCTTGGTGATCGGCATGGTGATGCCGGAGATGTCGGCTTCCTGGAACGCGTCGGTGCCGACCAGGCTGGAGGCCACCTGACCGGTGATCGCCACGATCGGGACCGAGTCCATCTGCGCGTCGGCCAGCGGGGTCACCAGGTTGGTGGCGCCGGGGCCGGAGGTGGCCATGCACACACCGACCTTGCCCGAGGCCTGCGCGTAGCCGGTCGCCGCGTGACCGGCGCCCTGCTCGTGGCGCACCAGCACGTGGCGGACCTTCTCGGAGTCGAACAGCGGGTCGTAGACGGGAAGGACCGCACCGCCGGGAATGCCGAATACGGTGTCGACGTCGAGCTCTTCGAGGGACCGGACCACCGACTGCGCACCGGTGACGCGCTCGGGCGCGACCTGGCGGCGGGTGGGGTTGGTCGCCGGGCTACCAGCGGAAGGCTGGCTAGCCGAAGGCGCTGACCTGCGGGCCGATGGCCCGGGTCGTGCGGTTGGTGCACTCACCGTCTTCGTTCCTAACTTTGTCGTTCTGACCCCGGACAACACTGGTGTGCCTGAACACGCGGTGCCTTGACATAAAAAATCCCCCGACCAGCACAGGGCTGTTCGAGGGTGGCGCGTCGCAACGCGAGCTGACGTATTCGACTCAGATAGTCAGGCTCAACGCTGGACGCGCCGGCCGATTACGAGCAACTCGTTTCTGATCACGCACACGACGTTATGCGCGCGTGAACCGAAGAGTCAAACAGACTACTCTCTGCATCCCATTATGTGGGACGCGAGTGGTTGCGTGGGTCCGTGTACCAGGATGCGAGGATAGGAGGGTGTCATCACCGCATCAGTCCGTGCCACCGGCTAAATCGTCCCACACCACCGACGCGGGAACCGATACGGGTCGCCCCACGCGGCCCGGCGGTCTGCGCGGCGCCGGACCGGGGCGGCTCGCCGCCATCGGCGCGGTGGTGCTCGCGTACCTGATCTTCGTCGTCGTCGGCACCGTCCAGGGGTGGTCGCTCGGGCTGCGGATCGGGCTGATCGTGCCCGCCGCGGTGATCGTCTGGCTGCTGGTGCCGCGCAAGGCGAGCACGCCGACGCCGGGCGTACACGTGATCGGCGTGCCCCGGCTGGCCTACATCGGCGTGCTGGTGCTGGCGTTCTGCGTGTTCTTCCCGTTCGTCGGCTGGCCGGTCGGGCTGTGGTGGCTGCTGCTGTTCCCGGTGATCGCCATCTTCTGGGTCGCCAGGACGCACACCACGATCTCCGACGCCGGGCTCGACCTGAGTTCGATGGTCGGCACGAAGCACCTGGACTGGGCTCAGGTCAAGGGCATCAGCATTCCGAAGCGCGGGTACGTGCGCGCCCGCCTGTCCGACGACTCCGAGGTGAAGCTGCCCGCCGTCGGCTACGACCGGCTGCGTGAGCTCATCGACGCCTCGGGCGGCCGTCTGCCCGACGTGTTCGCCGCCGCCGAGCGGGCCGAGGCCGAGCGCGTCGAAGCCGAGCGCGCCGAGGCCGAGGCGAAGGCCGAGGACGAGCAGGACTGAGCGTCGGCTCGGTCACTGTGGGAATCGGCGCCGTGCCGCGCGTGGTTCAACCGGTAAGCTGACGGCACCCGGGCACCCCGCGCCGACGGCACCACCGCGGCGACACCCTCCGGAGCGACACTCCCGCCTCGAGCCCGGTTTCCCTTGCCCTGCACGCCCCACCGGCGCGACGCGACCACCGCCCGCCGGAGTAACGTGCAAGGCTGCCGGACGCATCGCGCACTCGCACTGTGCGGCGCAGGTCAGCCCCCTGCGCGCACGCTTGGACGCACCCAGCGACACTACGAGGACTCCCCCATGCCACCGCTTCGCTCACGCACCACCACCATCGGCCGCAATGCCGCGGGCGCCCGTTCCCTCTGGCGCGCCACCGGAATGACCGACTCCGATTTCGGTAAGCCGATCGTCGCGATCGCGAACTCCTACACCCAGTTCGTGCCGGGCCACGTGCACCTCAAGAACATGGGCGACATCGTCGCCGAGGCCGTGCGCGCCGCGGGCGGCGTCCCGCGCGAGTTCCACACCATCGCCGTCGACGACGGTATCGCCATGGGTCACGGCGGCATGCTGTACTCGCTGCCCTCGCGCGAGATCATCGCCGACTCGGTCGAGTACATGGCCAACGCGCACACCGCCGACGCGCTGGTCTGCATCTCCAACTGCGACAAGATCACTCCCGGCATGCTGAACGCCGCCATGCGGCTCAACATCCCGGCCGTGTTCGTCTCCGGCGGCCCGATGGAAGCGGGCAAGGCCGTGGTCGTCGACGGCGTCGCGCACGCGCCGCTCGACCTGGTCAGCGCGATCTCGGCGAGCGCGAACCAGGCCGTGTCCGAGGAGGGTCTCGACGAGGTCGAGCGCTCGGCGTGCCCGACCTGTGGTTCGTGTTCGGGCATGTTCACCGCCAACTCGATGAACTGCCTGACCGAGGCGCTCGGTCTCGCCCTGCCCGGCAACGGTTCCACCCTGGCCACGCACGCGGCGCGGCGCGCGCTGTTCGAGCGGGCGGGCACCGTCATCGTCGACATCGCCACCCGCTGGTACCGCGACGACGACGCCTCGGTGCTGCCCCGCAATGTCGCCAACGCCAAGGCCTTCCGCAACGCGATGGCCCTCGACGTCGCCATGGGCGGTTCCACCAACACCGTGCTGCACACCCTCGCCGCCGCGCAGGAGGGCGAGATCGACTTCGATCTGGCCACCATCGACGAGATCAGCCGCCGGGTGCCGTGCCTGTCGAAGGTGTCGCCCAACTCGGACTACCACATGGAAGACGTGCACCGCGCCGGTGGCATCCCCGCCATCCTCGGTGAGCTGCGCCGCGCCGGTCTGCTCGAGATGGACGTGACCACCGTCCACACCGCCGACTACGCGGAATTCCTCGACACCTGGGACATCCGCTCGGGCAAGGCTTCCGACGAGGCGATCGAGCTGTTCCACGCCGCGCCGGGTGGCGTGCGCACCGTCGAGCCGTTCTCCACCAGCAACCGCTGGTCCTCGCTGGACACCGACGCCGCGGGTGGCTGCATCCGCGACCTCGAACACGCCTACACCGTCGAGGGCGGGCTGTGCGTGCTGCGCGGCAACATCGCGCCCGACGGCGCGATCCTCAAGACCGCGGGCATCGACGAGGACCTGTTCACCTTCGAGGGCCCGGCCGTGGTGGTCGAGTCGCAGGAGGAGGCGGTGTCGATGATCCTGGGCAAGAAGATCAAGGCCGGTGACGTGATCGTCGTCCGCTACGAGGGCCCCTCGGGCGGTCCCGGCATGCAGGAGATGCTGCACCCCACCGCGTTCCTCAAGGGCGCCGGGCTGGGCAAGGTGTGCGCGCTGATCACCGACGGCCGCTTCTCCGGCGGCACCTCGGGCCTCTCGATCGGGCACATCTCCCCCGAGGCCGCCCAGGGTGGCGTGATCGGGCTGATCGAGAACGGCGACCGCATCCGCGTCGACGTGCACACCCGCGCGCTCGAGGTGCTGGTGTCCGACGAGGTGCTCGCCGAGCGCCGCGCGAAGATGGAGGCCTCCGAGCGTCCGTGGCAGCCACTGAACCGCGACCGCCCGGTGACCACCGCGCTGCGCGCCTACGCCGCGCTCGCCACGTCGGCCGACAAGGGCGCGGTCCGCCAGGTGCCGTAACCCGTCGACCGAACAGCGCGAACGGCGTCCCTCGACTGCGCGGGACGCCGTTCGTCTGGGTGGATCAGAAGGGGCCGATGCCCGTCAACGGGTTGCCGCCGTGGAGGAACCAGTAGGCGGCGATCGCCGCGGCGACGGCCAGCAGGATCACGGTGAAGGAACCGTAGGCAGGGCGGGTCGCCCAGCCGCGGCCTCGGTCGAAGGACCAGCGGCCCGGACCGGTGAGGATGATCGTCGCCGCCGCGCCGACCAGGATGGTGTCGATCTCGACGCCGGTGGGAGTGGCGGCGTTGTACTGGAAGCCGGGGACCATGCCCTGCTTCCACATCCACGCGGTGAGAATCGTCGCCAGCACCGCGCCCGCGGCGAGCGGGGTGGCCAGGCCGAGGACCAGCAGGATGCCGCCGCCAAGTTCGCCCGCGATGACCAGTGCCGCCGACAGCGTCGGGTAATCCCAGCCGCCGCTTTCCATCATCGTCTTGGTGCCGTCGAGGCCGGGGCCGTGGAACCAGCCGGTCAGCTTCTGCAGGCCGTGGTAGATGAAGGTGTAGCCGACGACCAGGCGCAGCACGAACAGACCGAGGTCGAGGGTGCCGCGGCGGGCTTCGCGATTGCGGCGCTGCAGTCGCACCGAGCCCGCCGAGGCGGCGGCCGCGGGCGGGATCGACGCGTAGCCGTAGCCGCCGTCGTCGTCCGCGTCACCCGCGAGGGGTACCTCGTCGCCGGGGTCGAGGCCGAGGTCCTCGTCGGTGCGTGGAATGTCCTTGTGCAGGTCCGGTTTCGGCATCTGCGTGGTCGGCGAGTCGTACGGGCTGGTCACCGGCTGGCCCGCCGACGACGCGGCGGGTCCGGGCTGCGACGACCCGTCGGCGTCGGGTGTGTCATTCGGCTTCACGCTCACCGACTCACCATAGGACGTGCCGCCGCCCAGTGCTGCTCTTCCCCGGATCAGGCGTGTCCGGCCCGCTGGACTGCCGGTAACGTCTGTGCCATGAGTTCGGTTTTCGCGGGACGCGTGGTAGTCGGATTGACGCTGGGCGCTGTACTGGTCGCCGGGTGCGCCCGGTTCGACGAGTCGGCGTCGAGTCCGTTCACCACCGAACCGTCGCTGGGTGGGTCCGACGCCCAGCCGAAGAAGCCGGAGGACTCACCCTCGCAGGTGCCGCGCCCGACCGGGCCGTGCATCGACCCCGATCCGAATGTGATCGCCACCTGTCTGGATTCCGGCGGCGGGCTGATCCCGCTCGGCGACGGCGCGCTCGTCGCCGAGCGCAGGACGGGGCGCATCCTACAGGTCACCCCGGTCGACGCGAGCACGCCGCAGCCGGAGCCGGTGGAGGTCGCCAGCGTGGCGGTCGACGCGTCCGGCGACGGCGGCATCTCCGACATCGCGCTCTCGCCCACCTTCGGCGAGGACGGGCTGATGTACGCCTACATCACCACCGGCAGCGACAACCGGGTCGTCCGGCTGTCGAAGAACGGCGGCGCGCCCAAGGAGATCCTCACCGGAATTCCCAAGGGCGCCACCGGCAATCGCGGCGCCATCGAGTGGGCGACCCCGACCCAGCTGATGGTGCTCACCGGCGATGCCGGAAACCCCGGCGCCGCAGCCGATCCCGGCTCGCTCGGCGGCAAACTGCTTCGGCTGGAGTCGCCTTCGTCGGGCACCAACACCCCGCAGGTGGTGGCCTCCGGCATCGGCACGGCGGGCGACATCTGCCGCGACGGCAAGAACGGCATGTGGGTCACCGACCGCACCGCCGCCGAGGACCGGCTCCAGCATCTGGGCACCGACGGCGCGCTGACCGTCGCCTGGACCTGGCCCGATCGGCCCGGTGTCGGCGGCTGCACGGCCACCGGCGACGGCGTCGCGGTCGCCCTGAGCGAGGGCAAGGCCCTGGCCGCGGTCGGCGCCGATGCCAACACCTTCGCCGTGACGACCGCGCCCACCCTGATCGCCCAGGACAAGTACGGCAAGCTGCTCGGCGCCACGGCGGGCGCCGACGGCAGCGTCTGGGTGACCACGATCAACAAGACCGACGGCGAGCCCGGCGAATTCGACGACCGCGTCGTGCGCATTCCGCCCCCGCAGGGCGGGGCGGGCGGCCCGGACTAGAAACGATCGCCCCCACCGGAAACCCGGTGGGGGCGATTCTCTGCACACCTACGCGCAAGCGGCGAGGACCAGTTCGCGAACCTTGGCGGCATCGGCCTGGCCGCGGGTGGCCTTCATGACGTCGCCGACGATCTTGCCCGCCGCCTGGACCTTGCCGGAACGGATCTTCTCGGCGATGTCGGGGTTGGCGGCCAGCGCCTTGTCGACCTCGGCCTGCAGGGCCGAGTCGTCGCTGACCATGCCGAGGCCCTTGGCCTCGACGATGGCGGCAGGCTCGCCCTCGCCCGCGAGGACGAAGTCGACGACCTGCTTGGCGACCTTGTTGTTGACCGTCTTCGCCTCGACCAGCCCGATCACCGCGGCCACCTGGGCCGGCGTGATCGGCAGGTCGGCGAGGGCGACTTCGCGCTCCTTGGCCTTCTCGGTCAGGTAGGCGACCCACCAGGAGCGGGCCTCGTTGGCCGGGGCGCCCGCCTCGACGGTGGCGATGATCAGGTCGAGCGCGCCCGCGTTGACCAGGTCGCGCATCACCTCGTCGGACAGTCCCCACTCGGCCTGGATGCGCGCGCGGACCAGCCACGGGTACTCGGGGATGGTGGCGCGCAGCTCGTCGACCCAGTCGGCGGCCGGGGCGACGGGCTCGAGGTCCGGCTCGGGGAAGTAGCGGTAGTCCTCGGCGGTCTCCTTGCGGCGGCCCGCGGAGGTGGACCCGTCGGCCTCGTTGAAGTGGCGGGTCTCCTGCACGATCTCGCCGCCCGCGGTGAGCACGGCCGCCTGCCTGCGCATCTCGTAGCGCACGGCCACCTCGACGCTCTTGAGCGAGTTCACGTTCTTGGTCTCGGTGCGGGTGCCGAACTCCTCGGCGCCCACCGGCATCAGCGACACATTGGCGTCACAGCGCAGCGAGCCCTGCTCCATCTTCACATCGGAGACGTTCAGCGAACGCAGCACCTCGCGCAGCGCGGTGACATAGGCGCGGGCCACCTCGGGCGCGCGCTCACCGGCGCCGGTGATCGGCTTGGTGACGATCTCGATCAGCGGCACCCCGGCGCGGTTGAAGTCGAGCAGCGAGTGGCTGGCGCCGTGGATGCGTCCGGTCGCGCCGCCCACGTGCAGCGACTTGCCGGTGTCCTCCTCCATGTGCGCGCGCTCGATCTCCACCCGGAAGGTGGACCCGTCGTCGAGCACGACGTCGAGGTAGCCCTCGGTCGCGATGGGCTCGTCGTACTGGCTGATCTGGTAGTTCTTCGGCTGATCGGGGTAGAAGTAGTTCTTGCGCGCGAAGCGCCCCCACGGGGTGATGGAACAGTTCAGCGCGAGGCCGATCCGGATGGCCGACTCCACGGCCTTCTCGTTGACGACCGGCAGCGAGCCGGGCAGGCCGAGGCACACCGGGCACACCTGGGTATTGGGTTCGGCGCCGAATTCGGTGGGGCAACCGCAGAACATCTTGGTCGCCGTGGACAACTCGACGTGGACCTCCATGCCGAGCACCGGCTCGTACCGGGAGATGACATCGGCGTAATCCATCAACTCGACCGTGGGTGCACTCATGGTTGTCAGTCTATGTAAGCCCTACCGGACCGGGATGTGCTGGGTGAGCCAGTCGGTGACGTAGGTGAGCACGGCCGGGTCGATGGTGGTCTCGATGGTGGCGTATTCGCTGGGCTTGCCGGTCCGGGTGGGCTGCATCAGGTGGTTGACATCGGGGAAGGTGTGCACGGTCGGGTCGGGGGCGCCCGCCAGATTCGCGCGCATCGGTCCCTCGTTCTGGGACGCGGGGACCTGCAGGTCCTTGTCGCCGAAGAAGGCGAGCACCGGGATCCGCAATGCCGCCAGCGCCGGTTTCGGGTCGTAGGTGACGAACGAGGTCATGTACGGGGTGCTGAAGGAGTCGATGGCTTCCTGCGGTGCGCGCTTGTCCTCGGGCTGGGACTGGTTGTGCTGCTCGGCGTAGGCCTTCGCGCCCGCGGTGTCACCGGCGCGCAGCAGGCCGGTCCAGCGGGTGAGGTAGTCGATCTGCGCGTCGATGTCGGGCTGGGGCGCGCCCTCGGCGGCCATGATGATCTTGTTCTGCTCGATCAGCACGTCACCGCCCACGACGGACGGCCCGGCCATCAGCACGGTGAAGGCCACCCCGCTGTCCGGGCGCGCGGCAACCAGCGGCGCGAGGTACCCGCCCTCGCTGTGCCCGAACAGGCCCACCTTCGCCGGGTCGATCTCGGGCCTGGCGCGCAGGAAGGCCACCCCGGCGGCGGCATCGTCGGCGAGGTCGTCGTAGGTGGACTGGTCGAGGTTTCCGGTGCTCCCGCCGACTCCCCGGTCGTCGACGCGCAACACCGCGTAGCCGGCCCGGGTGAACGTGTCGGCCAGCAGCAGGAACGGGCGGTGACCCATCAGGTCCTCGTCGCGGTTCTGCGGGCCGCTGCCGGTGATCAGCAGCATCGCCGGAAACGGGCCGGCCCCTTCGGGTTCGGTGAGGGTGCCCGCCAGGGTGACATCACCGCTGGGGTAGGTGACGTCCTCGCTGCGATACGGGTACGGCGGCGCCGGATCCTGCGGCCTGCTCGTTCCGGCGACCGGGCCGCGGGTGAACACCAGCGGCGCGCTCTGGCCGGACTGCACCCACTCGCCGGTGAGCTGCTCGCCCTCGAGCTTGCCGTGGAACTTCGGATCGCCCGGCACGTCGGGCATGGTGAACTCGACGCGATCCGGCTCGGTGCGTACGTCTTTCAACGGCGCGGCCCGGACACCCTGGACCGGGATGTCGATGGTGGCCGAACCGTCCGCGGCGAAACTCACCCCGATCGAGACGGCCTGCCCGCCCGCGGCGAGGTCACCGTGCCACGGCCCGAGGACCGACGGACCGGACGGCTCGTCCGAGGACTCCGAGCAGCCCGCCACCAACGCGGCGACAACGAACAGAACCGTGACGATCACTCGACCGGGGCGCATACCGCCACGGTACCGACGCGCACCGACATCTCAGCCGAAGAAGGCCTGCGCCTCGCTGAGTCGTTCGGCGGGCACCCGCTTGAGCTGCTTGGTGGCCTCCGAGAGCGGCACCAGGCCGATGGCCGTGCCGTGCAGGGCGACCATCTGCCCGAAGTGTCCCGCGTGCACGGCTTCCGCCGCGTGCACGCCGAACCGGGTGGCCAGGATGCGGTCGTAGGGTGTCGGGCTGCCACCGCGCTGCACGTGGCCGAGCACCGTGGTGCGGACCTCCTTGCCGATGCGGCGTTCGATCTCGGACCCGAGCTGCTGGGCGACGCCGGTGAAGCGTTCGTGCCCGAACTCGTCGATACCGCCCTCACGCAGCGCGAACCCGGAATCGGGTGCGGGATGGGCGCCTTCGGCGACCACGCAGATGAAGTGCTTGTCCCCGCGCTGGAAACGGCTCTTGATCATGGCGCACACCTGGGCGACGTCGAAGGGTTCCTCGGGCACCAGGGTCAGGTGGGCGCCCGCGGCGATGCCGGAGTTCAGCGCGATCCAGCCGGCGTGGCGGCCCATCACCTCGACGAGCATCACGCGCTGATGCGATTCGGCGGTGGTGTGCAGGCGGTCGATGGCCTCGGTGGCGATCGAGAGGGCGGTGTCGTGGCCGAAGGTGACGTCGGTGCAGTCGATGTCGTTGTCGATGGTCTTGGGCACGCCGACCACCGGAACGCCCTCGTCGGAAAGCCAGCTCGCCGCCGTCAGCGTGCCCTCGCCGCCGATCGGGATGAGCGCGTCGATGCCGTTGTCGTCGAGCGTCTGCTGGATGCGGCCGAGCCCGGCGCGCAGGACATCGGGATTGGTGCGCGCGGTGCCGAGCATGGTGCCGCCCTTGGCCAGCAGCCGGTCGGTGCGGTCGTCGTTGTGGATGCGGATCTTGCGATCCTCGAGTAGGCCGCGCCAGCCGTCCTCGAAGCCGACGATCGCGTCGCCGTAGCGGCCGTTCGCGGTCCGGACCACCGCCCGGATCACCGCGTTCAGCCCTGGACAGTCTCCGCCTCCGGTCAAGACTCCGATGCGCATGGCGTTCATCTTGCCGCACCGGCGGCCGTCAGGCGCAGTGACCTCCGGCCAGTTCGTCCAGGTGGCCCGAGACCAGGGTCGCCATCTTGTCGAGCATGGTCATGCCGTCGTTGAACGAGCCCGAATCCGGTTGCGCGGCGAAGGCGATCGCGATCCGGCCCGAGGGCGAGTCGATGAGCCCGAACTGGCGGACCAGGTACTTGCCCGAGGGGTCCGGGCCCCAGCCGCCCTTGAATTCGGCGCTGGTGAAGGCCCCGAGTCCCCACCGGTGGCTCGGCACGATCTGCTGCATCAGCCCGACCACGCGCTGGCTCTGCGGCAGGCAGGGCAGCCGCGAGGCGAAGCGAACCTGGTCGGCCAGCGTCCACTCGGCCTGTCCGTAGATCGAGGCGTCAGCGCGGGTGCGCTGGGTGGGCACGGTGGTCTTCGTGTCGCCGCCCTCGCGCAGCACACCCTGCACGGCCGCGGCCGCGTCGGCGCCGGAACCCAACGATTGCCACAGCGTGTCGGCGGCGCCGTTGTCGGAGGCGGTGATGGCCGAGCTCGCGGTCGCGTTGTAGGCCGCGTTGTTGCGCAGCGCGGCGATGGCCAGCGGGACCTTGATCGTCGACCAGGCGGGTCCGGAGGTCCAGCTTCCGAAGGTGACCATCTTCTCGCCCCCGACCGGCATGATCGCCAGGCCGACGCTGCCGCGGAAACCCTGCTGCAGGGTGGCGAAATCGGCGGCCAGGCTGCCGGGCAGTGCGATCGAGAAGCTTCCGGCGCCCCCGCCCGGATCGACCGCGGCGCTCGTCCTGGTGGGCTGGGTCGGCGCGGGCTTCGGATCGTCGCCACAGCTCGCGGTGAGCAGGGCGACCGTCCCCAGCAGCGCGGCGAGCGCGGTCCGGACCGGACGCCGATCTTTCGTCATCATGTGAAGCATCTTCGTTTCTAGACTCCCCCGGGCTTCGGCGCCGGGTTGGCGATCCCGACACCGTACTGGGCAGTATTGCCGATCGCCCACCGCGAGTACGAAACGCTCAGGTCAGGCGGTGTTCACCCGAGTAGATGTTCATCGATTCGCCGCGCAGGAACCCCACCAGGGTGAGCCCGGACTCGGCCGCCAGGTCGACCGCGAGCGAACTCGGCGCCGAGACCGCCGCCAGAATCGGGATGCCGGCCATGACGGCCTTCTGCGCTAACTCGAAGGAGGCCCGGCTGCTCACCACGAGCATGAGCTCGGCGGCGGGAATCCGGCCCTCGCGGACCGCCCAGCCGATCACCTTGTCGACCGCGTTGTGCCTGCCGATGTCCTCGCGCAGGGCGAGCAGGGCGCCGTCGGTGGTGAACAGGCCCGCCGCGTGCAGGCCGCCGGTGGCCTCGAACAGCTTCTGGCCCGCGCGCAGCTTCCCCGGCAACTCGGCCAGGGTGTCGATCGCGACCGTGCCGGAGTCGGGCCGGATCGGGTAGCGGGTGCGCGTGCGCACCTCGTCGAGCGCGGTCTTGCCGCAGAGTCCGCAGGCGCCGGTGGTGAGGAAGTTGCGGGTGTGCAGCGGCACCGGCGCGCGCAGGCGCACGTCGAGCACGTTGTAGGTGTTGCGGCCGTTCTCGTCGGTCCCGGCGCAGTAGCGGGCGGTGACGAGGTCCTCGGCCGAACCGATGATGTTCTCGCCGAACAGGAATCCGTGCACCAGATCGATGTCGTCGCCCGGGGTGCGCATGGTGACGGTGAGCGACCGCCCGTCCACGCGGATCTCCAGCGGTTCCTCCACGGCGAGGGTGTCGGGTCGCTGGATGCGGCCGGTCGGCGACAGCCGGGTGGTCTTGCGCCGTGCGGTGACTCTGCTCATCTTGGCTGCCGATCGGTTCGGTGGCGGTCTCGCCTCAGCCGGTCGCGAAACCGGCGACGAGATTGATCGTCGTCGCGAGGATGACCGTGCCGAAAGCGTACGACAGCAGGCAGTGCCGCAAGGCGACGGCCCGAATCGTCTCGTCGGTGACGTTGGTGTCGGAGACCACGAAAGCGGTGGCGGACAGGACGATTCCGGCGAGCACGCCCAGCGGGGGCTCGGTCCAGATCCCGATGATCAGACCGGCCGACAGGCCGATGAGCACCGCCACGATCAGGCGGGTGAGAGCGGATTGCGGCAATCGAGCGCTCATGTCCGAGGACCCTACCGAAGGATTGCCGGGTCATAGCTGAATTCGATCGTCGCGGGTGAAGTCGGTTTCGCGGGCGGTGTCGGCCAGGGCGGTGGTGAGCACCGACGCGGGCTCTATGGCCGTCGTGACCAGCGCGATCCGCGCGGTGACGGCGGGGTCGGCGAGCTCGAAAACCCGCACCCGCGCGGTGGGCCCGAGGGTCGAGACCCAGGGTTGCGGGACGATGCAGGCCCAGCGGCCGGTGCGCGCGTGCTCGAGCAGGGTGGCCACCGAGTCGCTCTCCAGCTGCGGCGATGCGACGAGTCCGCGACCGGCCAGCGCGCTGTCGATGAGCTGACGACCACGCATTCCCTTGGGCAGCAGGCACATCCGCAGTTGCAATGCCTCGGTCCAGGTGATCGTGTCGGCGCGGCCGGTGAGCAGCTCGGCGCCGGCGACGAGGACGTGGCGTTCCTCGTAGAGCGGGATGCCGGTGAGGCCATCGGTGTCGACGCCGTCGGCATAGATGATGCCCGCGTCGAGTTCGAATCCGCGGATGCGTTCGACGATGTCGCGCGAGCGCAGGCTCGTCTCGACGCGCACCCGCACCAGCGGATGCGCGGCGCAGAACGGGTCGGTCAGCTGGGTGACGGTGCCCGACGCGGCCGGGATCACCCCGAGGCGCAGCTCGCCGGTGAGGCCGGTGCGCAGCGCGGTGACCTCGTGTTCGAGCGCGTCCCGGTCGGCGAGGATCCGCCTGGCCCACAGGACGAGGCGTTCGCCCTCCGGCGTGAGCCCTTCGAAGGTTCGCCCGCGCCGCACCAGCGGCACGCCGAGCTCGCGTTCGAGCTTGCGGATCGCCTCCGACAGCGCGGGCTGGGAGACGTAGCAGGCCGCGGCCGCGCGCGCGAAATGGCGCTCCCTGGCGAGGGCGACGAAGTACTCGAGTTGCCGGAACATGCGCCCCCGGGGTCAGTCGTCCTCGTCGTCGGCGGCCTTGTTGCGCGCCTTGGCGATCTCGAGTGCCCGCTCGGCCGTCGCCTGATCGGGGTAGGGGCCCATCCGGTCGCCGTACCAGCAGGTTTTGCCCTGCTCGGCGGTGCGGTGCTTGAGGCAGTAGTACCACTGGTTGTCGTCAGCCATGACGCCAGTATGCATCGGTTCGCATACCCGCGGCGGGAACCCGGGGGCGGGTTCGCGGAGCAGGAGCGCGACAGCGATTCCCACCGCGACGCCGATCACCGTGTCGACGGCGCGCTCGGTGAGCATGGTGCGCGGATCGGTCGGCGCGGCGAGTTCGGTCATCGACATGATCAGCGGCGTGAAGAATCCGAGCGCGAGCGCGTAGTGGCGGGCCATGAACAGCTCGGTCGGGTACAGCAGCGCGATGATCACCAGCGCGAGCACTGTCGGATTCGGGCCCGGCAGCAGCAGCGGGGCCGTGACCGCGAGGCCGAGGAAGGTGCCGAGCACCCGGTGCAGGCCGCGCGAGATCCGGTCGCGCGAGGTCGCGGCGGCCAGCGGGACGGCGGCCCCGGCCATCGCCCAGTTGGCATGGCCGACGCCGAGCAGCAGCCCGATCCCGCCGGAGATCGAGATCGCCAGCGCGTAGCGACCGGACTGGACCAGCGAGACCCGGCCGGTGCGGTGCGGCGCGATGCTCACCGGCAGCACGCAGGCGCCGGCGCGGCGCGCTCGGTGCGCGGAGTCCAGGTACCCGACCGCCACACACAGCGCCGCCGTGATCGCGCAGATCATCAGCGCCGCAAGCGGATCGGGCTGGTTGTCGGCCACCATCGCGATCGCCCCGAAGGCGAAGATGCCGAAGAAGGGTCCTTCGGGACGCAGGCCGAGCCGGTCGGTGACCGGTGAGGCGACCGCCGCGGACACCGCCACCGCCGCGACCAGGACGACCGGCGGCGCGTGCCAGCGCGCGAGCGCGATGCCCGCGCCCACCGCCCCGACCAGCATGACCGCGGCCTCACTCTGGTGGATCAGGCGCTGCCGCTGCGCCTCGGCGAAGCCGTACATGCCTGTGAAGGAGCCGAACACCGCGTAGATGAGCAGGTCGGTGCGGCCCGCCGCGGTGAGCAGCAGGCCGGGGATCGCCAGGCCGACGAAGACCCGGGCGGCGGGCAGGTGGTCGATGTCGATGCCGGTCCGCCGAATCAGCGGGCGCGCCCGGGTCCGGGTGGTGGGCAAGGGGTCCTCCGGCATCGGTTCAGGGGGTCTGGAATCGCATCGTCGCCGAGGGACCACACCGCCGTCAAACCGCTTCTCCGCAGGTCAGAAACTATTTTCGGGGCTGTACCTGCGTTGATAACCCGAGCCTGTCGAGTGTTCGGAAGTCGGTCTTGGACGTGCCGGACCGCGCGGGCCGAGAATCGAACCGCGACACGCGCGACGGCGGTGGGTCGAGTCCGGACCTACGCCGTCCCGTGACCTCGGGCGGCGAGAATCCCAGACGGGACACCGACAGGCTTCGAAGAATCTCGACCCACAGCACCGCTGAATCGTCGAAGGGAAGATGTCATGGCTGACGGTCCGCACACCCCGTATGACCCCGACAGCGGGCCGAGCGGCGACGCCGATCGCGCCGCCGTGCCGAAATTCAAGCCTTACCATCATCCGGCGGCCGGGTGGGGCGCCGCGCTCTCGGTCGGCAAGTTCATGGTGCTCGACGAGCACGAGCCCCTGCTCGGCACCAAGGCCGTCCTGAAGATGAATCACCCCCAACATGGCTTCGACTGCCCCGGCTGCGCGTGGCCGGACGCCACCGACGGCCTGACGCTCGACGTGTGCGAGAACGGCATCAAGCACGTGACCTGGGAGATGACGCACAAGCGCTGCACCCCCGAGTTCTTCGCCGCGCACACCGTCAGCGAGCTGGCCACCTGGAGCGACCACGACCTGGAGGACCAGGGCAGGCTCACCCACCCGATGGTCTACGACGCCGCGACCGATCACTACGTGCCGATCAGCTGGCCCGACGCGTTCGAGATGGCGGGCAAGGCGTTGCGCGAACTTCCCGATCCGAATCTGGCGTCCTTCTACACCTCCGGCCGGTTGGGCAACGAGGCCACCTTCCTCTACCAGCTGATGGTGCGCGAATTCGGCACCAACAACCTGCCCGACTGCTCCAACATGTGTCACGAGGCGAGCGGGCGCGCGCTGCAGGCCGCACTCGGCACGGGCAAAGGCACCTGCGACATCGACGACTGGGACAAGGCCGACGCGCTGTTCGTGATGGGCATCAACGCGGCCTCCAACGCACCGCGCATGCTGACCGCGCTGGCCGAGGCACACAAGCGCGGCGCGCAGATCGTGCACGTCAACCCGCTGATCGAGGCGGGCGCCCGCAACACGATCATCCCGCACGACTTCGCCGCGATGGCCACCTTCCGCGCCACCGACACCAGCACCATGACCCTCCAGGTCCGCATCGGCGGAGACTTCGCGCTGCTGCGCGGCATCGCCAAACACGTCCTGGAGGAGGCGAAGACGGACCCCAAGGCGCTCGATCGCGAGTTCATCGAGCGCTACACCGTCGGCTTCGACGCCTACGTGCGCGAGGTCGAGGCCACGACCTGGGCCGAGATCCAGCGCCAGTCCGGACTGAGCGAGCAGCAGATCCGCAAGGCCGCCGGGATCTACTGCGACGCCGACCGCACGGTGATGAGCTGGTGCCTGGGAATCACCCAGCACGAACACGGCGTCGACACGATCCGCGAGATCGTCAACGTGCTGCTCCTGCGCGGCAATCTGGGCCGCGAGGGCGCCGGGCCGTCGCCGGTGCGCGGGCACAGCAACGTGCAGGGCAACCGCACGTGCGGCATCGACAACAACCCCACCACCGAGTTCCTCGACCGGCTCGCGCAGGTGTGCGGGATCGACCCGCCGCGGGAGAACGGCTACGACACGGTCGCCACGATTCGGGCGATGCAGGCGGGCAAGCTCGAGTTCTTCCTCAGCATGGGCGGTAACTTCGTGGCCGCTGCCCCGGATGCCGCCTACACCTTCGAGGCTTTCCAGAAGTGCGGGTTCACGGTCAATGTGAGCACCAAGCTCAATCGCAGTCACGTCATCCACGGCAGGCGCGCGCTGATCCTGCCGTGTATCGGCCGCACCGAACGAGACATCCAGCGCGGCGGGCCGCAGATCACCTCGATGGAGAACGGGATGGCCGTGGTGCACATGTCGCGCGGCATGAAGAAGCCGGCGTCACCGCATCTGCTGTCGGAACCGGCGATCCTGGCCGGCATCGCGAAAGCCGCGCTGCCCGAGACGAAGACGCCGTGGGAGTACTACATCGAGGACTACGACCGCATCCGCGACACCATGTCGAAGGTGCTGCCCGGTTTCGAGGACTACAACCGCCGGGTCCGGCTGCCGCTGGGTTTCCGGATCCGCCAGCCCGCCCGCGAGCTGATCTTCCTCACGCCCTCGGGCAAGGCCGAGTTCTCGACGGCGACCCTGCCCGACGTCACCAACCCGCCCGGCGTGCTGACCCTGGCGACCCAGCGCTCCCACGACCAGTGGAACACCAGCATCTACTCCGACAACGACCGCTACCGCGGGGTGAAGAACCTGCGCACGCTGATCTTCATGAACACCGAGGACATGCGGGAACGCGGACTGCGCGAGTTCGACGAGGTCGACATCACCAGCACCGCCCGCGACGGGTCCACGCGATCCCTGTTCCGCTACAAGGTGATCCCCTACGACATTCCCCCGGGCTGCGCCGCCGGGTACATGCCGGAGATGAACGCGCTGTGCGCCATCGGCGACTACAGCACCGAGAGCGACCAGCCTTTGATGAAGAGCGTGAAAGTCACTGTGACACGGTCCAGCTGAACGGATCGGCCGCGACTCCCGTCGGAGCCGCGGCCGATGCGCGTCAGTAGACGTAGACGACCGCGTTCTCGCCGCCCGTGCAGGTGACGAGCTTGCCCTCGGGGGTGCAGTTCATCGTGTAGGTGCGGCCCGTCACGGGACTGGTGGCGACGACCGACCGTGGCCCGGCCGCAGTGCCGCCACTGGCGTACGCCGCGCGGACGGCTTCGGCGAAACCGCAGCTGGTGACCGTGCTGCCGATCGCCGCCTTGCCGAAAGCGCCACCGGCGGCGCCGGATTCGCACGGCTGCGCACCGGCGGGCAGGGTGACCGGGCCTGCCGAGGTCGTCGGGGCCGCCGTGGTGGCGCGCGGGGCCGTGGTGGCCGCGCCCCCGCCGCCGATCGGCGCCGCCGAGCTGGGCGCGGCGGCGGTGTCGGTGGCCGAGTCGCCGCCCGACATCAGCCGCCAGCCGATCGCTGCGCCGATGACCAGCACCGCGACGGTGAGCACACCGACCAGGATGGGCAACAGGGCCCTGTTACGGCCCGAATCCCGCTGCTGCCAGGCGGGTTCCGCGTAACCGGGGTCCGGACCGTACGGGTCGGCACCGTAGGCGGGGTCGCGGTAGGCGTGATCACCGTAGGCATTGTTCTCGTCGTACTGCGCGTAGGCCTCGTGCCCGCCGTACGGTTCGTCCGGCGGGGCCTGGTGCGCGGGGAACGGCGCCGCGCCACCGCGATACTGCTGAGTGGCCTGCGCGCGTTGCGGATCCGGCGCGCCGAAGGGTTCACCGCTGGGCGAGGTGCCCTGGTAGTGCTGCGTCGGCGCCGACCGTTGCGCGTCGAAACCGGCCGGGTCGTACTGCTCGGTCGCCGGACCGTCCACCCCGCTGTACTGCCGGGTCGCGGCCGCCCGGCGCGGGTCCTCCTCCGGCCCCGGCACGCCACGGTATTGCTCGGTCGGTGCGCCGAAACGGTCGGCCGCGCCGGACTGGGGCTCGCCGAAACGGTCCGGGTCACCGAATCCACCGGCCGGTGCGCCGAAGCGGGCGTCCAGGCCGGGCCTGTCGTGCTCGTCATCGAACCGGTCCGGTCCGGGAGCGAACCGCGCGGGCTGTGCGGTGCGGTCGTCATCGAAATCGTCTGCCGCGGAACCGAAGCGATCGTGTTCGCCGCCGAACTGCGCTGTCGGGCCGAAGCGGTGCGGCGAATTCTCGCCGTCGGCGAACATCCCCGCGGGTGCCGCGAAGCGGGCATCGGAGCTGGAGTCGGGTGCGCGGAAGCGTGCGTCCGGGGCTCCCCCCTCGCCGAACGGCGGCTCCTCGTCGCCGAAGCGGTTGTCCGGGACCGGGTTCGACGCGCTGGGATCCGAGCCGAAGGGGGCCTCGGGGCTGCCGCCGAATGCGGCCGGGCCAGGTGGACCGCCCTGGTAGCGCTGGGTAGGCGCGGATCGTTGCGGGATGGGGCCGGAGGCTCCGTCGAGTGGGGGACGCACAGGATCGGGCCCGGCGCCGAAGGGGCTACCGACACCCGGTCCGCCCGCCGCTCTCCCATCCAGTGGTGGGCGCGCCGCGTCGGCGGTGGGGCCGAATCGCGGGTTGGGGTTGGAGCGGCCCGTGTCGACGTATTCCGGCGGGGGGCCCGCGTAGCGCTGGGTGGGGGCCGCGCGCTGGGGAACCGGGCCCGAAGGGGTCGCGTCGGCGAAGCCGGTCGGGGCCGGGTACGGCGTGTGCGGCACCGGGGCCGAGGTTTCGCCGGGCCCGGCGCCCTCGTAGAGGTGGGCGTCGGGGAACGGGCGCATCTTGGGCAGGCCCTGGTCCGGGGTGTAGGCGGGCGGAGGCTCGGGGGCGACCGGGGCGTCGGCGGGCGGGAGCGGCGTGAAGTATGTGTCGTCGGGGCGGATCTCGGCGGGGCCCGTCGGCTGGATCACCGCGGGGATCGACACCTCACCGGTGCCCTCGGCCGGGACACGCTGGAATCCGGCGGTTTCCGGGCCCGCGTTGGCGGGCGGCCGGATGATCAGCGTGGGCTGCGCGCCGGTCGCCTGGGTCTGGCTACGCGAGGTCTCGATGCCACCGGTCGCGGTCACCGCGCCGACGACGCGGAACTCACCGGTCGGCGTGGGCCCGGCCGCGGCACCGTCGTCATCGGCGGGCCCGCGCCCCTCGCCGGGCGCATTCCGCCCACTGGACGCGTTGCGACCATCGGCATCAGCGCCACCAGGCTTCCGACCACCCGGCACCTCGTGACCGCCGCTGACCCCACCAGCGGGCACGGCCTGTCCCCCGGCACCACCAGGCACCGGATGACCACCGGTCGCACGACCACCCGGCACGCCACGACCAGCGCCGGCACCCCCTGGAATCGGATGTCCACCGGTCCCACCCTGGCCTCCACGACCGTCGCCGGGCACCGGATGACCACCAGTCGCACCGGCACCGGGCACCGGATGACCGCCGGTTCCCACGCCAACGGGCAGATTCCAGCCTTCGGGCGCCTTGCCGGGCACCGGATTCCGCGCACCCGCGCCGGCCGCGCCGAAGGCCGCCGCCCCCGCCGCGGCGCCGGTGCCCGGGCTGGGGACACCCATCGCCCCGGCGCCCTGCGGACCACCCACCGGCAGACTGTCCTGGATCGCGGCGACCAGCGCTTCCCTGGCCGCGACCGCGAGCTCGCCCGCGCTGGCGTAGCGATCGGCGGGGTCCTTGGCCATGCCGATCGCGATCACGTCGTCGAGCGTCGACGGCAACCCGGGCAGCAGGGTGCTCGGCCGGGGCGGGGCTTCGGAGAGATGGGCGCGGATGAGCACGCTCATGCTGGCGGCGGGGAACGGCGCGGCGCCGGTGAGGCATTCGTGCAGCACACAGGCCAGCGAGTAGACATCGGCGCGGCCCGAGATGGGGCCGACGTCGAAACGTTCCGGCGCCATGTAGATGTAGGAGCCCATGGCCATCCCGGCCTGGGTCACCGCGCTGTCGCCCTCGGTGTGGGCGATGCCGAAGTCGGCGAGGTAGGCGAAATCGGCGGGCGTCACCAGGATGTTGGCCGGTTTGACGTCGCGGTGCACCAGCCCGCCCGCGTGCGCCGCGTCGAGCGCGGCGGCGATCTGCTCGACCACCGCGACCGCCCGATCGGGGCTGAGCGGCCCACCGGCGCGCAGGACGGTCCGCAGATCGGTGCCCGGCACCAGGCGCATGTCGATGAACAGCACCCCGTCGATCACGCCCCAGTCGTGAATCGGGATGACGTGCGGTTCGGCCAGTTTCGCCGCCGCCTGGGACTCGCGCCGGAACCGGACCTGATAGGCGGGGTCCTGGGCGAGCTCGGGCGCCAGCAACTTCAGGGCGACCACCCGGTCCTTGCCGGTGTCATAGGCCTCGTAGACCTCGCCCATCCCGCCTTTGCCCAGCATCGACCGCAACTCGTACGGGCCGAATCTGCTCCCCGTCCGTGACCCAGGTGCCTGCACCAGCGTCCGCCTCCCACTTCTGGCAGGCCCGAAGACCTGCTCGTCAGAAGGAGGATTCTCCCGGTGTCACCACGCCGTGGTCAAACGCGAACACGATCGCGGCGGCGCGGTCACGCAGGTCCAGCTTGCCGAAAATGTGTCCTACGTGGCTTTTCACGGTCACTTCGGAGATGCCGAGTTCGGCGGCGATCTCGCTGTTGACCCGGCCGCGGCCGATCAGTTCGAGCACTTCGTACTCGCGCGCGGTGAGGTCGCCGAGCCGGTGATCGCCGCGCGTACCGGTCGGTCGCACCGTGCGGTAGGCGGTGAGCACCCGGCCGGTCACCGACGGGTCGAGCCAGGCGCCGCCCGCGGCGACGGTGCGCACCGCGCGGATGAGGTCCTCGGCGGGTGAGTCCTTGAGCAGGAAGCCGGCCGCGCCCGCGCGCAGCGCCCCCGACAGGAGCTGATCATCGTCGAAGGTGGTGAGTACGAGCACCGGCGGCGCGTCCGGACGCGCGCGCAGCAACCGCGTCGCATCGATGCCGCCGACCCGTTTCATCCGCAGATCCATCAGCACCACGTCGGGCCGTTCGGCCGCGACCGCGGCCACCACCTCGTCACCGTCGGCGCATTCGGTGACGGTGAAGCCGTCGCGGCGGCGCAGGATGCGGCGCAGGCCGCCGCGGACGAGTTCCTGATCGTCGACGACGAGCACCGTCACCGGGTTGTCGATCGGCGCGGCGGCCGTCACGTGTCCTCCTGGGGCTTGGTCTTGAGCAGGCCGGGCAGTAGCGCGGTGATGGTCGTGCACGCCGTGGTTTTGAGGGGGAAGCTCGCGCGCACCGTCCACCCGTCGTCGGCGACACCCGCGGTAATGCGGCCGCCGAGCAGGTCGGTGCGCTTGCGCATGCCGCGCAAACCCATGCCGCCGTCGCGCCGAGGCGGCGGACCGCAGGGCATCGGGTTCGTCACCACCAGCGTCGCCAGCTCCGGGGCGACGTCGAGCCGAACGGTCGCCGGCGCGCCGGGCGCGTGCTTGGCCACATTCGCCAGCGATTCCTGCCCGATCCGGTACAGGGCGTGCCCGACGGTGCCCTCGACGACGGCCAGGTCACCGGTGCGGGTGTATTCGACGTCGAGTCCGGCCCGCCGGAAGTCGCCGACGAGTTCGTCGATGTCGGCGGCGCTCGGCTCGGGGGCCAGCGTCGAGGGACTGGTGTCGAGCATGCCGACGGTGCGGCGGATGTCGGCCATCGCCTGCCTGCCGAGGCGTTCGGCGTCGACGAGCGCGTCCACCGCTTCGGTCACGTCGTCGTCGGTCTGCAGCGCGCGCCGGGCCGCGGTCAGATGCAGCAGGGTGATGGACAGCGAATGCGCGATGACGTCGTGCACCTCGCGGGCGATCCGGCGCCGTTCCTCATCGGCGGCCCGCACGGCGCGGATCGACTGGTTCTCGCGCTCCTGATAGAGGAACCGGCGCTGATACTGCAGCAGCACCCCGACGAAGACACCGAGCACGATGCCGAGTACATACATCGGCAGCCCCTGCAACCGCTGTCCCGCATCGCCCCACCGGACGTGGCCGGCGAGGTCGAAGGCGACCAGCTCGAGGATCGCGAGCACCGTGAACCCGACGGTGATCCCGCGGGACGCGACCGCGGCCACCTCCCCGGCGACGATCACCAGCACGAACGGCGCGAAATCGGCGCTGACCGGCTGCAACAGGAACAGCCCGCACGAGAGCAGCGCCGACCCCTTCAGCAGGGCCGGATGCGGCTTCACCCCGAAGATCGCGAACAGCGGGATCGGCAGGAAGGCGGTGGCCATCGCCACCAGGGGCAGCGGGCTCGGGAAGTAGGAGTGCCGCTGGATCACGGCCGCGCCGGTGATCACCAGCAGGGCCAGATCGGCCCCGATGATCACGGCGGGCGGATAGTCGTAGGGCAGGGACTCGATGCGTTCCCGCACGATGTCGAGCAGCCGCCGCACCCCGTGTCGCGGCCGGTCCGCGAGCCGCCGCCAGCGGCCGGGCCGGCCCGCGGTACCCGCGGGAAGGGCGTGACTCACCTCCATGGGGTAAGGCTAGCCGCCGGGCCCGGCACCCGTCATCGTCCCGCGAACGGGCCCGCGCTCCTACCGGGGTAGGAGGACAAGTCGGGTCCCGGGCACGACGATTCCGGGCCCGCGCGACCGTAGCGTGAGTGACACCGCTCACGGAAGGTGAAGCCCATGACCTGGACCGATCAGCACCGCCGCACCGAGATCGTGCACACCGTGCTCACCAGGGCGTCGATCGACCCGCGCGACCCCCAGCTGTTCGACGGCCTGGCCGGACTGGACGAGCTCTTCGGCGGGACCGAGGGACTCCTGCGAGCCCTGGCCTACCGATGGAACAATCATTTGCGCGCCAAACTCGAACAGGCCGAGATAGAAGGACATTCGGCGGTGGAGGCCTATCTGGAACTGGCCGCCGAACAGCCGGCGCTGCGCGCGATCCTCGACGCGCACGCCGCGACCGGGCAAACTACCCGTACCCGCGCCCTCGCGCGCTGACGATTTCCATCCGACCGAAAACCCTTGGGGGCCAAGAAACATGCCGGACAACGATTCGCCGATGCTGGAACTGACGCGGGTGGTCAAGCAGTACCGCGTCGGCGAACAGCGGGTACGCGCGCTCGACGAGGTGAGCATGCGCATCGAGGCGGGCCAGTTCACCTCGATCATCGGGCCCTCCGGTTCCGGCAAGAGCACCCTGCTGCATCTGCTCGGCGCCCTGGACAAGCCGGACGAGGGCTCGATCTGCTTCCGCGGCACCGAGATCGGCGACCTCGACGAGGACGCCCAAGCGGCTTTCCGTTTGCAGCAGGTCGGTTTCGTCTTCCAGTTCTTCAACCTGCTGCCGACGCTGTCGGCCTGGGAGAACGTCGCGGTGCCGAAGTTGCTGGACGGCACCGGTTTACGCAAGGCCAAGCCGCGCGCGCTGGAACTGCTCGAGCTGGTAGGCCTCGGCGACCGGGCCCAGCACCGGCCCGCCGAACTGTCCGGTGGGCAGATGCAGCGCGTCGCGGTGGCGCGGTCACTGATCATGGATCCACCGCTGATCCTGGCCGACGAGCCCACCGGCAATCTGGACTCCAAGACCGGCGCGTCGATCCTGGAACTGCTGGGTGAGATCACCGCACAGGGCAATTCGGTCGTGATGGTGACCCACGACATGGGCGCTGTCGCCCACTGCGATCGGGTGATCACCCTGCACGACGGCCGCATCGACGCCGACGACGTCGTGGCAGCGCGGGTCGACGCATGATCGCGGCCATGTGGGATCGGTTGCGGCTGTTCAATATCGGTGAACTGATCCGTCATCCTGGCCGCACCGTCATGTCGACGGCGGTGATGGCGGTGTCGGCGTCCCTGCTGGTCGCCGTGCTGAGCATCTCCGGCTCGGTGACCGGGTCGGTCGACCGGCTCACCCAGGGCCTGGCCGGCGATGCCGAACTCGAGATCACCGGCATCACCGACGCCGGCTTCGAACAGTCGCTGCTCGCCCGGATCACCGCCACGCCCGGCGTGGCCACGGCGGTGCCGATGCTGCGCACGACGCTCGGCGCCGGTCCCGACCGGGCCATGCTGGTCGGCGCCGACGCGAATGTCGCCGCGCTCGGTGGCGATCTGGCCGGCCCGATGTCGGAGCACACCGCGAAGCTCGTCAGCACGCCGCGCGGGGTGCTGGTCGGCGCCGCCATGGGCTACCAGGTGGGCGACAGCGTTCCGATCGGCTGGGGCACCGCGACAGTGGCGGGGGTGCTCGACGACGAGGCGACCAACCGGCTCAACGGCGGTCACCTGATCGCCGCCCCGCTACCGCTCGCGCAGTTGCTCACCAACCGCGTCGACCGGCTCGACTCCGTGCAGATCCTGCCGAAGCCCGGCACCGACATCGGGCAGCTGCGTTCCGATCTCACCGCGGTCGTGGACGGGCGTGCCGTGGTGGCCGAGCCCAGCCTGCGGACCGCGCAGGCCGGCGGCGCGATCCAGATCATGCGGTACTCCACGCTGATGTCGTCGGCGGCGGCGCTGATGGTGTCGGCGTTCCTGATCTACAACGCGATGAGCATGGCGGTGGCCCAGCGCAGGCCGACACTGTCGCTGCTACGGGCGATCGGCGGGCAGCGCGGGCCGATGGTGCGCGATCTGCTGGTCGAGGCGGCGCTGCTCGGTCTGATCGGCGGTGCCATCGGCTCGGCGATCGGCGCGGTGATGGGCCGGTTCGCGATCGAGCGCCTGCCCGCGGCGATCGTGCAGTCGGTGGAATCGCGCACCGAGTTCATGGTGCCGAACTACGCGGTGCCCGCCGCGATCGTGGCGTGCGTGGTGGCGACCGTGCTGGCCGCGGCGATCGCGGCACGCCAGGTCTACAAAGTCGCGCCGGTCGAGGCGCTGGCGCCGGTGGAGGCGAGCGATTCGGCCGCCGACAACGCGATCCTGCGCTGGGTGGCGCTGGCCGGCGGGCTCGGCCTCGTCGGTGTGGCCGTCGTTCTGGCATTCCTCGACCTCGGGCGGATCTCGCTGGGCGCCATCTCGACCTCCTTCGCCGCGGCGGTGCTGCTCTGCTTCGCCGCCACCGGCCCGATCGTGCGCGGCGCCGCCGGGATCGCACGCTGGTTCGGCGCGCCCGGCGCACTCGGCGCCACCACCCTCGGACGCGCACCGCGCCGCGTGTGGGCGACCGCGATGACGGTGATGATCGGCGTCGCCGCCGTAGTGGCGCTCGGTGGCGCGTCCGGCAACATGGTCGACTCGGCGACCGAATCGTTCGAGAGCCTGGGCGACACGGACCTGTATGTCAGCGCGAGCCCGGTCGAGCAGTTCCCGACCGGTCCGGTGCTGCCGCCGGCGGTGCGCGAGAAGGTGGCCGCGGTGCCGGGCGTCGCGTCGGTGCGGCCCGCGCAGATGGCGTTCGCCACGGTGGGCACCGGGCGGGTGATGCTGCAGGGCTATCCGGCGACGCCCGACGAGAGCAGGCTGAGCGCGGTCGATCCGGGCGTGGTCGAGCGGATGGAGCGCCGGGAAGGGGTGGTCGTGACCCGCGACGTGGCCCGGTCGATGCATCTGGCCGCCGGTGACGAGATCACCATGCCCACGCCCTCCGGCGCCCGGACCGTGCCTGTCCTGCAGGTGATTCCGTACTTCACCGCCGTCTCGGGTGTGGTGATGATGAACCTGGATCAGATGCGTGAGTGGTATCAGCGGCCCGGCGAGACGATCCTGTCGGTGGAGTACACCCCGGGTGCCGATCCCGAGGCGGTGCGCGCGGCGGTCCGCGCCGCGGTCCCCGAGGAGTTCTACGTCGCGACCGGAAACGACATGGTGAACGCCATCTCCTCGGGCGTGCAGCAGGGCGCGGCGATGAGCAACATGATCCTGTGGATCGTGGTGCTGGTGGCGACGGTGGCGCTGCTCAATACGCTGATGCTGTCGGTCCTGGAGCGGCGCAGGGAACTCGGCGTGTTGCGGGCCATGGGCACCAATCGCAAGTTCCTGTTGCGCTCGGTGCTGGCCGAGGCCGCGGGCATCGGATTCATCGGCGCCGCCATCGGACTCGTGATCGGCGTCGGGGTGCAGTATCTCGGCACCGTGGCCATCGGCCACGCCATGACGATCGACATCGTGTACCGGCCGAGCCCCCTGCTGCTGGTGTACGGCATCGTCGCCCTGGCGCTCGCGCTGCTCGGGTCGATCCCGCCCGCCTTCCGGGCGGCGCGGATGCCGATCGTCGCGGCGCTGGCGGTGGACTGA
Source organism: Nocardia neocaledoniensis (assembly GCF_029868625.1). Taxonomy (GTDB): domain Bacteria; phylum Actinomycetota; class Actinomycetes; order Mycobacteriales; family Mycobacteriaceae; genus Nocardia; species Nocardia neocaledoniensis_A. Next base: position 61,137 of record NZ_JARWOJ010000136.1, on the reverse strand, counting down.
CGAACGTCGCGGTGTCGCCGGGCCGCCCGGTGACACCGCGACGCCGTCAGCGCGCGGCGCCCGTCAGCATGGCGCGATGGAATTCCCACGCGTCGCCGATGATCTCCGCGACCCGCGTCCGGCGCGGAGTCCAGCCGAGGCGCTGGTGCGCCTTGGCCGAGGACGCGACGCAGACCGCCGGATCACCGGGTCGCCTGTCCTCGATGTCGATCGGGAAGTCCGCGCCGGTCACGGCGAGCACGGCGTCGATGATCTCGCGGTTGGAGAAGCCGTGGCCGTTGCCCAGGTTGAACACCTCGTGTTCGCCGGGCCGGACCGCGTCGAGCGCGAGCAGGTGTGCGTCGGCGAGGTCGGCGACGTGGACGTAGTCCCGCACGCAGGTGCCGTCCTCGGTCGGATAGTCGGTGCCGAAGAGGGTGAAACGGGGGCGCTGCCCGTCGGCCGCCTGCAGCAGGATCGGGATCAGATGCGATTCGGGATCGTGCCGCTCGCCGAGCCGCACACCGTCGGCCGTGCGGACCGCGCCCGAGGCGTTGAAGTAGCGCAGTGACGCCGCGCCCAGCGTGGTCGAGGCGCCGCACTCCCCCGCGATCATCTGGTCCACGGTGAATTTCGTCGCGGCGTAAGGATTGTTCGGCCGCACCTCGGCCTGTTCGTCGAAGGGAGTCCGGCCGTCGCCGGTGTACATGCTGCCGGTGCTGGAGAAGATCAACCGCGGAACCGCAGCGCGGCGGATCGCACGCAGCAGGGCCAACGAGCCCTCGATGTTGTTGTGCCAGTACTTCTCCGGGTTCCGTACCGATTCGGCCACCTCGATCGACGCGGCGAAATGCAGCACACCGTCGAATCCCGCTCCGGGCGTGAGGATCTCGGCCACGTCGTGCACCGACATCTCGTGGAACGTCGCCGCGGCCGGGACGTTCTCCCGGAAGCCGGTGGCCAGATTGTCGAGCACGTGGACCTCATGCCCGGCGACGACGAGTCGGTGCGCGGTCACGCCGCCGATGTATCCGGCACCGCCGGTGACGAGCAGTTTCACAGCTCTCCTCGGGTTCTAGCGGACGATGGTCAGAGTTGAACGTCCTCCCACCAGGCGGTGACCTCGTCCTGGGCGGAGGGGCGTGGGGCGCCCGCGGTGCCGCTGCTGCCGCGGCGGCTCACGGCGATGAGGTAGTTCGCGCGCAGGTCGTCCTCGGGGAAACCGATCACCTGATGGGCGGTGCTCATGCGGGTGCTCGCGGGGTCGGGGACCACCCAGCGGCGCAGGTCGAATTCGACGCCGTCCTTGTCGCCGGGGTAGCGGATCGCGGCGGGCAGTGCCTCGACGACCGACCGGGCGTGCGCGGCGGTGGGGTACTCGAGCACGAGGTAGCTCACCGAGCCCGCGTTGTTGTCGGTGCGCTCACACTGCCAGCCGGCGCTGATCGGATTCCATTGCAGTGCCGGTTCTTTCCATTCCAGCTCACTGACCGACCGCACCGCGAAACAGCGCGCGCCCCGATAACCCTGACCCTCGCCCGCGACGCCCTGCGGGACCAAGGTCGGAAACACGCGCCGACTCTTCGCGAACGAATCACCCACTGTCGTAGCGGAACTCGACGGACCCGCCGCGGCGGCATCCGGCGCCGCGTCCTCGTCGTCGCCACCGAACACCACGGCGACCAGCGCCACCAGCAACGCCACCAGCGCCACCACGAGACCGACGAGCGCCAACCACCCCAGCCGATGCAGACCCGATATCCGCTTCGGCACGGGCAGCCGTGGGCCGGGCCGGGCCCGTCCCATCGGCGGCGGTGGTGTGGGATACGGATGAACACCTCGCGGCGCAGGGCCCGGATGCGCGCCTTCGGCCGACGGAACACCTTGCCCCCCAGCGGACGCATGATGCTGCGCCACATTCCGTGGGGCCGAGTCGCTCTCACCCATGTCGAACGGCTTGTCCGGGTCCGCAGCGCCATCGTCCCCGACCGCGCCACCCCCAGTGCCGTCTGCCGAGCCACCGCCACCACCGACCGCAGTGCCACCAGCCGCAGCGCCACTGTTGCCCGCGGAAGTCCCGCCGCCCACCGCGCCACCGCCGTCGGCCAACCCGCCGCCACCGCCGTCAGGCGAGCCACCGCCACCGACGGCAGCGCCACTGTTGCCCGCGGAAGTTCCGCCGCCCACAGAGCCACTGCCGTCGGCCGAGCCACCGCCACCGCCGTCAGGCGAGCCAGCGCCGCCGGCCGCAGCGCCACTGTTGCCCGCGGAAGTTCCGCCGCCCACCGCGCCACCGTCGACGACAGCGCGGCCGTCGACGTCAACACCACCGTCCACCGCCAGAACTCCAGGCGAATCGGTTGACTCACCGGCGGCATCGGCCTCGGCGTCTACTGCGGCAGGTCCCGGGGCACCGGTCATCGCGGGGGAACCGGCCGAACCGGGGACCGGGGCGCCCGAAGCCGCAGCGCTCGGTGGCCGGTCCGACCCCGCCGGATCGGAACCGCCGCCGACGCCGGCCGGGTCGGCGACCGACGTGCCCGCTTCGTCCGCTGCGAACCCCGGCAGTTCCTCGGACGAAGCACCGCCATCGCCGCCGACACCGGTTGGATCGGCGACCGACGTGTACACCTCGTCCGCGACGAACCCCGGTAGTTTCTCGGAGGCAGCACCGACGACGCCCGGAGCGGCGACACCACCTTCATCCACGAGCGGAGGTGCTTCCACGGAATCCGCTGGACCAGTGAGTATTTCAGGCTGATCGGGGGTGCCGGCCGAGCTCGCTATCGAGGTGACGGTGGTCGGCGCGTTCGCGTTCGCGGCCCACCGCGCGGACTCCGGCATCGGCACGACATCGGTGATCGCCGACCCGGATCCGTCGGGGTGCGGCGGCGAGGATCGGTCGCCGACCGCGCCACGATCGCGGGCCTGCGCGGCCGCCGGATCTCGGGGCTGGGCACGCTCTCCGTGAGCCGTGACATCCTGCTGCCCACCTACCGAACTCCCCGCCGGTGCGCCGCCCGAGACAGACGATCCCGGCTCGTCGCCGGGCAGCACCGACGGCGACGGTGTCAGATCCTGCCCCACCACGGGCGGTGTGGATTCTCCTCGCACCACGGGCGGGGCGGCCGAATAGTGTTGCGCCGCACCGTGCAGATCGCGCGGTTGCGCTCCCCCGGGCTGGGCCTGGAGGTTGGCCTCCCCAGCTGCCGGCCCGGGCGACTGCGGAGGGTGCTGTGCCCCAGAGCGCGCGGGTTCGGGGTGGACGACCGGGACAGGTCGCTGCGCGCCGGGCGAAGCGGCGCTCGCGTACGGCGCGGGCGAAGCCGAGCCCGGCTGCGGCGCAGATGAAGCCGAGTCAGGGTGCGACGGTGCCGGCGCAGGTGGAGCAGAGGTTGCATGCGGGGCAGGCGAAACTGCGCCCGAACGCGGCGGCGCGGGCGAAACGGAGTCAGGTTGCGGCGCAGACGAAGCCGCGTCAGGGTGCGGCGGCGCCGGGGCAGGCGATGCCGAGCTCGCGTGCGGCGCAGGCGGAACCGCGCCCGAATGCGGCGGCGCGGGCGAAACGGAGTCAGAGTGCTGCGGTACCAGTGCTGGTGAAGCCGAGCTCACCTGCGGCGCAGGCGAAACGGCCCCCCGCTGCGGCGGCGCGGGCGAAGCAGAACCCGGATGCGGCGCAGGCGAAGCAAGACCCGAATGCGGCGGCGCGGGCGATGCGGAACCCGGATGCGGAACGGGCGAAGCGGAACCCGGATGCGGAACGGGCGAGGCGGAGCCAGGGTGCGGCGGCGCCGGCGCAGGTGGTACGCGTGGTGGCGCTGCGGCCGCCTGCGGTGCGACGGGTGCCCAATGGGGTTGGGGGGCGGGCTGTCTCGGCGGGGACGGCTGGGGCGCGTAGCCGGCGGCGGGCGGTGGGTACGGACCCGCGGACGGCTGGGGAGCGGGTGGGTAGTAGGCCGCGGGCCGGGGCAGGACGGGTGGGGTGTTGGAGGTGAGGGCCTTGCGGGCCGCCTTGGCGAAGGCGGTGCAGGAGTCGAAGCGGGCGGCGGGATGTTTGGCCATGGCGGCGGCGAGGACCGCGTCGAGCGCGGGTGGGAGACCGTGGCGGCGCAGGGCCAGCGGTTGCGGGGGCAGGTGCAGGGTGCCGCGGATGATCTCGTTCGGGTCGGGGGAATCGAAGGGGGCGACGCCGGTGAACAGCCAGTACAGGGCGCAGGCCAGGGAGTACTGATCGGAGCGGTGGTCGAGTTCGGCGCCGGTCATCTGTTCGGGCGAGGCGTAGGCCAGCGTCGCGGTGAACATGCCCTGCTGGGTCAGATGGGTGGAATCGGCGCGCAGGCGGGCGATCCCGAAGTCGGTGAGGAATACCCGCTCGCCCTGACCACCGCTGGAGCGGGCCAGCAGGATGTTGGCCGGCTTCACGTCACGGTGCAGCACGCCTCTGCCGTGCGCGTAGTCCAGCGCGTCGGCGACCCCTTCGATGATCTGCACGGCCCGCTCGGGCGGCAGCGTCATCGGGTCGACGGTGGCCGCGTCGATCCCGTCGACGTACTGCATGCTGATCCACAGCTGTTCGCCCTCGGCGCCACGATCGAAGACGGTGACGATGCCGGGATGGTCGAGCCCGGCGGCGAGATCGGCCTCCCGCTCGAACCGCGCGCGAATACGCGCGTCGGCGAACAGGTCCCGATTGAGCAGCTTGAGCGCGGTCAACCGGTCCAGCCGCGGATGCCGCGCCAGGTACACCGTGCCCATGCCGCCCTGGCCGAGCGTCCGCTCGACGGTGAACCCGGCGAACACCTCACCAATCTCGAGCACCGCGACCCCCTTCCGGCCTCCGTGGCGGACCAGCATGGCACCCGCGACCGCGTGTGACCACGTTCATTCGAATTCTCGCCGAAAATCGGTGAAACTTGCCATCAGTCGTCCGGGATCGTCCGGACGCGCTCGACGAGTAGTTTGCACCGCCGAAGATCAGCGCCGACGCGCAGTGGGTGGTGGGGAGGATCCGGTGGTGAATTCCATAGGGAGGGCAGCGGTCGTTCGCGGACTGCTGCACAGTGTGGTGCTCGTTTCGGCCGCGCTGAGCGCTTCGTGCGCGTTGCCGGACGCCCCGGCCGCGGTGCGTGCCCCGACGGTCGCGGTGAGCAGTGAGGACGCCGGGAACCCAGGCCTGTCGATCATGCGGCCCGACTCGCTGACCGCGGAGTTCACCCAGTTGCAGGCCCAGTTGCCCGGCCAGGTCGGGATGGCGCTGATGCCCGTCGGCGGCGGCCGGATGACGATCTACGGCGACTGGACCACCGGCATCGCCTGGTCCACGATGAAGGTGCCGCTGGCCGTGGCCGCGCTGCGCCACGATCAGGACCAGTCGATCTTCGAGATGGTGCAGGCCGCGATCACGGTGTCGGACAACGACGCCGCCTACGGGCTCTGGGAATCGCTCGGCGACGGCGAGGAGGCGGCCGCGGCCGTGCAGCAGGTGCTCGACGAGGCGGGCGACATCCCGGCAGGCAAGGAGAGCCTGCGCACCGAACTCGACTACACCTCGTTCGGCGGCACCGAATGGTCGCTGGCCAATCAGGTGCGCTTCGCCTCGCGGCTGCCGTGCCTGCCGCAGACCGAGGTGGTCACGACACTGATGGGCGAGATCACCCCCGACCAGGGCTGGGGTCTGGGCCTGCTCGACGACACCGAGTTCAAGGGCGGCTGGGGCCCCGACGACGACACCGGCATGTACACGGTGCGCCAGTTCGGGCTGGTGCCGGTGGGCAGCGGCCAGCTGGCGGTCGCCCTTGCCGCGCAAGCGGATTCGGGCACCTTCGACGACACCACCGCGCTGTTGGACCGGATGGCGTTGCTGCTGGCCCGGCATCTGCCGGAGCTGCGCGGCGGCGTGTGCCCGCGCTGAGCCCGGCGGCTCAGCCGGGGACGACCAGGCCGGATTCATAGGCCAGCACCACGGCTTGGGCCCGGTCGCGCAGGCCGAGCTTCGAGAAGACCTTGGAGACATGGGTTTTCACCGTTTGCTCGGCGACGTACAGCGCGGCAGCGATCTCGGTGTTCGACAGTCCCTTGGCGACCAGTTCGAGTACCTCGCGTTCGCGCGGGGTGAGCGAGGCCAGCGCGGGCGCGGCGGGGGTGCGCGCCGTGCTGCGCCGCCGGGTGACGTCGGCGATCAGCCGGCGCGTGATGGTCGGGGCCAGCAGCGCCTCGCCGTCGGCCACCACGCGCACCGCCCGCACGAGCTCCTCGGCGGGCGCGTCCTTGAGCAGGAACCCGCTCGCGCCCAGGCTCAGCGCCTCGTACACGTAGTCGTCGATGTCGAAGGTGGTGAGCATCAGCACGCGCACCGGCGGATCGAAGCCGGCGGCCAGGATCGCGCGGGCGGCCTCCAGCCCGTTCATCTCGGGCATGCGCACGTCCATGAGGACGACGTCGGGCCGCAACCGCTTGGCCTCGGTGACCGCGATCCGCCCGTCGGCCGCGTCCCCGATGACGCTGATGTCGGGCTGCGCGCCGAGTAGCGCGCCGAAGCCTTGCCGGACCATCGCCTGGTCGTCGGCGATCAAAACGGTAATTGCCACTCGACCACCCTAATGCGCGCAGAGGCGATGCGTTCGCGGGTCTTTCGCGCGCGGTCGGCGCGCTCGGGCGGGCACGCCTACGCGATGGGCAGTTTCGCCGACACCTCGAAGCCGCCGTCGCCGGTGGGTCCGGCGTCGAGTTCGCCGCCGACCGCCTCGACCCTGGTACGCATCCCGTCGATGCCGTGCCCGCCGCCGAGGCCGGGGCGCGGCACGGTCGCCGAGGCCGCGTTGCGGACGGTCACCGTCACCGCGCCGGGGCCGACGGCGACCGCGACGAGTGCCGGGGCGCCCGGCGCGTGCCTGGCCGCGTTGGCCATGGATTCCTGCACCACGCGGTACATGGTGAGCCCGGTCGTCTCCGGAACCGATTCCAGCGAGCCGGTGACGGTCCACTCGACCGGCATCCCGGCCCGCTTGGCCGAGGCGCACAGCTCGGGCACGTCGACCGCGCGCGGCTGGGGCGCGTGCTCGGGCAACTGCCCGTCGCTGCGCAGTACCCCGAGCATGCCGCGGATCTCGTTGAGCGCGGTCCGCGCGGTGGCGCCGATGGACTCGAACTCGGTCCGTGCCGCTGGATCGAGGTCGGTGATCCGGTAGGGCGCGGTCTGGGCCTGCACCACCACCATCGACATGTGGTGGGCGACGACATCGTGCAGGTCACGCGCGATGCGCGCCTTCTCCTCGAGAATGGCCCGCCGCGCGCGTTCGACCTCGGTGACCTCCTCCTGCTGTTCGAGCTTGCGCCGCGAGGCGACCAGCGTGCGCAGCAGGTATCCGAACAGCGCGATGGCGCCGAGCCCGATCGGCCAGCCCCACAGCGGTCCGGTGGCCGAGCCGGGCATCGTGGTGGCGAACAGCATCGACTGCGCCGCCCAGGCCACCACGACGATCGGCACCGGAGCCCGCAGCGCCACCGCGAACAGCAGCACGAACAGCACGATGATGTGCACCACCTGGAACGGCACGTCGTTGCCCGGCGTCGAGGACAGTGCCAGCGAGATCAGCAGCGCGGACCCCGCCGAGACGGCCCAGCCCAGCGCCGGGTTGATCCGCACGAACAGGATCGGGAACACCGCGAGCGCGGCGAGCAGCGGGGCGAGCGGCGCGGGCACCTCGTGGGTGACGAACAGGGTCGGCCAGGCGATGCTGTAGAGGATCAGCGCGACCGCGACGGTCCCGATATCGAACCAGGTGCGCACGGCGATTCGGCGCGCGGCGGGGCGCAGTTGTCCAAGCATGGCACGAGCCTACGAACCGGCCGGTCGGCGGACCTCATACCCACGTGCCAAATCGGACCCCCTACCCTGGTGTGACCCCGGCGCCGGGTCACCCGCCCGCGCGTCCCGAGAACCGGTCCGCAGCGGGATGCCCGCCGCGCGCCCCGCTCCTTACCGTCGGAGGCCATGAACACCCCGCTTCGCCCGGTACCCGCCGCTCGCCGTGCCCGTACCGCAGTCTCCGCCGCCTCCTCCGCGCCCGACACCACCCACCGCCGCCGCAGCGGGGTCGCCCTGTGCACCGCCGGGGTGGCCATGGCCGCCGCGGTCGTCATGTCGGCGCCGGGCGCGATGGGCACCACTCCCGGCGGCACCGAGAACGTCGCGGCGGCCGCGGTGGTCCGCGCGCTCACCGACGACGATCCCGACGCCACCTCGCTGATCCCGCGCGACTTCGGCTACAAGTTCGGCTACGACCCGGCGCAGCAGGACGGTCTGCTGCTGAACCCGAACGGCAGCTGCTCCTCGCCGGTGACGTTGCCCGCCGAGTTCGCCGCGGCCTGCAAGGCGCACGACCTGGGCTACGACATGCTGCGCTATGCCGAACGGGTCGACGAGCCGCTCGGCCCGTGGGCCCGGCGTTCGGTGGACGCGGCGCTGAACCGCCGCATCCACGCGGCCTGCGAGCTGCGTGACGACGAGTTCTCCCGCGCCCGCTGCGGGGTGATGGCTGATATCGCGTTCACCGCGGTCGACGTGAATTCGCGGCGCCAGGAGTACGGCGCCCCGGTGGTGGAGAACGTCTTCGCCGAGACCGATCCGGCCGACCGGCCGAACCTGTGGCCGCTGGCGCGCACGGTGCTCGGGCTGTTCGCGGCGACGGCGGCCTCGGCGGTGATCATCGACGCGCTGCGGAAACGGCGCCGACGCCTGGTCTGATCGCTTGCCGAAAACTAGAACATGTCCTAGTTTTCACGCATGGCCCTGACTATCGACGAAACGATCGAGATCGACGTCCCCGCCGAGAAGGTGTGGGAGGTCCTCACCGATTTCGGTCGCTACGGCGAATGGAACACCTTCTGCTACGAGGCGGCGACCACCCTGGTGCCGGGCGAGCCGATCGACATGAAGGTGAACCTCGGCGGCAACGAGCGCCCCCAGCGCGAATGGATCCGCAGCCACACCCCGGGCACCGAGTTCAGCTACACGATGAAGCCGGTGCCCGCGGGCGCGCTGCACAGCCTGCGCTCGCACACCGTGGTGCCGCTGGGCGCCGACCGCTGCCGCTACGAATCGCGATTCACCCTGGCGGGCTGGCTGAGCCCGGTGGTGAGCCTGGTCCTCGGCAAGCACCTGCGCGCGGGCTTCACCGCGATGACCGCCGGCGTCGCGAAGCGGGCCACCGAGATCTGAAAAACGGGGTGCGCCAGGCCGATCCGGCCCCGCGCACCCCGCTGTTCGTCTCGGCTCAGACCGCCGCGGGCACGGGCAGCGCGCCCCGGGCGAGCTCGTAGGCCGCGCCCACCCGGTACAGCCGGTCATCGGCCAGCGCGGGCGCCATGATCTGCAGGCCCACCGGCAGGTTGTCGTCGGCGGACAGCCCCGACGGCACCGACATGCCGCAGTGCCCGGCCAGGTTGGTCGGCAGCGTGCACAGGTCCGACAGGTACATGGCCAGCGGGTCGTCGACCTTCTCGCCCAGCTTCCACGGGGTGAACGGGCTCGTCGGCGAGACCAGCACGTCGACCTGCTCGTAGGCCTTGTCGAAGTCCTGCGCGATCATCGTGCGGACCTTGAGCGCCTGACCGTAGTAGGCGTCGTAGTACCCGGCCGAGAGGGCGTAGGTGCCGATGATGATGCGGCGCTTGACCTCCGGGCCGAAACCGGCCTCCCGGGTCAGCGACATCACCTGGTCGGCGCTGTGGCTGCCGTCGTCACCGACGCGCAGGCCGTAACGCATCGCGTCGAAGCGGGCCAGGTTCGACGACACCTCCGAGGGCATCACCAGGTAGTACGAGGACAGCGCGTACTCGAAGTTCGGGCACGACACCTCGATCACCTCGGCGCCGAGTTCCTTCAGCACCGCGACCGCGGCGTCGAAGGAGGCCAGCACACCGGGCTGGTAACTGTCGGAATGCAATTCACGCACCACGCCGACGCGCACGCCGGACAGGTCGCCGTTGGCGCCCTGCTTCGCGGCCGCGACCACCGGGGCCACCGGCACGTCGCGGGAGGTGGAGTCGCGCGGATCGTGCCCGGCGATCACCTCGTGCAGCAGCGCGGTGTCGAGCACCGTGCGACCGCACGGGCCGCCCTGATCCAGCGACGACGCGCACGCGACGAGACCGTAGCGCGAGACGGTGCCGTAGGTGGGCTTCACGCCGACCGTCGCGGTGACCGCGGCGGGCTGACGGATGGAGCCGCCGGTGTCGGTGCCGATGGCCAGCGGGGCCTGGAACGAGGCCAGCGCCGCCGCCGAACCGCCGCCCGAGCCGCCGGGGATGCGGGTGGTGTCCCACGGGTTGCGGGTGGGGCCGTAGGCGGAGTTCTCCGTGGAGGAGCCCATCGCGAACTCGTCCATATTGGTCTTGCCGAGGATCGGGATGCCCGCGGCGCGCAGCCGGGTGGTGACCGTCGCGTCGTAGGGCGACATCCAGCCCTCCAGCACCTTCGACGCGCACGTGGTCGGCATGTCGGTGGTGGTGAAGACATCCTTGAGCGCCAACGGAACTCCCGCCAGCGCGGAGGCCGGGGTCTCCCCCGCGGCCAGCGCGGCGTCGACCACGGCGGCCGCGGCCAGTGCCTGGTCGCCCGCGACGTGCAGGAAGGCGTTGAGCTCACCGTCGACCGCGGCGATGCGATCCAGGTGCGCCTGGGTGACCTCGGTCGAGGACACCTCGCCACCGTGGATCTTGGCTGCCAGCTCGGCCGCCGACAGCGTGGTCAGCTCACTCATTCGCCCTCTCCCAGGATCTGCGGGACCAGGAAACGCTGCTCCTCCACGGCGGGCGCCTGGTCCAGCGCCTGCTCGGGAGTCAGACCTGGCACGACCACGTCGGGCCTGGTCACATTGGTCGTCGGATTCGGCGACGCGGTGGCGGGGACGTCGGCGGCGACCTCGGAGATGGTCCGCACGTGGCTGAGGATCGAATCCAGCTGACCGGCGAACTGGTCGAGTTCGGCGTCGGTCAACGCCAGCCGGGACAGCCGGGCGAGGTGAGCGACCTCGTCGCGGGAGATTGCGGGCACCGCGGGACCCCTTTCGGCTTCGGTTTAGGCAGTAGTGGGTACAGCCTAGTCAGCGGGTCCGCGGGCCCCCGACGCACCCGCCCCGCGCCGACCGGGCCCACCACCTCCCTCGAAAGTTCGCGCATGTCGTGCGGTTGGGCGCATACTTCGAGTCGAGAACCCGCGTTCGGGGGTGTAAGTATTGCGTCACCGGGTATTCGTCTCGGACCACCCGGCCCTAGGAAAGGAACGCACGTGTCATTCCTGCTCCGCGTGCAACTTCCGGATCGACCGGGAAGCCTCGGTTCCCTCGCACTCGCCCTCGGCGGGGTCGGCGCGGACATCCTCTCGCTCGACGTCGTGGAGCGAGGCGCCGGGTTCGCCGTCGACGACCTCGTGGTGGAGGTCCCCACCGGCGCCCTGCCCGACACCCTCATCACCGCCGCGGAATCGGTGCACGATGTGAGCGTCGACTCGATCCGGCCCTACTCCGGGGTGCTCGACACCCATCGCGAACTCGAGCTGATCGACCAGGTGGCCAGCGCCCGCGACGATCGGATGCAGGTCCTCGTCGACGGGGTGCCGCGCGTGCTGCGGGTGGGCTGGTCGACGATCATCGGCATGGGCCCCGCGGGGGCCTACCGGGTGGTCGGCAGCCCGAGTGCGCCTGAGACGCAAGCGGGTTCGGCACCGTGGATGCCGCTGGAGAAGCCGTCGTGGCTCGACGGCGAGGCCGACTGGGTGCCGCAGATCTGGCGCGACATGGACACCAAGCTCGCGGCCGCGCCGCTGGGCAACACCGGTAAGGCGCTGCTGCTCGGCAGGCCGGGCGGGCCGGAATTCCGGCCGTCGGAGGTGGCCCGGCTGGGCTATCTGGCCGGGATCGTCGCGACCGTGCTCAGCTGAGCGCCAGCCGCATCACGTACAGCGGCAGGCCGTCGTCGGTGGCCCAATCCCGTTCCGGCACACCGACGAATCCCAGCCGCTTGTAGATGCGGTGCGCGTCGACCATCGTGCCCATGGTGGTCAACGCCACGGCGTCGTAGCCACCGGCCCGTGCCTCGTCGATCACCGCGCGCACCAGCGCGGTGCCGACGCCGAGGCCACGCGCGTCCTTCGACACCGCGAGCATGCGGAACTCCAGCTCACCCGGCCGGGCGATCTCCGCGTAGGGCGTGCCCGGCGCGGCGACGGTGAGCGAACCGACGATCCGGTCCTCGTGCACGGCGACCAGCACCTCGGCCGCGGCGGCCCGGTGCGCGACGTCACCGAGTTCGCGCACGTAACCGTCATCGGGGTCGATGTAGCCGTCACCGACGTAGACCTGGACCGTCAGCTCGTCCACGGCGGTGTAGTCGTCGGGGGTGGCGGTGCGGAGGAGAAGACCGTTCTCCGTGACCTGGTGGTACTTGCCCTGCATACGGCCATGATCCCATCCGCGTGCTTGTGATCCGCACCTCACCCGCGGGTCAGGACGCTGGTGAGAATCACGATCCGAGGTAGGACCGCATCCCCGGATGCTGGGCGATCCAGTTGCGGGGATTGCGCGGCGGATAGGCCACGACGAGATGATCACCGATCGAGGGCCACTGCGCGGCATCCCACGCGAACCGCCGGTACACCACCGTCTCGGGGACCGACGGCCCGACCAGCGTGCCGGTGATCGTCACGTAGTGCTCGCCGGTCATGGCGGGCAACGGGCTGACCCCGGTGACGACGAGCGAACCCTGCTCGACATTCGGGGCGCCGCCGCGGCCGAACCGGTGTGCGAACACGGCGCCGAGCGTCACGAGCAACATCGTCACCATGGCCGCCGCCATCACCACTTCGAGCATGACTCCCATGGTAGGCCTCGACCTGCGCGGACAGCGCGGTCACGCCGACGGCGTCACAGCGGAGTGAGTTCGCTGACGCCCCGCTCCCGGCGCAGCTGCCACACGGCGGTGCGGGTGCGCTGCGAGCGGCCGTTGTTGCGGTCGATCAGCGCGCGGTTGGCGGTGGTGTAGATCAGTTGCGCCCCACGGGCATTCGTCTCCGGGTTCTGGAACAGCTGCACGAGCCGGTCGGTCTCCTCCACCGGCAGTCCGGCACCGAGGTCGTCGACGGCGAGGACCTGGCCGGTGTCGAGCGCCTCCAGCATCGCGGGCAGCACCCGCAGCAGGGATCTGGTGGCGGTGGACTCGTCGGCCAGTTCGAACGGCACGTCGACGCCCTCGTGGACCAGGCTCAGCCCGGCGCCGCGGCGCTCCACCATCCGGCGATACAGCGCGTCACGGGCCGCGCGCAGGGTGCTCAGTTCCCGCTCCACCAGGATCGGGTCGGCGCCACCGTGCTCGAATCGACTGGTCAGTCCGGCGATCTCGGCGTCGAGGTCGCGCAGGTAGTCGGCGTACATCGGATCGTGTTCGGCGACGAGCAGGTCCTCGATGCCCAGGTCGGCGGTGCGCAGCAGCATCAGCAGGCGGGCGGCGTTGTCGGGTGAGCGGGAGATGTGGCTGCCGAGATCGTGCGCGAGCGCGTCGGTGTCGGCCTCGCCCTGCTGCACCCGCAGGTTCGCGGCGAACCAGCGATACGCGGGGACCAGGGCCTCGGCGTAGAGCTGCCCGGCCAGGCTCAGCAGCAACGCGTTGGGCCGCACCAGCGGGACCAGCGCGGCGACGCCGTAGCGGGCGGCCTCGAACATCGGTCCGATCTTGACCTGATCGCCGGTGCGCTCGAACACGATCCGCTTGCGCGAGCGCGGATGCGTGTAGAGCCACTCCGCGATCACATCGGCGTTGTCGAGGCGGAAACCATAGGTGTAGGGCACCCCCTCGGCGACGAAGCCGGCGACGAATTCCGTGGGGCGCTCGGCGAATCCGAGATGCGGCCTGCGCACCGGCCCGGCGTAGGGGTCCCAGCCACTCACCGAGTGCAGCACCGCGTCACGCATCTGCGCGAGCGCGTCGACCAGACTCGTCTTCCCCGACGCCGCCACCCCGTGCACCGCCGTCACCGGCACGGCCACCGAACTCCCGCCGCCCTTGCTCAACCGCAACTGCTGCGCCTCGGCCAGCGATCCGTGATTGGTCACCTGAAAACTACGCAGCAAGGGGTCGTACCGCCTCTCGAACTGGCCAGCCTGGAGGACGCCGCCGCGGACCGAATCGGTCCGAACCCGGCGAATCGCCCGCGTCCGTGCGCAGTCTAGGGGCGTCGGCCGGGTCCGGTGATGACCGGGCGTGTTCTCCCGCGAGCTACTAGCATGCTGGGCAACCGCGGCCACGCCGGTCGCCAGGTGTCGGACGATGACGAGGATGGGTGCGCGTGATGGCTGTTCGGATGATGGTGCGCGGAGTGGTCGTCGCGGCGGTGACCGCGGGTGCCGCGGTGCCGGTGGTGTTGCTCGGCGCGCCGAACGCGGTCGCCGACCCGTGCCCGAACGGGACCGCCCGGGTGTTCCTCGGTGACGAGACGAACTCCTGTCAGGGCGCGGGCTCGCAGACCTATGTGCTGGCCGGTGTCTCGAAAGTGTGCTCGATGACCAGCACCGACGTGACGATCGACATCGACAGCGAGAGCAAGAAGCTGCGCAGGCACGTGGAGATCAGCAACGGGCAGTGCGCCCAGTTCCAGCTGCGCGGGCAGACCAGCGCCACCGTCACCGTCACCCCGAACTGATCGGTCGCACGGTGGGCCCGGCCCACCGCGCGCACGCTCGCTAGTCCGCGGCGGGCTCCTCGTCGGCCGCGGACTCCGGCGTCACCGCGGCGGGCCCACCCGCCAGCAGCGCGCGGAACCCGTCCTCGTCCAGGATCGGGACGCCGAGTTCCTCGGCCTTGGCCGCCTTCGAGCCGGGTGAGTCGCCGATCACCACGAACGCGGTCTTCTTCGACACCGAGCCGGCCGCCTTGCCGCCACGCACCAGGATCGCCTCCTTGGCGCCGTCGCGGGTGAAGGTCTGCAGCGACCCCGTGACGACGATCGACAGGCCATCGAGAGTGCGTTCGATGGACTCGTCGCGCTCGTCCTCCATGCGCACGCCCGCCGCGCGCCACTTGTCGACGATGGCGCGATGCCAGTCGACGGTGAACCACTCCCCGACCGCCGCGGCGATGGTGGGACCGACACCGTCGGTGGCGGCGAGCTCTTCCACCGACGCGGCTTCGATGCGTTCGAGGCTGCCGAATTCGGCCGCCAGCGCCCTGGCCGCGGTCGGGCCGACGTGCCGGATCGACAGCGCGACCAGCACCCGCCACAGCGGCCGCTCCTTCACGGTGCGCAGATTCTCCAGCAGACGATGCGCGTTCTGGGTGAGCTGCCCCTTCTGATTGGTGAACAGCGGCACCGACAGCAGGCGCTCCTCGTCGAGGTCGAACAGGTCGCCCTCGTCGGTGATGGCGCCCGAACGCAGCAGCGCGTCGGCGGCCTTGTCGCCGAGCGCCTCGATGTCGAAGCCGCCACGGCTGGCGAGGTGGAACACCCGTTCGCGCAGCTGGGCCGGACAGAACTGCTGGTTGGGGCAGCGGATGTCGGCGTCGCCCTCTTTCTCCGGCGCCAGTTCGGTGCCGCAGTTCGGGCAGTGCGTCGGCATCACGAATTCGCGTTCGGCACCGGTGCGGGCGTCGACGACGGGCCCGAGGACCTCCGGGATCACATCGCCGGCCTTGCGGATGGTGACGGTGTCGCCGATCAGCACGCCCTTGCGCTTGACCTCCGAGGCGTTGTGCAGGGTCGCCATCGACACGGTCGACCCGGCGATCGAGACCGGCGCCATCACCGCGAACGGGGTGACCCGGCCCGTGCGCCCGACATTGACCTCGATATTGAGCAGCGTGGTCGTGGCCTCCTCCGGCGGGTACTTGTAGGCGATCGCCCAGCGGGGCGCGCGGGAGGTGGAGCCGAGGCGGCGTTGCAGCGCCATCTCGTCGACCTTGATCACCTGGCCGTCGATCTCGTGCTCGATGTCGTGGCGGTGCTCGCCCCAGTAGGCGACCCGCTCGATGACGGCGTCGATGCCCTTGACCAGCCGGGTGTGCTCGGAGACCGGCAGACCCCAGGCCGCGAGCGCCTGATAGGCCTCGTGCTGGGACTGCGGCCGATAGCCAGCCATGCGGCCGAAACCGTGGCAGATCATCCGCAACCTGCGCTGGGCGGTGACGGCCGGATTCTTCTGGCGCAGCGAACCGGCCGCGGTGTTGCGCGGGTTGGCGTACGGCGGTTTGCCCTCGGCGACGATCTGGGCGTTGAGCGTCTCGAAGTCCTCGAGCCGGAAGTACACCTCGCCGCGCACCTCGAGCAGTTCCGGGATCGGGAAGTCCGGGTGCGGGGTGAGCTCGGCCGGGATGTCCTCGATCGTGCGCGCGTTGAGGGTGACGTCCTCGCCGGTGCGCCCGTCACCGCGGGTGGCGCCGCGGGTGAGTTTGCCGTTCTCGTACACCAGGTTCAGCGCGACGCCGTCGATCTTCACCTCGCACAGGTAGTGCAGATCGGACCCGGCCTCGGCTTCGACCCGGCCCGCCCAGGCGCGCAGTTCGTCGTAGTCGAACACGTTGTCCAGCGACAACATCCGCTCGAGATGGTCGACGGCGGTGAACTCGGTGGCGAACCCGCCGCCGACCAGCTGGGTCGGCGAGTCGGGGGTCCGCAGGTCGGGGTGGGCGTCCTCGAGGGCTTGCAGCTCGCGCAGCAGGGTGTCGAACTCGCCGTCGGAGATGATCGGCGCGTCGCGCACGTAGTAGCGGAACTGGTGCTCGCGCACCTCGTCCGCCAGCTGCTGCCATCGCACCCGCTGCTCGGAGGTCGCGCCCTCGGTACTCACGGAAACCACGCTCTCGCTGTCACTCACCCGTCGAAGACTAGTCGAGGGCACCGACACTTCCGGGCCACCGTTCCCGCACGTCGCGGGGTCATTTCGGTCGCTGACCGCGGTCGCGGAGAACAGGGGTGCGGCGCTAGTCGACGGTGACCGACTCCGGCTCCTCGGCGAAGGCGCGCGCGACCTCGTTAGCGAGTGTGAGGGCCCGGCGCGACCAGGTGTGCGAGGCACCCGCCAGACCACAGGCCGGCGTCACCAGGATCTGCTCGGCGAGGACGCGGCGCGGGAAACCGAGGCGGTCGAGCAGGCGGGCGCCCGGTTCGGCGATGGTGCGCCAGGTCGGTGGGGTAGCCGGCGCTTCGGTGGGCACCAGGCCGAGGAAGAGTTTCTTTCCGGCGTCCAGGGTTTCGCCGAGGCTGTCGAGGTCGGCGGTGACGATGGTGGCCGCGTCGAGGGCGATCGCCGCGGCGGCGGTGCGGCGCAAGGTGCCGATGGCCGGTCGGCTCGCGCAGCTGTGCAGCACGACGGGAGCCGACGCCCCGCCGATCACCGTGTCGAGAAGATGCAGCGCCTCGGGCTCGGGCAGCGCGCTGATGGTGTTGAGGATGCTCGGACCACGCAGCGAACCCGCGAGGACGGCGGTGAGACGGGGTTCGTCGAGCTGCACAACGACCTGGGCGCCGAGCCGCCTGCGGATCTCGGCAACGTGCTGGGCCAGACCCTCGGCGAGCGACTCCGAGAGGTCGCGGACCGCGCCCGGATCGCTGAGGACGCGGTGGCCGCCGGGCAATTCCACCTCCGCCGCGAGGGTCAGCGGACCCGCCGACTGCACCTTCAGCGCCCGGCCCGACCCGGCCAGACCGGCTGTCTCCCAAGCTTCTTCGAGAGCGTCGAGGTCGACGCGCAGCAGATCGCGGGCCCGGCGCGAGACGGCGCCCGGACGATCGGCCAGTCGATAACCGCGTGTCGTCGAGTCGAAGCGCAGGTCGACGAGCAGCGCGGAGACCCGGCCGATCATGTCGGCGCCGACACCGCGGCCGGGCAGTTCGACCAGGTGCGGAAGGTCGCCGAGCTCACCGATGATGGTCGCGGCCGCCTCGCGCGGGTCGGTGCCGGGCCACGAACCGATCCCCGTGGCGACCCCGCCGGCGAGCGGGTCGACGGGATCCGGTGCCACGGTGTCGTCGTCGGAGGGCTCGCTTCGCCAGAGAGTCACGCGCTGTGCACCTTTCGTGTCTTCGAGTCGCCGTCACCCGCCGGTGCCTTCGCGTGCCGGTGAGAGCTACCGATCCCGCGAGAGCGCCTCGTCGTCAGGCCGAAACGTCTACCTGATCCGCCGCGACACCCGCGCGGTCGGTGCCGTTGATCGTGCCGCTGCCGACCACCGTGTCGCCGCCCTCGGCGTCGGGCAGGTACAGCACGATGGCCTGGCCCTTGGCGACGCCGGTGAGCGGTTCGCGTAGCCGGGCGACAAAACCCTCGCCCGCCGGGGTCACCACGGCCGGCGCGGTGCCGCCGTGCGCGCGCACCTGGACGACGCACTCGATCGGCTCGGTCGGCCGCACACCCGAGGTCCAGATGGCGCGATCGGCCGTGACGACGTCGACCTGCAGTTCCTCCACCGACCCGACCTTGACCGTGCCCGAATCGGGATCGATCCCGGTGACGTAGCGCGGCTTGCCGTCGGCGGCGGTGTGGGTCAGGCCGAGGCCCTTGCGCTGGCCGACGGTGAAACCGTGCACGCCCTCGTGCTCGCCGAGCACCGTGCCGTCGGAGTCGACCAGGGCGCCGGGGCGGATGCCGATCTTGGCGCCGAGGAACGCGCGGGTGTCGCCGGAGGGGATGAAGCAGATGTCGTGGCTGTCGGGCTTGTTCGCCACGGCCAGCCCCCGCTCGGCGGCCTCCTCGCGGATGCGCGGCTTCGGGGTGTCGCCCACCGGGAACATGGCGCGCGAGAGCTGCTCGGCGGTGAGCACCGCGAGCACGTAGGACTGGTCCTTGTCGGCGTCGACGGCACGGCGCAGCACGCCGTCTTCGAGCCGGGCGTAGTGGCCGGTGACCACGGCGTCGAAGCCCAGCGCCCGCGCCCGGTCGGCGAGGGCGGAGAACTTGATCTTCTCGTTGCAGCGCAGGCACGGATTCGGCGTCTCGCCCGCGGCGTAGGCGGCGACGAAATCGTCGATCACGTCTTCCTTGAAACGGTCGGCGAAGTCCCAGACGTAGAACGGGATGCCGAGTACGTCGGCGGCGCGGCGCGCGTCACCGGCGTCCTCCTTGGAGCAGCAACCGCGCGACCCGGTGCGCAGCGTGCCCGGTGACGCCGACAGCGCCAGGTGCACCCCGACCACCTCGTGACCGGCGTCGACGGCCCGCGCCGCGGCCACCGCCGAATCGACGCCACCACTCATCGCGGCGAGTACTCGCATCAGGCACCTCCTCTAGCGCCGGCCAGGCCCGCGGCCCTGGCCCGTTCGATGACCTGCGGCAGAACGGTCACCAGTGTGTCGATATCGGTCCCGGCCGAGGTGTGGCCGAGCGAGAACCGCAGCGAACTGCGCGCCTGCCACGGCTCCACCCCCATCGCGATGAGCACATGACTCGGCGAGGCCACGCCCGCGTTGCAGGCCGACCCGGTGGAACATTCGACGCCCGCGGCGTCGAGCAGCATGAGCAGCGAGTCACCCTCGCAGCCGGGGAAGGTGAAGTGGGCGTTGCCGGGCAGCCGGCGCTCGTCGAGTGGACCGTTGAGCACCGCTTCGGGCACGACGGACCGCACCCCCGCGATCAGCTGGTCACGCAGGCCACGCAGCCTTTCGGCGCGCGCGGGCAGGTCACCGACGGCCGCGCGCAGCGCGGCGGCCATCCCGGCCGCGGCGGCCACATCGGAGGTGCCCGACCGCAGGTCACGCTCGTGCCCGCCGCCGTGGACCAGCGGCACACACGGAACCTGCCTGCCGAGCAGCAGCACACCGATGCCGTGCGGACCGCCCGCCTTGTGCGCGGCCACGCTCAGTGCCGCCAGCCCGCTCGTGCCGAAGTCGATCGGGATCTGGGTCACCGCCTGGATCGCGTCGCTGTGCATCGGGATGTCGAATTCCTGTGCGACGGCCGCCAATTCGGCGATCGGCTGAATGGTGCCGACCTCGTTGTTGGCCCACATGACGCTGACCAGCGCCACCTCGTCGGCGTGCTCGGCCAGTTCCGCGCGCAGCGCCTGCGCCGACACGACACCCTCGGCGTCGACGGGCAGCCAGCTGACCCGCGCGCCCTCGTGCTTCTCCAGCCACTCGACGGCGTCGAGCACCGCGTGATGCTCGACCGCGCTGGTGACGATCCTGGTGCGCCGCGGATCGGCCGCCCTGCGCCCCCAGTAGATGCCCTTGACGGCCAGGTTGTCGCTCTCGGTCCCCCCGGAGGTGAAGATCACCTCCGACGGCCGCGCCCCCAGATCGGCCGCGATCGACTCGCGCGCCTCCTCCAGCGCCCGCCGCGCCGCCCGCCCCGACCCGTGCAACGACGAGGCATTACCCACTGTGCCCAGCGCAGCCGTCATCGCCTCGACCGCGGCGGGCACCATCGGAGTGGTCGCCGCGTGATCGAGGTAGACCGTGTCGGGCGCACCGTTGACCGGGCCCGTAATAGCCGACTCCATGACCGACAAAGCCTATCCCACCGCTGACCTGGGCATCTTTCGGGTCCACCCCTGCTTTCGGCGATTATTCTTCGATTCACCCACGATCCACAACACGCGGATCGCCTGTCGGTATTCCTGGATCGGCCCGCCTGATCACCGGATGGTCGACACCTGACCGGAGCGCACCGGACTTCCGGCGAACCGCCTGTCCCCGCCGAGGCGGATCACCAGGTCGGCGGCGCGATGAGCTCATCGTGCACGAACTGCACGAGAACCTCTTTCATGGCGGCCACGGTCATCGTCGGCGCACCGGTCAATACCTGGATCGCTGTCCCGTCGGTGAGGGCGGTCAGCCGCTGCGCGATGGTTTCCGGATCGACATCGGTGCGGAAGATCTCCTGACGTTGCCCCCGGCGGACGATGCGGACAACGGTGTCGTGCCAACGGGCGTAGTAGGTGTTGTGGAACGGGCGCAACTCCGGCCGCAACGTGGCCTCGGCCCAGAACTGGAGCCAGATCGACCACTCGTCGCGCAGCGGACCGACTCGGGGAAGTTGCATGTCGATCAGGCGCAGCAGACGTTCGTGGGCGTTGTCGATCGGCTTGAGTTCCCGGCTCTGCCGTTCGAACGCGTTGTCGATCGCGTGCCGGAGAGCGGCCGTCAACACGTCGCTCTTGCCGGGAAAGTAGTAGTGCACCGCCCCGGTGCTGGTGCCGACGACTTTCGCGATGTCGGAGATCCGGACCGCGTGATATCCGCGTTCGGCGATCAACTGAGCAGCGGCGTCGAGGATCTTGGTCCGCCGCGCGTCCTCGGTGAGTTGAGTGGTCACAGTCCCTCCTTCTACAGCCACTGACTGATCAATCAAAACATACGCGACCTGCTGACGCGTCAGTCAGTTTCTGGACAACCCGCCGCGCCTTGGCGTCCGATTTTCATTCGACCCACAAATAGCAGGTCAAACCCATATTTTGCGACCGGACCGAGCTGGGGCGGAGCGAAGATTTGCAGGGAGCCCTTGACAGATGTGGGCTGCATCACGCTATAACTGATGCATCAGTCAGTCGACTGTTTGACCCGCGAGGAGGCGGAGCTTCGATGGAATGTGAGATCCCAGGTGGTGGTGTCGGGCAGCTGCTGCGACCCGACGTCCATCGCGGACGGGTGGCGTTGATCACCGGTGGAGGCACCGGGATCGGACGCGCGATCGCCCTGGACATGGCGAGGTGTGGCGCGGACGTCGTGATCAGCGGGCGGCGGCCCGAACCACTCGAGAAGACCGCGGCCGACATCGAGGCGCTGGGAGCTCGCGTGCTGGCGGTACCGGCCGACATTCGCGAGGAGGATCAGGTGACCAGGCTGGTCGACCAGGCCCTCGCCCGGTTCGGCCGGATCGACATCCTCGTCAACAACGCGGGCGGCCAGTTCGCGGCCGCCGCCGAAGACATCACCAGCAAGGGATGGCGTGCCGTTCACCGGCTCGCCGTCGATGCCACCTGGGCGGTGACCAGGGAGGTCGCTGTCCGCGCGATGATTCCGCAGCGCTCCGGCTGCCTCTTCTTCATGGCGTTCTCGCCCCGCCGCGGCATCGCCTCGATGGTGCACGCCAGCTCGGCCCGCGCGGCACTCGAGAATCTCGCCTCCGGGCTGTCGCTCGAGTGGAGCCGATACGGGATCCGGTCGATCTGCATCGCGCCCGGCACCATCGCGACCGAAGGGATGGAAGGCAACTACACCCCGGAGGCCCGCGCGGCCTGGGTGTCGGCCGTGCCCCTCGGACGCCTCGGCACGGCCGAGGATGTGTCCGGGGTCGTCACCTTCCTCGCCTCGCGAGCCGGAAGCTATGTCACCGGGACGACCGTGGTCGTCGACGGCGGCGCCGACGCCTGGGGCGCGGGACACCGCGCGCCGGAGCTCGAGCCGAAGCGCGAGGTGGCGCGATGAGCACGACCACCGACCGCGACCTCACGGCGCTGTTCGACCCCCGGTCGGTCGCCGTCCTCGGCGCGAGCAACGACGAGACGAAATACGGCAACTGGCTCAGCGTCCAAGCGCTCCGGATGCGGGACCACCGATCCGTCCATCTCGTCAATCGTCGCGGCGACCGCATCCTGGGGCAGCCCACGCTCCGGAGCCTTTCCGAACTCGACGAGTGCGTCGATCTCGTCGTCATCACCGTTCCCGCACAGGGTTTCGAGGAGGCGGTGGACGACGCCCTCGCCGCCGGTGCCACCGCGATCGTCGGAGTCACCGCCGGTTTCGCCGAACTCGGCGCCGCGGGCAAGGCTGTGCAGGATCGCGTCGTGCAGCGGGTCAGGGCCGCTGGGGCCGTCCTGCTCGGGCCGAACTGCCTCGGCGTCTCCGACTCCAGCACCTCGCTGACGCTGGCCTCGAACCCGCTGCCCGCGGGCCGGGTCGCCCTGCTGTCCCAGAGCGGCAACATGGCGCTCGAACTGAGTCGGTTCCTCGAGGCCCGGGGCCATGGGTTCTCCCGGTTCGCTTCGCTGGGCAACCAGGCCGACCTGAACGCCGCCGACCTCATCCGCTCCTGTGTCGACCACGACGCCACCGACCTGATCGCCGTGTACTGCGAGGACTTCGGTGACGGGCGGGCGTTCGTCGATGCCGCCGCCGAGGCGGCCCGGGCCGGGACACCGGTGCTGCTGCTGACGGTGGGTAGCAGCGAGGCATCCATCCGTGGGGCGAAGTCGCACACGGGTTCGCTGACCTCCGACAGCGCGGTCATCGACGCCGCGTGCCGCGCCGCGGGGGTCTATCGCGTGTCGAGTCCGCGGCAACTCGCGGACGTCACGGCCACACTCCTCAGCTACGGACCGACGGCGGTGCGCAGAGTCGGCGTCGTCGCCGACGGCGGCGGGCACGCCGGTGTCGCATCGGATGTGCTCGAGGCGGCCGGACTCTCGGTTCCGCAGTTCGACACCGAGACCAGCGACGCGCTGCGCACCCTGTTGCCGCCGTCGGCCGGGGTGAGCAACCCCGTCGACCTGGCCGGCGCCGGCGAACAGGACATCACCTCGTTCGTCTCGGTACTCGACACCATCCTGCGGAACCCGGACATCGACTCCGTCCTGCTCACCGGATACTTCGGTGGCTACGGCAGTTACGGCGAGAACCTCGCCCGCGCGGAGATCGATACCGCCCGCGCGATGGCGGCGACGGCGCGCGCCCACCACAAGCCCGTCGTCGTCCACACGATGCATCCCGACAGCGCGGCGGCACGTGCCCTCGCCGACGACGGAGTCCCGGTCTTCCAGGCGGTGGAGGACGCCGCGGGCGCGCTCGGAGTCATCGCGGGAACCACTGCGCCACAGTGCTGCGCGGACGTCCGGGACACGCCGGTCGAGCCGGTCACCGGCGACGGATACTGGGAGTCCAGGGAACTCTTCCGCCGCGCCGGCGTGGAATTCCCGGACGCCGAACTGGTGCGCGACGGCGCCGAGGCGCTGGCCGCGGCCGACACCATGGGATACCCCGTCGTGCTGAAGGCCATGGGGTTGCTCCACAAGTCCGACTCCGGCGGGGTGGCGCTCGGCCTGCGAACCCCGCAGCAGCTCACCGAAGCGTTCCGCACCATGGACGACGCGCTCGCGGCGCCCTCCTACTGCGTGGAGCGCATGGCCGATCTGAGCGACGGCATCGAACTCATCGTCGGCGTGCAGACCGATCCTCGGTTCGGACCGGTCGCGATGGTCGGCCTCGGCGGGGTCTACACCGAGGTCCTCGCCGATGTCGCCTTCGCGCTCGCCCCGGTGGACGCGGCGACCGCACGCGGGCTGATCGAAAGCCTCAGGGCGACCGCACTGTTCGCGGGATTCCGTGGCCGACCGGCCGTCGACGTCGACGCGGCCGCTGCGGCGATCGCGGCGGTCACCGCCGTGGCCGCCGCGCACCCCGAGATCGCGGAACTCGAGATCAATCCGCTGTTCGTCACCCCCAAGCACGCGCTCGGACTCGACGCGCGAATCGTCCTCACCTCATCGAACACCCTCTGACCGAAGGAAGTACCGACACCATGGAATTCGCATACAGCCCGCGCCTGGCCGAGCTCAAGAAGCGCGCACGGGCCCTCACCGACACGATCATGCAGTTCGAGGACGAGTGCGAGAAGAACAACGGACTGTCCGACGAATCGCACGCCACCATCAAGGCCGCGGTGCTCGCATCAGGGCTCCAGGCGATCAACACCCCGGTCGAATACGGCGGCGCCGGACTGACGGTGCTCGAACAGGCGGTGGTCCAGGATGAACTCGGCAAGCTCACCAACGCGTTGTGGGACACCGTGTGGCGTCCCGCGAACCCGCTCACCCACGCCACCCCGGAGCAGCGGGAGCGCTACCTGATCCCCGGTGCCCGCGGCGACCGCCGCGACGCTGTCGCGATCTCCGAGGCGAACGCGGGTTCGGACTTCTCCGCCGCGAGCACCACGGCGACACCGGACGGCCAGGGCGGCTACCTCATCAACGGCGAGAAGTGGTTCGTCACCGTCGGTGATGTCGCCGACTATCTCATCGTGCTGGCCAATGTCGAACCGGAGCACGCGGCGACGATCTTCCTCATCGACGTCGACACCCCGGGTGTGAAGATCAAGAACGTCCCGCGCTACACGCACACCTTCGTCTACGAGCACCCCGAGTTCGTCTTCGAGAACGTCCGGGTGGGAGCGGACGCCGTGCTCGGCGGCATCGGACAGGGCCACGACCTCACCCGCGACTGGTTCACCGAGGAACGGTTGATGATCGGCGCGCGCACGATCGGTGCCGCCGAGCGCGCGCTGACTTTGGCAGTGGACTGGGCGCGGGAGCGGGTCCAGGGTGGCGAGCCCCTGATCAATCGTCAGCTCATCCAGGCGATGATCGCGGACTCCGTCGTCGACATCGCGACCAATCGGGCCCTCACCCACCAGGTCGCCTGGGAGTTCGACCAGGCCGACCCGAACGACACCGATCTCCGAAAGACGCTGCACGCCAAGGCGGCGACGGTCAAGCTCGCGGCCTCCGAGGCATCGAACCGGGTGGTCGACCGGGCCGTCCAGATCTTCGGCGGACGTGGCTACATTCGCGACTACCCCGTCGAGCGGCTGTGGCGTGAACTGCGTGTCGACCGGATCTGGGAGGGAACCTCGGAGATCCAGCGTCTCGTCATCGCGAACGAGGCCAACAAGCGCGGCCTGGACAACCTGCTGTCGTTCCGGTACGCCACGGACGGGGTGTGACATCGTGCCGACCGAGAACGCCGGCGCCGTCGAGGTGCACCGCGACGGCACCGTCGCCGTCATCACGCTGCGGCGAGAGCGGAAGCGAAACGCCCTGTCCACGCACATGGAAGCCGAGCTACTCGGCGCCCTGCGGACCACCGAGGTGCGGACGAGCCACGCGGTCGTCCTCACCGGCGGCGAATCGGTGTTCTCGGCCGGCGCGGATGTCACCGAACTCCGCTCCATGACGCCGGAGGCGATCGCCGAATACTACCGAGCCTCGGGCTCGGTGTACGAGGTGCTGGCGGGGCTACCGCAGCCGACCGTGTCGGCGATCACCGGCTACTGCCTCGGTGGTGGGCTCGAACTCGCCCTCGCCACCGACATCCGCGTCGCCGATCCCGGCGCGGTGTTCGGATTCCCCGAGATCGGCATCGGGATTCTTCCCTCCTCGGGCGGCGTCGCCCGGATCACCCGGATCGTGGGCGTGGGGCGCGCTCGTGACCTCGTCCTGCGCGGTCGTCGGTTCGACATCGCCGAGGCCGAGCGGTGGGGGGTCGTCAGCGAAACCGCCGACCCCGCAGGGCATATCGCGCACGCGCTGAGAATCGCCCATGACCTCGCGGCGTATTCGCCCTTGGCGCTGAGCGTCACCAAGCAGGTCTTGACCCTCAGCGCCGATACCCCGCATCACGCCGCGTTGCTGCTCGAGCAGCTCGCCTACTCGGCGCTCAACAAGACAACGCCCTAGCGGCACCCGGCCGCCGCGCCCGGCCGACCCGCCCGCCACCTCGAGGGTGCGGGCACTCAATTCGAACGTAGTGGAGACGACATGAGTTCCTTCGACGTGATGGACAGACCCGCACAGCGCGGGTTCCACACCAAACTCCTGATCGCATGCTGTGGCGGACCGTTCCTGGACGGCTACGTCATGAGCATCATCGGCGTGGCACTGCTCGGGGTATCCGAACAGCTTCACCCGACGACAGCCGAGGCGGGCCTGATCGGCGCCGCCTCCCTGATCGGCATCTTCTTCGGTGCCACCGTGTTCGGATTCCTCACCGACCGCATCGGTCGCGAGAAGATGTACGCGCTCGACCTCGTCGTGTTGGTCCTCGCCTGCGCCATGTCGGTGTTCGTCCAGGAGCCATGGCAGCTCATCGTCCTTCGCTTCGTCATCGGCGCGGCGATCGGCGCGGACTATCCGATCGCCACCTCGCTGCTCACCGAGTTCACGCCCACCAAGAAGCGCGGCGCGATGGTGGGAATGTCAGCCGTTGCGTGGTCGGCCGGCGCCGTCTCGGCCTACATCGTGGGCGCGCTCGTCGTCGGCATCTCCGGCGGCAACGACCACTGGCGACTGCTCCTGGCTTCCAGCGCGATCCTCGGGGTGATCGTGATCCTTGTGCGACGTGGCATCCCCGAGTCACCGCGGTGGCTGCTGAAGAACGGCCGGGTCGCCGACGCGGAGGCCGTGGTCGAGAAGATCTACGGCGAAAAACTCGACCTCTCCTCGGTCACCGTCGAGGACCGAGCGGACAAGCCGGGGACAGACCTGCGGATCTATTTCCGTGGACAGTATCTCGCCCGGCTCGTCATGTGCAGCGTCCTCTACCTGGCCGTCGTCACCCCGCTGTACGCGCTGTTGACCTTCCTGCCCACCATCCTGTCCGGGTTCGACATCTCCGGCGGCGGATCCACCGGCCTCATCGTGGAGACCGTCGTCATCGGGCTCATCGTGGCCGGTTCCATTCCGGCGCTGCTGCTGGTGGAGAAGTGGGGTCGACGTCCCATCGCCGTGATCCCCCTGGCCCTG
Organism: Nocardia neocaledoniensis; assembly: GCF_029868625.1. Classification (GTDB taxonomy): domain Bacteria; phylum Actinomycetota; class Actinomycetes; order Mycobacteriales; family Mycobacteriaceae; genus Nocardia; species Nocardia neocaledoniensis_A. The sequence goes on along the minus strand of NZ_JARWOJ010000136.1, from coordinate 33,660 downwards.
ATGGTGCTGCCGCTGGCCGGACTGTGGCTGTGGGCCGACGGACCGCTCTGGTTCGTGGTCGCCGCGTTCTGCGCGTACGCCTTCATCTCCGGTGGGCCGAGCATCCTCGTGTGGATCTACCCCAACGAACTCTTCCCGACCGAGTTCCGGGCCACGGCCGTGGGAATCGCCACGGCGGTCAGCCGTTTCGGCGCCGCCACCGGCACGTACCTACTGCCACTGAGCATCGCCGAGCTGGGAACGGGCACCACGATGATGTTCGGCGCCGTGTTGACCGCGGTGGCTTTCGTGATCTGCTTCTTCATGTCCCCCGAGACCAAGGGCCGATCGTTGGAAGAAGTGTCCTCCGTCGCCGACCCGGTCGTAGCGCCACCGAATATCGCGGTGCGGAACCTCGAGGTGAACCGCCGCGGAGAGTCGGACGGATTGCTGGTCTGAGCCGGCGAACCGGACCGCACAGCACCGGCCGTTAGGCCGGAATATCCTGGACCCTGCCGTGGTCCAGGATATTCGGCGTCTCACCCCGCCGGGTGCGTGGCTGCGCGGCGGTGCATTCGCCACACCGGCACGTCGCCGCCGTCGAGGACGAGGTGGTCCACGACCGTGAATCCGAATCGCTGATACAGCGGGAGGTTTCGTTCGGTCGAGGTGTCGAGCCAGCAGGCGTGGCCGGCGCGGTCGAGTTCGGTCAGGCCGTGTTTCATCAGCGCGGTGCCGAGCCCGGTTCCTCGGGAGTGCGGTGTGGTGCCGATGGTCGCCAGCACCCAGGCGTCGTCGGGGACCGGCAGCCTCGAGATCTGTTCTTCGGCCGTCATCAGGTGATCGAGTCGGTCGCCGTGCAGGTGCGCGATCCTGGCCGACACCTCCGCCGCCGGCGCCGGGGTGTCCGGCGGGAGGAAGGCGATCACGCCGTTGCCGGTGCCGTCGATGAAGGCGCTCCCGTGTGGCAGCGCCAGGTGCTCGAGGTAGACGCGCTGCAGCGATGAGATGCGTTCCACGTGGGCGTCTTCGGCGACGCACCAGTTCGTCCAGGGGTAGTCGGCGAAGGCCGCGCCGAGGATCTGCGCTGCGCGGTCGAGGTCTGCGGTGGTCAAGGGGCGGATCGTGGTGGACATGCGTCAATTTGTACCCATGTACAAATTTGGTGTCCACCGCTTTTCCGCCGCGTACGATCGCACCTCGAGGTTCGGTGTCCGAGGCCGAGCGAACGCGTGAGGGGGAATGGATGGCTTATCTGGCCCGCGCCGCGCGCCGTGACTCGATCGTCGAGGCGGCCGCCGCGGTGGTGGCACGAGAAGGACTGAGCGCGGTGACGGCACGGGCCGTCGCGAGCGAGCTCGGCGGCTCGCAGGGACAGATACACCATCACTTCACCTCGACCGATGACCTCGTGGCCGAGGCGTGGCGGCGCTACGCGGCCCGCGAGATCGAGGCCTATCAGCGCGCGATCGTCGGCCTCGATGCGGCCGCCGCGCTGGCACTGTTCTTCGCCGACCTGGTCGACGAGAGCGGCGACGAGGGAAACGCGCTGGCCCGGTGGGCCGAGGCCGGCGCGCACGCCCAGATACGCGGCCCGGTCGCGAACGCCTATGTCGAAACCCTCACGCGTTTGACCGACGTCCTCACCGGCGTACTGGCCGACGTGCTCGCCGACACGACGGCGGCGCGCATGGCCGCGGGCCGGCTCCTGATGCTCGGCGTCGGACTCGCGGGGATCACCCGGATCACCGACGACCCGCCGCTGGCGGTGCGGGCGGTCATGCGGTCGGCGATTCGAGCCGAGACCGGATGAGGCCGGGCCCGGCGCGGGCGGCGCTCGGTCGACCCGACGTCAGCTGTCGCCCCGGCTGTCGAGTTCACGCTGCAGGTCGATGTTGATGCGCTGTGCCTCGGCGAGCTGATCCTCGAGAATGACGATCCGGCACGCCGCGTCCAGCCCGTTGCCCGCGTCGACGAGTTCGCGCACGCGTGCGGCGATACGCAGTTGGTAGCGCGAGTAGCGGCGGTGCCCGCCGGCGGACCGCTGCGGGGTGAGCAGCCCGGCGGCGTCGAGGCCGCGCAGGAAGGCCTGGGTGACACCGAGGATCGCCGCGGCGCGACCCATGCTGTAGGCGGGATAGGTGTCGTCGTCGAGTTTGTCCGCGGCGGTGAGGCCGTCGGCGGGATCGATGTTCGGGTGCTGCACGAGACCTCTCGGGTTCAATGCCGGAAGGCCCCGGCGCGCTGGGCGCCGGGGCCTGGTTTACGTCTGAGGGATTGATTTCATTTACTCAACCGGCCGTGAAGGCCGATCCGGGACACCGCATCCGACACTTCCCGGGATGCGGGACTGGTAAATGACTGCTCAGTGGCCACCACCTCCAAGATTGTCGGTTTCTCCTGCGGTGCTGCATGGTTCGCGGTCTTCGCCCCCTCCGGCGGCCCGGCCGAGTGCACCGGATTCGCGCCTCCGCCAGAGGGGACGGTTGAACTGTCATCCCGAGCAGTTCACCTGCCCGGCAATCTGATATCTCAACCGGAACGACACCGACTATATACTGACTCTTCCAGAATGTCTACATTCACCATAGGAGATTTACTGCATCGCGGGGCGCGGTATCGAGCGCGGCGAAGTCGCCGCAGGCACCAACCCGCGGCTGACCATGCTGACCCTGGGCGGGCTCGTCCACATGTATGTGACGCAGTTCGACGGCGACATACCCGACCGCCTGGCCGAACAGTCGGTCGACCTGCTGATGGCCGGCCTCGGTCCGCGCTGAGTCCGCGTTCCGGTCGCGAAGTCCGCGTGGTCAGTGCTCGCAGTCGTTGTGCGCCGGCGGGCTGTAGGTGGTCGCGCCACAGGCGATGCAGGTGTGCGCGCGATGGTGCCCGCCGACGCGGCGGCACGGCAGCGCGGCGACGATCGCGCGCCCGGCACCGAGACGGTGACCGTTCGGGCAGAACCGCGGCGAGGGCTCCATCCAGACACCGACCCGCAGATAAGGGCGCGTCGACTCGCACATCGATGGGAACATACGTTCGACTATAGTATCGATCGCGCAGGTAGGAGAGGCGACCGCTCGCGATTCGATCATGACAGCCATAGGCCACGCCTAAGCGTTGTTCTCTCCTCGGACCATGGTCGATTCGAGCCGTCCCCGACCGTCCAGGACGGCGGTATCGATCAGCGAGTAATAGCTGCCCCGCGCGAGGCGGGTCAGTTCCCCCGGCCTGATGTACCTGTCGAGGCGGTGAGCCGCGTGCACGACTCGAACCGCCCATCGGCCCGCCTCCTCACCGGTGTCCGCCAGGAAGTACTCGACCCGGTAGGCCAGATCCATACACGCCGCCCCGACTTCGGCGTACACATGTGCGTCGTGCTCCCACGCGGCCACCTTTCTGCCCGGTGGCTCCAGGACGTCGACCACGCTCTCCAGCTCGATCGCGGCTCGCCGCAACCGGTGCCGGTACCGGATCAGTCCGTTTCGCCTGAGCAGCATCCGTTCGGACACCATCGGCTGACCGGCGATCCGGTCAGCCGTCTCCGACCGGGCGACGCCACGCAGCGCCGCCGCGGGCAGTAGCCGCACCACCCAATCGACGACGAGGTCCGCATCCACATCGACCACCCGCATCACGAACCTCGACTCTCCGACAGTCACCCGAACACGACTCGACCGCCCTACCGCCGCGACGCGCGTGAGCGGATTCCACCACTACTCCGCAAACCTCTCGCTACCTCAATAGACTTCGATGCACTTGCCGATACACGCATGTGTGTGACATCACAGCGCCATCAGGCAAACCTTCGGACTTCCCGCGCTCGATGGTCACGCCCCGGCCGAGGCAGGGCCCGACGCGACCTCCATGGCCTCGCAGCGACGCGGGGCGGCAGCGGACCTGACCGCGATGCCGCCGACCTACGTGGCAACCACCGGAATGGACGTCCTGCGGGACCACCTCCCCCACGGCTTCGCCAGCACCCTGCTCGATCTCCGAGCCCGCTCGGCGAAAACGGAGTCGCCGAAGCCGTTGCTCAGCTCACGGGAAGGCCGCACCTCGCCGGCATCGGACCTCCCTCCCAGCGGGATGGATGACGGGCAGCGCGGCCGCGCGCCGATAGCCTTGGCCTCCTTTCCCGACCCACCTCCGAGAGGAAGCCGTTGAGCACCTACGTCATCACCGGAACAGCATCCGGCATCGGTGCCGCCACCAAGAAACGCCTCGAGGCCGACGGTCACCGCGTGATCGGCATCGACCTGCGCGAAGCGGACATCACCGTCGATCTGAGCACCGCGGAGGGCCGGGCCGAGGCGGTGGCGCGGGCCACCACCCTGCTCGACGGCAGCCTCGACGGATTCGTCCCCTTCGCCGGTCTCGCCGCCGCGACCGGCAGGTCCGCTTCGCGCCTGATCGGGGTCAACTACTTCGGCGCCATCGATCTCCTGGAAGGTCTCCGGCCGTTGCTCGCCGCGGGCGAGAATCCCTCGGTGGTCTTGGTCAGTTCGAATTCGACCACCACACAACCGAATTGGCCCGTCGAGCTCGCCGACGCGTGCCTCGAACACGACGAGGCGAGAGCGAACGAGATCGCCGCGTCCTTCGGTGAGCTCGCGGCCATCCAGGCATACCCCGCCACCAAAGCGGCGCTGGCCTACTACGCGCGGACACAGTCGGCGAACTACATCAGGGACGGCATTCGTCTCAACGCGGTCGCACCCGGAATCATCGACACCCCGATGACGCAGGAAGGCCGCAAGGACCCGCTCATCGGGGCGGCCATGGAAGGGTTCCTGGCGACGGTGCCGGCCGGTCGGGGCGGGACCGCGCAGGAAGTCGCCGCACTCGTCGCCTTCCTGCTCGGACCGGAATCCTCCTATTTCGTCGGGTCGGTGGTGTTCGTCGACGGAGGGGTCGACGCGGCGTTCCGGGGACGCGACTGGCCGTCGGTGTGGGAACCTGCCCACTGACACCGGTGTAGCCACCGCGGTCGCCGTGGTGGTGCTGGCACCACCACGGCACACCGGCAGGCGGTACCCAGTTTTCGGGTGCTCGTGGCATGGGCGCGACGGCGTCGGATTCCTAGGCTCGAATCGTCCGGAAGGCACTCGCCTTCCGCGACTCGAACAGGAGGAAGACGCTGCTCATGAGCCCATTTCGGCGGAAGTCCGGTAAAGCGGTTCTCTCGGTGGTCGTGGCAGGCGCGGTGCTCGCCGCGGCCGCGTGTGGTGGTGAGACGACGGTGGACTCAGCGGACCAGGCCCAGACGCCACCACCCGCCGTGGCCACCGCGATGGACACGCTGATGCGCCAGGGGTTTCCCGGTGTGCAGGTGGTGATCGACGGCCCCGCCGGGCATCGCGTGTTCACCGCGGGGGTCGGCGATCTGGGCACGCGCACGCCGTTCCCGCAGGACGCGCGCGTCCGGATCGGCAGCAACACGAAAACCTATGTGGCGACGGTGATCATGCAACTGGTCGCCGAGGGCGAGGTCGACCTGGACGCGCCGATCGAGCGCTACCTGCCCGGCGTGGTGCGCGGCAACGGCAACGACGGCAACCGGATCACGGTGCGGCAGGTGTTGCAGCACACCAGTGGCGTGCCGGACTATCTCGGTCGTGGTTCCGGTGACGGCATCACCGCCCAGAATTCCGAACAGCTCGACCCCGACGAGGAAGCCCTGCGGTGGCAGCACTTCGAGATGATCGAGCTGGTCCGCCGGGCGATGACGATGCCGCCGCAGTACGAACCGGGCGCGAAATCGGTCTACACGAATACCAATTACCTGCTGGCCGGTCTGCTGATCGAGCGGGTGACCGGCCATTCGGCCGCCGACGAGATCGGGCGCCGAATCCTCGAGCCGCTCGGCCTGCGCGACACCTATGTGCCCGCTGCCCGCGAAACCGGCATTCGCGGCCCGCACGCCCGTGGATATCACCAGATCAACGGTGCGCCGGTGGATTTCACCGACTTCGATCCGTCCTGGGGCGCGACCGCGGGTGACATGATCGCCACCGCGTCCGACATGAACCGGTTCTTCACCGCGCTGCTGACCGGAAAGCTGTTGCCGCCCGCGCAATTGGCCGAGATGCGGCGCACGGTGCCGTTCGACCGCATGCCGGGCGCCGACTACGGACTCGCCCTGATCCACCGGACCACGCCGTGCGGCAAAGAAGTCTGGGGGCACGGCGGCAGCATTCCCGGCTTCGAGACACGCAACGGTGTGACGGCCGACGGCACGGCGGTGACCGTCACCGTCAACCAGTTGCCGACCACCGAGCAGGCGGCCCAGGCGGTCGACGGCGTGCTGAACGCGGCCCTGTGCGCCTCGTGATCGCCCCGCACACCAGTGCTCGCGGCCCTGTCGCCGAACAAACGTCTGAGGAGAAACAGTGAAACGCGTGAAAGGGCTGACGGCGGCCTTGACCAGCCTGGTGGCCTGTGCCGGACTGATCGGCTGTGCCGGGCCCGAGGCCGAGGCGAATCCGCGCACCGCGGTGCCGGACCGATTCACCGGTCAGCGGCTCGAGTGGAAAGCCTGCGGGGTACCGACATTGGACGAGGCCGGGGCACAATGCGCCGACGTCACCGTGCCGGTGGACTACGCCGACCCGCAGGGACCGACACTGACGGTGGCCATTTCGCGGCTCGCGGGCACCGACCCGCAGCGCGGCGTCATGCTGTCGAACTCCGGCGGTCCCGGCGGCGAAGGTCTGGATTTCATGGTCGCCGTCGGCCAGGCCATGACGCCCGAGGTGCGGGCCCGCTACGACCTGATCGGTATGGACCCGCGCGGGGTCGGGCGCTCCTCCGCGGTCGACTGTGACTGGCCGGTCGGCTTCGGGCTGCACTCGGCGGGCCTCGACGCGGACGGCTTCGCGGAATCCGTCGCGGCACATCGTGATCTGGCCGACCGCTGCGCCGCCACCGAAGGGGATCGACTGCCGCACATCACCACCCGCAACACCGCGCGGGACATGGACCTCATCCGCGGCGTCCTCGGCGCGGAGAAGATCAGCTACTTCGGCACGTCGTACGGCACCTACCTCGGTGCGGTGTACATGCAGATGTTCCCCGAACGCAGCGACCGGATGGTGCTGGACAGCGCGGCCGACCCGGACGCGTACGGGACGGTCGCGATGATGCAGGCCATGGGTCCGGCCAACGAGGCCGCGCTCGACCTGTGGGCGGATTGGGTCGCCGAACGCGACGGCGAATACCACTTCGGCACCAGCCGGGCTCAGGTGCGCGCCGCCGTGCAGGACCTGATCCGGCAGGCGGCGGACGAGCCGATCCGGGTGGGTGAGTACGAGATCGACGAACACTGGCTGCCGGTGGTGTTGTTCGTCGGGCTGGACAGCCCGGACCAGTACGGGATGCTCGCCGGTCAGCTCCGCACCATCGCCGACGCGGCCGCGGGCAACCCCGCCCAGCTCGACGAAACCTTGGACGCCACCCTCGGATTCGCGATGAAGGCGCGGCCGAAGGACAATTCCGCACAGATGGCCATCATGTGCGGTGACGTCGCCGCACCGCGCGATCCGGCGTTCTATCTGCGCAATATCGAGGCCGCGCGCGCCGCCCAACCGGTGTTCGCCGGGTTCTCCAACAACATCACCCCGTGCGCGTTCTGGGCCCCGCCCGCCGAACCCGCGACGGAGGTGCGCAACCAGGTGCCCGCGCTGATCGTGCAGTCCACCGGTGACACCAGGACCGCCTACGACGGAGCGGTCGCCCTGCACGAGGACCTGAGCGCCTCCCGCATGGTCACCCTCGAGGATGTGCCGATCCACTGGATCTTCGGGCGCTACCCGAACTCCTGCGTGTACGCGGCGGTGAACACCTACTTCCGCGACGGCACGCTGCCCGCCGACGACCTGACCTGTCGAGCCGACTGACCGGGTGCGGCCCCGAACCCCGAGGGGTTGGGGGCTTCACGCGTTCAGGTAGGCGAGCACGGCGAGTACCCGGCGGTGGCCGACGTCCTCGGCGGAGAGCCCGAGCTTCGCGAAGATGCTCCGAATGTGTTTGTGCACAGCGCCTTCGCTGACCACCAGCCGCTCGGCGATGGTCGCGTTGTTGTGCCCCTCCGCCATCAGCGCGAGCACCTCGCGCTCGCGGGCGGTCAGCGCGGCCATCGGATCGTCGGCCTTGCGACGCACCAGCAGTTGCGAGATCACCTCGGGGTCCATGGCGGTGCCACCCGCCGCGACGCGGCGCAGTGAATCGAGAAAGCGATCCACCTTGCCGACGCGCTCCTTGAGCAGATAACCGACGCCGCCCATGCCGTCGCCGAGCAGTTCGGCGGCGTAGCTGTCCTCCACCCAGGACGACAGCACCAGCACCGGCAGTCCGGGATGCAGTTCGCGTGCGCGGACGGCCGCGCGCAATCCGTCGTCGGTGAACGTCGGCGGCAGGCGCACATCGACGACGACCGCGTCCGGGCGCTGCGCGGCCACCGCGGCGAGGAAGTCGTCAGCGTTGTCCACGGCGGCGGCCACCTCGATGCCCGCCGTGCTCAGTAGCAGTACCAGGCCCTCCCGCAGCAGGGCATCGTCCTCGGCGATCATGATCCGCACGGCAACTCCACCCGCAATACAGTAGGGCCACCGGGTGGACTGCTCAGCACCATCCGGCCGTCGAGCGCCTCGGCCCTGCGCCGGATACCGGCCAGCCCGCCGTCGTAGATCTCCACGGCGCCGCCGACCCCGTCGTCGCGGATCTCGATCGTCAACAGCTCGGGCGTACCGCCGAGCACCAGGTCGATGCCCGTGGCGCCGGAGTGCTTGGTGGCGTTGGTGAGCGCCTCGGTGATGACGAAGTACGCCGCCGCCTCCACCGCGGCGGGGCGTCTGCCCACCTCGCGGAGGTCGAGCACACAGGGGATCGGGTTGCGGGCGGCCACCGCCGAGACGGCACTGGCCAGGCCGCGATCGGCGAGCACCGGCGGATACACGTTGCGCACCACGTCACGCAGTTCGGCCAGCGCGGCCGTCGCGGTGTCCTGCGCCTTGCGCACCAGCTCCCGCGCGGTGTCCGGGTCCTGGTCGCGCAGCTGGTCGGCCATCCCGAGCTGCATGATGACCGCCGCGAGCCGGGCCTGCGCGCCGTCGTGCAGGTCACGCTCGATCCGGCGCAGCTCGGCGCCGTGCGCGTCGAGGGCGGCGGCCCTGGTCGCGGTGAGGGTCGCGACGCGGTCGGCCAGCAGGGCGTCTTCGGCCGGTCTCAGCATCGCCCGGGTGGCCATCGCCTGCCAGCGCGCGGCCACCGGAACCTGCAGGGTCACCAGGGCCAGCGGGAACGCCAGGACGAAGCTCAGGATGGCCGTCGGCCACGAGTCGACCGCGAAGCCGAAACTGGCGAACTCCTGCCCCGGCGGCATCAGCTGCCAGAATCCCGGAATCGCCAGCTGAACGAGGGTGCTCAGCGGCAGCGCCACGGCGAACACCGCGAGATAGATGCCGGTGAGCGCGTGCGCGACCAGCCAGCCGAAGTCCCGGCGGTTCGCCGGGTCGGTGAACACCGTCGCGACCCGCTGCCGCAGCCCGCCGGTGAGGGGCTGATAGACCCCCACCGCCGGTTGGCCGAGATACCCTGCCGCCCTGCGCCGTTCGAACGACACCAACGGCCGGACCAGCCGAACCGCCTCGGGCAGCGCGGGTATTCCGACGCCGATCAGGCAGAACGCGCCGACGATCAGCAGGCCGATCACCGCGAACAACGCGAGCAGCGCGGTGCCACCGCCGACCACCAGGTACCAGACAGCGCCCGGCAACCGCCGTGCTTTGTCTCGCGCGGAGCGCAGGGCCTCGATCACCTGGTCATGGTGTCAGACGTCGGTGCGAAGGCCAGGGCCGCGGCCAGGGTGGGGTAGACAGGCAGCCAGGCCGAGAGCCCGGCGATGGTGATCACGCGGTCGATCACGCCGGGATACGGGTTGAACATCGCGACCCGCACCCCGCCGGTCGTGGCTCGCTGGGCGCGCTCGGCCAGATCCAGGATGGGACGGCAGCCGATGAACTGGATCGCGGTCACGTCCACCACCAGGCGGCCACGGGGTGCGGCTTCGGCGACGGCGGCGTCGAGGATGGCCCGCCAGCGGGGCCGGGTGTAGGCGTCGGCCTCGCCGTAGACGTGCAGGATCACCGCGTCGGCACGCAGGTCGAGGTCGGCCTGCAGTCGCCGGCTGAGGTCTGCACCGGTGTCAGGAAGGACGAGCTCCACACTGTGGGGACGAGACTCCATCGACGGCTACCCACCATCTCGAAGCATTCGGCACGCCTCGACATTGCCCGGCCGGACCTGGTGACTAGAGCCGACCGATATGTCCATCTGACCACGCCGGATCGCCTCCGGCAGAAGCTGTGACCGGATTGATTCCGGACGGCCGAGGGCGAGATCCGCCCGGGCTCACACCGACGACGCGTCACCCGCCGCGCGACGGAACCTCGTCGCGAGGCGGTCGAACGCCGCAGCGAGCGCGTCGCCGTCGATCACCTCGATGTCGACGTCGAGCTGGGCCAGCGCCAGTGCGAGCCGGTCCGGATCGGGGGAACCCAGCTCGATCCGGCAGGTGGACTCGTCGACCACCTCGATATCGACCGGAATCCGGATCTTCGCGGCGACCTCGGCGGCGGGTGCGTGCACGAGCACCCTGGCGCGGTATGCCCAGGACGCCTTGCTGACGCGGCGGACGACGTAGGCGACGGCGGTGTCGCGTGGGGTGTCACGGGGGTGGAATCGCGCACCCGTCGGTGTGGGCGAACCCATGCGGTCCACCCGGAAGACCCGCCAGTCGGCACGGTCGAGATCCCAAGCGAGCAGGTACCACATCGACCCCCAGGTCACCAGCCGTTCCGGTTCGGTGTGCCGGGGGCCGACGCCACCGTCGTGCTTCGTGTATCCGAACCGGAGCCGTTCGCTGGCGCGGATCGCGGCGGCGATCGTCGCGAGTACCGAGAGATCGAGCGGCGGCTGCGCCCCTGGAACGACGCTGGTCGCCTCGCGAACCGCCTCGACGCGCCGGCGCAGACGCGAGGGCAGCACCTGCTCCAGCTTCGCGAGCGCGGTCAGCGATGTCTCTTCGATACCGAGCCGTTGGTTCGCGACCGCGCCAAGGCCGACCGCGACCGCGACGGCCTCGTCGTCGTCGAGCAGCAGTGGGGGCATCGCCGTCCCGGCGACCAGCCGGTACCCGCCCGCGACTCCGGGGCGCGCGTCCACGGGATAGCCGAGCGACCGCAGCTTGCCGATGTCGGCGCGCACCGTCCGCGAGCTCACCGCGAGCCGGTCCGCGAGCTCGGAGCTCGTCCAGTCGCGCCTGAGCTGGAGCAATGACAGCAGCTCGAGCAGGCGGGCCGAGGTTTCCAACATCTTCTCGATCATTCCAGCAATCGCGGAAGCTATCCTGCCGCATTACCTGCGAACGTCAGCGTCATGGACAACGCACTCATCCCGTTCCGCATCGACATCCCCCAGGACGACATCGACGACCTTCGCCACCGGCTGACCCGCACACGCTGGCCGATCCCCGTGCCGGGCCGAGACGATCGCAGCGACTTCAGCCGGGGCGTTCCGCTGGTGTATCTGAGGGAACTCGCCGAGTACTGGCGCGACGGGTTCGACTGGCGCGCGCAGGAGGCGAAACTCAACGAGCACGACCAGTTCACGACCGTCGTCGACGGCCAGCGGTTCCACCTCGTCCACGCGCGATCGGCGAATCCGCAGGCCACTCCGCTGATGCTGAACCACGGCTGGCCGGGCTCGTTCGTCGAGTACCAGCGACTCGTCCCGCTGCTGACCGACCGGTTCCATGTGGTGATCCCGTCGCTGCCCGGCTTCGGGTTCTCCACCCCGCTCTCGGGGACCGGCTGGGAACTGGCGCGCGCGACGGACGCCTTCGCCGAGATCATGACGCGGCTGGGCTACGAGAGATTCGCGGCCCACGGCACCGACATCGGTTCCGGCATCGCCGGCCGCCTCGCCGCGCTCTACCCCGAACGCGTCATCGGCACGCACATCGGCGCCGACCGCCGATTGCTCGGGTTGATCGGCGACAAGTTCCCGCACCCCGACGGCCTGTCCGATGACGAAACCGCCCAGCTCGCGGCGGCGCGCGCCGAGTACGTCCCCGAGCGCGGGTATCTCGCGATGCACGACCATCGACCGGACACGATCGGCGCGGCGCTCACCGACTCGCCGGTCGGTCAGCTCGCGTGGATCGCCGAGAAGTTCAAAACCCGGGCCGCAGGCGACAATCGGACACCGGACGAGTCGGTCGACCGCGACCAGCTCCTCACCGATATCAGCCTGTACTGGTTCACTCGCAGCGGCGAGTCGAGCGCGCAGTTCTACTACGAGGCCGCGCACGCCGAACTCGACTTGATCATGGCCTCGGATGTGCCGGCCGGATGGGCCGTGTTCGACAGCCATCCGCTCGTGCGCCGCGTGATGGACCCGGGCACGTCGATCGGCCACTGGAGCGAGTTCACCGAGGGCGGCCACTTCCCCGCGATGGAGGAGCCGCGGCTCCTCGCCGACGACATCCGCGCCTTCTTCCTCGGCATTCCCTGACGCGTCGATAGCCTCGTGACATGACCGACAACGAGCAGCCCGCCGAGCGGCACCAGCGGCCCGCGGGCGTCGACACGGCGACCGTGGCCGCGGTGGGCAAACTGTCCGAGGCGCTGGAGACCACCGAGCGGGCCCGCGGGCACCTCTACAGCTTCCACCAGCTCACCGGGGGCGCTGATCTCGCGCTCGGTGAAGCGGTGGACATGCTGCGCGAAGCAGGCCACGAGCAGCTCGCCGACCGGCTCGCCACCGAACTGGTCGGCCGCAATGTGCTGCCCGGCCGGTGGACCTTCCAGATCGTGGAGGAATACGACGAGGGCTACTACACACGGTTCCGGCAGCTCGAACGCGAGATCCGCGACGCGCTCGTCGGCGGCCGCACCCACCTGTACGAGGCCGAGATGAAGGAAGCCCGGCGCACCCACGGCCGCCCCGGCCACGAGGCCACCCCGGACCGCTGACGTCGCCGTCGCCGGGGACAGGCCGGTTCCGGGATCAGGCGAGGGCGCGGTCGGCGCCGGGCGGCGCGGGGCGGCGGTCGGCGGCGGTGGCGACGATGAGGTCGGCGACGAGCAGGCCCTCCTCGTCGGGACGCAGCGGTGTGGCGAGGTCGCGGCCGTCGGGTCCGAGGATCCGCGCGACGCCGCTGCGGCCGTGCAGCACATCCGGGCGGCCCGCGTCGTCGGCCTGCCATCCGGGCAGCGGTACCACCGCCGTCGGCGCGATCAGATAGCTGTGGCCGGCCCGCGCGTAACGGCGGCAGGCGGCGGTACTCAGTTGCGCCACATCGGATTCGGTATCCCGTCGGGCGACGGTGAAGCCGGGCCAGGACGCCAGGTGGATGTGTTCACCCGCCGTGTGCATGGCCTCGCACACCCCGGGCAGGAAGTGGTCGGTGCCGCCGAGGACGCCGATCCGGCCGAGCGCGGTGTCGCGCACCAGCGGACGCCGCACGGCCATGCCGAAGACGGTGCGTTCCAGGGCCGTGGGCAAGGCCTTGCGGGCCACGGTGACGGCGCCCTGGTCGTCGATCAGGGCCTGGGACATGAACACGCCGTCGCCCGCCCGCTCGGAGAAGCCGAGGCCGACGTGGATCCGGCGCCGTCGCGCCGCATAGCGGATCGCCCGCAGTTCCGGGCCGTCGGCGGCCATCGAATTGGCCCGGTACCTGGCGAGGATGTCGGCGTCCCACTGCACCGCGGGCAGCCACATCCACCACGGGAAACCGGGAACGAACGTCTCGGGGAAGGCGACGAGCCGGGCGCCCTGATCCGACGCGGCCTCGATCAACGCGATGACCTGGTCCACTCCGGCCGACAGGTCCAGCCACCGGGGCTCGGCCTGAACCGCCGCCACTCGCACCCTGCTCGTCATCGTTCTCCTCGTAGCCAGCCGTGACACGTTCTACGAGGACAGACACCCGGCCCGGCCGATTCCGCACGTCAGGGAGACCGAGATCACGCGCCGTTCACCTCGTGACCGTGTCAGCGCGGCTGTCAGTGTGACGTCAGGTCGGTGGGGGACCACCGCCCTGACCTCCGCCACCGGGCTCACCGGGCACGTGCTCTCGGCCAAGTCCCGTGACATCCGGCTGCCGGGCAAGACCGCCGCCGAACTCGCCGACCAGGTGCTGCCCGCCCTGACCGCCGCGATGGCGTGCCTGGCCGACCAGCCCGGCGAAGCGGCCGATTTCCGCGACACCGTCCTGGTCGCCGTCGACGCCGCCACGCAGTCCGGCAAGGGCGCGCCGAGCCCCGCCGTCACGGCCATGGCGGCGAAGATCGCCGCCGCGCTCGCGGCCTGACGGTGGCACCGGCCCCCGGTGCGGTGCCCGCCAGGCGGCACCGCACCGGTGTCGGCAGCGACGACGGTGACGGCCGGGTTCACGCCGAGGTGTAGTGCAGGTGCACGATCCCCGAGTCGAAGGTGCGGGCACCGGCGAGCGCGAGGTCGGTTCTCTTGGCGCTGTCCGCGAAGAGCCGCTGACCATCGCCCAGGACGACGGGGAAGACGAACAGGTGCAGATCGTCGAGCAGTCCGGCCTCGAGCAGGGCACGCACCACCGAGATGCTTCCCGAGGTGTTGATGTTCTTTCCCGGAGTGTTCTTCACCTCGGTCAGGCGCTCGATCAGGTCACCGTCGATGACTTCGCTGTTGTCCCACTCGGCGGCCGTCATGGTCGTGGAGGCCACGAGTTTGCGGATGCCGTTCATCGCCTCGGCTCGTGGTCCGGTCTGCGTGGACCAGTACCCGGCGAACTCCTCGTAGGTGTTGCGACCGAGCAGCATCGTGTCGGCGTCGTCGATCATCCCGAAGATCACCTCTCCCGCCTCCGGGGTCATGTGATCGAAGGTCCACTGCTCGGGCGCACCCACCACTCCGTCCAGCGAGATGAACAGTCCGGAGACGATCTTTCGGTCGGCCATTTCCAACTCCTCGGTCCTGTCACGCGTGACACCCGCGTGATCGAGATCAACGATCGGTCCGCCCCGAGAAAGCATCAACATCGATTACGGCTACATTCGTTGCGCTGGATACAACGATGGAGGATGAGGTGCTCGATCGACCCGAGGTCGAGGTGCTGTTGACCCTGGCCGAGGAATTGCATTTCGGCCGCACCGCCGCCCGCCTCCGGCTGACGACCGGCCAGGTCAGCCGAATTCTGCAACGCTTGGAGCGCCGGATCGGCGCCAAGTTGTTCACGCGCACCAGCCGCAGGGTCGAGCCCACCGGGATCGGAGCTCGGCTCGCCGAGGACCTGCGTCCGCTGGTTGCCGAGATGGAGGCGGCGGAACAGCGTGCGGTCAACGCCGGGCGCGGGATCACCGGTGATCTGCGGGTCGGGTTCGTCGGCGCGGTGGCCGGGCAGGTACTGCTCAACGCCGTCGCGCGGTTCAGCGGCCGTCATCCCGACTGCCAGGTGCATATTCACGAGGCCCAGATCCACGATGCCTGCGAGCGCGTGTTCGCGGGCGGGCTCGATGTTCTCATCACCGCACTGCCCGTTCACGAACTCGCGGTCGGGCCGGTCTTGATCACCGAGCCGCTGCTGCTCGCGGTCGCCGATGACCACCCGATCACCCGGATGTCCACCGTGACCCGAGAGGTCTTCGCCGCGTACCCGGTGATACACCCGCGCGGGCTGCCGGAAGCGACACTGCGGCACCGGGTTCCCGAGCGGACCCCGGCCGGCAAGCCGGTGCGCGAAGGTCCGGTAGCCGAAACGTTCTCGGAAATCCTGGCTCTGGTCGCCGCGGGCAAAGGGGTCTTTCCCGTCGGGGAACACGCCGCGCGCTTCTATCCGCGTCCCGGCGTGGCCTACCTCCCCATCGCCGATGCGCCGGACCTCCACTGGGCACCGGTATGGCTGGAGTCAGCGGAGACCAGCCGTATCCGCGAATTCGTCAGGTGCGCTGCCGAAGTCAGCGGGAACGACTAGTACGTCGCTCCGTTCGTGGAAGGCTGTGCCCCGGCGCGGTATCCAGAACACGAAGAGCGCCTCGGGACCAGCAGTTCGGCTGCGGTGCGGATGATCTCCCATCGTCCGACACCGGCGGAGTGGTTCGATCCGACAGGTCGCAGCGCCGGCTCGCGATCGCCGTCAGCGCGGCGGCTTGGCCCCCGCCACCTGCAAGACGCCCGAGTTGTCGGTGATCAGCAGGAGGCGGGCGATGAGGTCGGTGAGATGCGCTCGGGTGGCGGGGAATTCCTCGCGCATCCACGCGGCGACGAGTTCGAGGCACCCGCTGACGACGGTGTAGGCGGCCAGGTCGGAGTCGAGGGGGTCGGCGGGTTCGGCGACGAGTTCGCGGGCGACGGCCGACATGGCGCGGGCGATGGCGTGCTGGGTGGTGAGGCGGGCGGCTTGCAGTGATTCGGTGCTGTGCGCGTTGAGCAGCAGGGCGGGGCGACGGGGGTCGGCGAGCAGGAAGCCGATCGCGGCGTCGGCGGCGGCGTAGACCTGGCTGTGGATGTCGGGCGCGGCCGCGTGGGCGGCGGCGACCACCTCGAGGATGCCGAGCGCGGTGTGCTCCTCCACCAGCGCGGTGAGCAGGGCGTCACGGTCGGTGAAGTGCTCGTAGAAGTAGCGGTCGTTGAGCTTGGCCCTGGCGCAGATCGCCCGCTTGGTGACCGCGGGCGCGCCGCCCTCGGCGAGCAGGTCGAGCGCGGCGTCGAGGAGCGCGTCGCGCCGGCGGGACCGACGTTCCTCGGCGGCGACTCCCCCATAGGCTCGCGCCGCCGCGGTGCTGGGCTGTTCAGCCATGCGCCACCTCCCGATCCGCTGCCCACCGAAGTTTGTGGTGCTGCACTGCACCAGAGTAATGGAGAGGGCCGCCGCGCACTCTTGACCATCCGCCAATTCTGGTGCACTCTGACACCAGACTGGTTTTGGTGTCGTGTAACACCAGAACAGCTGTAGGCGGAACAAAGGAGTTCACCGATGACCTGTCCCGTGCCGCACCAAGAACTCGCGGTCGACGCCACCCGGACCACCACCGGCGCGGTCGCACGTTTCGAGAACGTCGGCGGATCGATCCTGTTCGGATTGTTCGGCGTCGCGCTGTTCGACCAGCCGATGCTGCCGCCGGTCTCGGCCGCGCTCGAGGCGACCGGGCGCACGCGGAACGAGCCGTGGAGCCGCGCGGTCCGCACCGCGGCGGCCGATCAGCTGATCTACCACGGCGAGGACGCCGACCGTGACGCCGAGTCACAGCGGCTGATGCTGCTGCACCGCGACGTCAAGGGCGTCGGACCCGACGGGGAACGGTACTCGGCGCTCAACCCGCAGTCGTGGAACTGGATCCTCTACTCGACCTTCTTCGTCCAGCGCGGCGCCTACCTCGCGCTCACCGGCGACACCCCGACGGCCGAGGAGAGCCAGGCGATCTGGGAGCACTACCTGCACAAGACGAGCGGCCTGCACCTGCCCGGCAATTCGCGGCCCATCGCCGACTACGCGGAGCTGGTCGAGCACTACGAGCGCATGATCACCGAGCTGCGCGTCACCCCGGCGCTCGAGGCGGCCACCGGCACCGTCCGGCGTTCGCCCCGACCGGACTTCCTACCCGCCGCCGTCGGCCCGCTGTGGCGGCTCGGCGCGCCCACCTTCGGCCACCTCGCCATGATCCTGGGCTGCGGCATCATGCACCCGCGGGTCCGCGCCAAGATGCCGATCAGCTGGAATCGCAGGCACGACATCGAGTTCCGCGTGCTCACCGCGGTGCTGCGCGTCGCCTACCAGCGGCTGCCCGCGGCGGTCACCGACTCACCGATGGCGCGGAACCGGCGCAAGTACGAGCGGTTGGTCACCAAATACCGTGACATCGGCTTGACCTCGTTCGCCCCCGAGCCCGAGCTCCACGTGGCCCGCCGCTGACAGCGACCGTCACTCCGCGGCCGGGGGCGCGTCACCGTAGACGACGAGCCAGATCGCGCGCCCCAGCGATTCGGCCAATGCCTCGTCGTCGATGCCGGTGTCGACGGCGAAGGCCACCGAGATCGTGCGTTCCACCATCGAGGTGAGCACCAGCGCGGTGGCCTGGGGATCGAGCCGCGGCCCGACCCGGCCCGCCGCGCGTTCGGCCTCGAGCCGGGCACGCACCAGTTCGAGGAACGTCGCCACCCGCGAACGCCAGTAGGCGCCGACTTCCCGGTCGTAGGAGGCGACTTCGCTGAGTGCGAGCAGCAGGTAGCGATGGTCACGGAAACCACCGATCATCGCGCGCATGGCCGCGACGACACCGGCCTGCCGATCGGTGTGCTCGGCGCCCCACCAGGATTCGGCCGCCGCGAACAGGTCGGTGGTGGCCAGCTCCGCCATCCGGATCAGCAGCCTGCTCTTGTCCGGGAAGTAGCGGTAGAACGTGGAACGGGCCGAGCCGGAGGCCGCGGCGATCTTCTGCACGGCGATCTCGGTGAACGGTGTGCCGTCGGCGAGCAGGTCTTCGACGGCCGCCAGCACCCGGCGCTCGAACTCGGCGCGCCGATCCTCGGGGGGTTTGCGCGCCGATCGCGGGACGCGAGTCAGCGACGGCATCGGCGACCCGGCACCGGCGGCGCGGCCGATGCGATGACGTAGACCATGCGACCCATTGTGCCCGCAGGCCGGGCGGCGAAGCGTCGGCGGGCACGCGACCTCCCGATCTTGGTGCGCGAGTGGGCTGTTGACACCGCCGCGCCCGCACCCCATCATCAATCGGACACACTGTCCGAGACTGTTTGACCGAGGCGGTTCCCATGGTCGATTCCCCTGGCACCGCGCTCGAATGGGCCGACGTCGTCGTGGTCGGCGCGCGCTGCGCCGGCTCGGCGACCGCGACGACGCTGGCGGCGGCCGGACGCGAGGTCGTCGTCCTCGACGCGGCCGCACTGCCCTCGGACACGCTGTCGACCCACCTGCTCTGGCCCGCCGGGCTGGCCGAGCTGAGCCGGCTCGGTGCTCTTGCGGCCGTCGAAGCACTCGGCGCGCCCCGGCTGACGGAGGCCTACGCGCACGGCGCGGGATACGGGGTCAGCGCCGCCTTCCCCGCGGTCGACGGCATCGACTACACGATGTGCGTGCGCCGCACCGGACTCGACGACGCACTGGTGCGCACAGCGGTCGCCACGGGCGCGCAGGTGCGGCCACGCTGCCGGGTCACCTCGGTGGTGTGGGACGGAACTCGGTGTGCCGGTGTGTGTTACGTCGACAGCGCGGGAAGGCTCCGGGAGATCCGGGCGAACCTGGTGGTCGGCGCGGACGGGCGGCGCAGCACCGTCGCGCGGGCGGTGGGCGTCGAAGAGCCGTTCCTGACCGTGCCCAGCGGGCGCGACTGTTACTTCGCGTACTGGCGTGATTCACCGGACGCCCCACGCCACGTCGCGGCGCAGTGGCGCGCGGGCGCCGATCTCGGCACGGCCTTCCCCTGCGACGACGGGCTGGTACTCAGCCTGGTCCAGCCACCGGTGGAGCCCGGGGGCGGTCGCGGTCCCGGCGCGGCGGAGCGCCGCTACACCGCCGCGCTGGACCGGATTCCCGCGCTGACCGAGCGGCTGCGCGGCTGCGAGCGGGTGGGCCGGGTCCGGTCCGCCACCGGGATCGCCTCCTACTTCCGCCGCTCCACCGGTCCCGGCTGGGCCCTGCCCGGCGACTCCGGGCACTTCAAGGATCCCGTCACCGCCCAGGGCATCCGCGACGCGCTGCACTACGGCCGCACCCTCGGCGAGACCGTCGCGGACGTCCTGGACGACCCCGAGGCCCTCGACACGGCGCTGGCGGAGTGGGAGCGCCGCCGCGTCGTCGAATGCCGCGAGATCTTCCACTGGACCAATCGGCTGGCGCGCGGTGAAGCCATGCGCCCCTTGGAGATCGAGCTTTATCGCGCGGCCGTGGACGATCCGGACCTCGCGCGCATCACCACGGGCATCTTCGCCCGTACCCGCAGGCCCGCCGAGCTGTACACCCCGGCCAGGGCGCTGCGCCTGGCGGTCGGCGCGCTGCGCCATCAGCGCGACGACCTCCCCGCCGTCCTCGCCGACCTGGCGCGCGAACTCCGCGACGCGGCCGGCGACTGGCGCACCACGCGAACGACCCTGCGTGGCACGAGCTCTCACGTCGCGGCACCGAGGCCGCGCGCCCCGCTCACCACCGCAGGTCCAGGAGAACACCATGCCTGATCAGCCGACACCGTTGTCCGCCCCGATCACCCGGCGCACCGCGCTACGCGCCGGACTCGTTACCGGCGCCGCGCTCGCCGTCGCTCCTCCTGGCGCCGCCGCGGCACCGCGCTCGCCCGCCCTGCGCACCGGCGGCAAGACCGTGGCCGTCTTCGGTGGCGGTATGGCGGGTCTGAGCGCCGCCCACGAGCTGGTCGAGCGGGGATACGACGTCACCGTCTACGAGCCGGCGTTCCTCGGCGGCAAGGCCCGCAGCATGGGGGTGCCCGGCACGGCCTCACCCGGGCGCGCGGAACTGCCGGGCGAGCACGGATTCCGGTTCTTCCCCGGTTGCTATCAGCACGTGCCCGACACGATGAGCCGGATCCCGTTCCCCGGCAACCCGAACGGCGTGCTCGACAACCTGGTCCGGGTCGAGGGCACGGTCGCCGGGTTCGAGGGGCTCCCGCCGATCTTCGCGCCCGTCGAGCTCGGCGGGCTCGGCCAGCTGACGCCGGAACTGTTGCAGAACAGCATCATCGGCGCCCTCGGGTTCGTGCCCGGCCTGCCCCCGCACGAGCTCGCGTTCTTCGCCAAGCAGATGCTGGTGTGGTTCACCTCGAGCCCCGAGCGGCGCTTCGGCCAGTGGGAATACGTCACCTGGGAGCAGATCATGCGGGCCGAGGGCAAGTCGGCCGCGTACCGGAAGTACCTGGTGAACGCGCTCACCAGGATCACCGTCGCCGCGAAACCGCAGACCAGCTCGGCCCGCACCATCGGCACGATCGGCGAGGCACTGGTGCTGGCCGCCTCCGGCACGATCCCGCAGTTCTCCGGCGGCGTCGACCGGATCCTGAACCGGCCGACCAACGCCGCCTGGATCGATCCGTGGGTGGAGTACCTGCGCTCGCTCGGTGTGCGTTTCGTGCTCGGGCAGGGCGCGACCGCGCTGCGGCTGTCGGATGGCCGGATCGCCTCGGCGACGGTGTCCGGCGGGGGCGGGACGACCACGGTGACCGCCGACCACTACGTGTGCGCCATGCCGGTGGAGCGCGCGGTGCGGCTGCTCGACGGTCCCCTCCTGGACGCCGATCCGCGCCTGGCGGGGATGCGCGAGCTGGTCACCGACTGGATGGTCGGCATCCAGTACTACCTGCGCCGCCCCACCGAGATCCCGGAGGGGCACATCGCCGCGCTCGGGTCGCCATGGGCACTCACGGCCCTGCGGCAGGCACCGATGTGGGTCGGCGATTTTCCCGCCACCTACGGTGACGGCTCAGTGCTCGAGTGCCTCTCGGTCGACATCTCCGATTGGGACACACCGGGAATCCGCTTCGGCCGCACCGCCAAGGAGTGCAGCGCGGCGGAGATCGCCATCGAGACCTGGGCGCAGCTCGAAGCCTGGCTCAACACCGGCACCGGGTGGTTGCGCGCCGAAGACATCCACTCGTGGCACCTGGACCCCGGGATCACCTGGTCCGGCGACGGCATCCACAACGCGACGCCGCTGCTGGTGAACACGGTCGGCTCCTACGACCACCGGCCCGACGCGCACTGCGCGATCCCGAACCTGTTCTTCGGCGGCGACCACGTCCGCAGCCACATCGACCTGGCCACGATGGAGGGCGCCAACGAATCCGGCCGCGCCGCCGCCAACGCCATCCTCGACGCCGCCGACGACCCGTCCCCGCGCGCCCAGATCTTCCCCCTGGTCTCGCTCCCCGCCTTCGCGGCCGCCAAGGCCGTCGACGCCGACCGCTTCCGCGCCGGCCTCCCCCATCTCCTCGACGGCTGAGCGCCGCTCGCCTCAGACCAGCTGGAGTGGACTGATGAAGGTGCCGGGGTGGGTGGCGGCGTCCTGCCTGGCGACGCTGCCCGCCTGGGGCCACGGCACCTCCAGCGAGGTGTCGGTGTCGGGCGGGGTGACGACGATCGTGGTGGGCGCCCAGCCGTCGGGTCCGTCCGGCAGATAGGTGAGTTCGCTGCTCACCGCCGCGCCGGGGGCCACGGTGATGGGGGCGGTGCCGGTCTCCTGGCGGGGCACCGAGAAGGTCGGCCCGAAGGTCGGGTGATCGGGGCCGGTCAGGTCGATGCCCGGATAGCCCTGGACCACGCAGCTGCGCTGGGAGGTGTTGGTGAGCACCACGCGCAGCTTGTTCTGTCCGGTGGGGGCCGCGTCCTGCCGGGTGGTCACACTCAGCATGTCGGCCGAACACATGGGCAGCTGCGCGGAACCGGTGCCGGGGACGACGAACGTCGCCGGAACAGCCACTGCCACAATCGCTATCGCGCGCCTCATCATCACCCTCGAGATTCCTCTTCCCGCCTACACGTCAGGGCCGACGGCCCACGCTCCCCTGAATGCCCATTCCCGGGCCGTTTACTCGAGCGGCGATTCCGGGGGCGTGGCGCCGTGCGCGTCCCGTGACGTCAGCGGAGCAGGTCGGCCGCCCGCTCCCCGATGACCACCGCGGGCGCGTGGGTGTGGCCGCGGATGATGGTCGGCATCACCGAGGCGTCGGCGACGCGCAGGCCGTCGAGGCCACGGACCTTCAGTTCCGGGGTGACGACGCTGTCGGGGTCGGTACCCATCCGGCAGGTGCTGGTCGGGTGGTAGAGGGTGTGGGAGTGCCAGGTGAGGGCGTCGGCGAGGGTGTCCTCGACGGTCTCCTTGGCGCGCTTCGGTTGCAGGAAACGGCCGATCCGGGAGCCGAGCGGTTCGGCGGTCACGATGCGGTGGGCGATGCGCAGTCCCGCGAGCATGGCGGCGCGGTCGGCGCCGTCGGGATCCGACAGATACCGGGGGTCGACGACCGCCTTGGCCAGCGGATCGCCGGAGGCGAGCGTCACAGTGCCGCGGCTACGGGGCTGGAGCAGGATCGGGCCGAGGGCGATGCCGTGCCCGGGCGCCACGCCGATCCCCTCGTCGTAGAACGGGGCGGGCCCGAAGATGATCTCCAGATCCGGCAGTTCGAGTTCGGGCCTGCTGCGCACGAAGCCGTACGCCTCACCGACGTTGGAGGTGAGCATGCCGCGGCGCCGGGCCAGATAGTCGAGCAGCTCCAGCGGCTTCTCCGCGGCGAACAGCGTGTCGGAGTCGACCGCGAAGCCGAGCAGCGAGATCAGGTGATCGGTGAGGTTGCGGCCGACCTCGGGCAGGTGGCGCACGACCGGGATGCCGTGGCGGCGTGACTGTTCCTGATCGCCGACGCCCGAGAGCTGCAACAGCTGCGGGGTGTTGATCGCACCACCGCACAGCACCACTTCCCGGTGCGCGCGCACCGTGTGCGTGCTGCCGCCCCTGCGGTATTCGACACCGACGGCGCGCGTGCCCTCGAACAGGATCCGGGTCGCCTGCGCGCCGGTGAGCACGGTCAGGTTCGAGCGTTTGCGCGCGGGCTTCAGGTAGGCGTCGGCGGTGCTCCAGCGCGCGCCGCGTCGCTGACACACCATGGTCTGCGTGAAGCCCTCCGGCTGGGGCAGATTCGCGCGTTCGCGCTTGAAGCCGGCGTGTTCGGCGGCGGCCAGGAAGTCCTCGGTCCATGCCCTGGCGCTGCGCTGGTGCGAGATCCGCAGCGGTCCGGAGCGGCCCTCGTCGGGTTCGGCGGCGTCCTCGACGGATTCGATGCGCCGGAAGTACTCGACCACGTTCGCGAACGACCAGTCCGGCCCCGCGAGCCGGGCCCATTCGTCGTAGTCGGCGGCATAGCCGCGCACCCACATCATGGCGTTCATCGACGACGATCCGCCCAGCATCTTGCCGCGCGGCCAGAAGACGCGGCGATCACCGAGCTCGGATTGCGGGGTGGTCAGGTAGTTCCAGTCGAGGTCGGTCTGGAACAGCTTGGAGAAGGCCGCCGGAATGTGGACGGCCTGGTTCTTGTCCTCGGGTCCGGCTTCGAGCGCGATGACGCTGGTGCCCGACCGCTCGCTCAGGCGCGCGGCGAGCACCGCGCCCGCCGAGCCGGTACCGACGACGACGTAATCGGCAGTGCTGGTGTTCATCTGGTTCTCCCGGGAAGGTTGGGGCTCAGCCGCGCAGAGCCGAGGCGAAGATCGCGGGCAGGCGCAGCCAGCCGGGGTCGGCGGCGAATCCCGCGAGCAGCCTGCCGGTGCTCGCGGCGGTCTTGTTGCCGACGAACCACGGCGGCTTCGGCGAGAGGGCGAACTCGCCGCGCAGCAGCGACCGCGGGGCGGGCCGGAACGGGCCACGCACGACGGTGCGCTCCACCCCGTCGATCAGCCAGGCGTTGTGCACCACCCCGATTCCGCTCCCCACGTCGTCGATGGTGTGGCCGGGGAACGCGCCCCAGGCCGCGGTCGGGGTCAGGTAGCCGACACCGGTCCAGGCGTTGATCGCCACCGTGCCGTAACGCAGGTCCTCGATCAGCACGTCGAAAGCCGCACCGAGCTCGTCGATGGTCCGCGGCGCGGCGATCACGTTCACGCCGAGCGTGCCCGCGAAGGCGTCGTTGGCGGTGCGGGCCGCCGACCGCGCGAATTCCGCTCCCGTACCCGGGATCTCGACGATGCCGAACACCGGCGCGAAGTACTCCTCGGTCAGGAGCGGCTCGTCCGAGGAGCACGCGATCCCCGTGACGAGCAGACGTTCGCCGTTCGGGCCGAGCCGCTCGGCATCGGGGTAGATCCGCCGCGCCCCCGCGACACGCTCGTCGCTGCCGGGGTAGTAGGCCGGGCGGGCAGGCGCCTGCGCCAACGCCGCGCGCACCGCGGCGAGGAACTGATCCTTCTGCGGCCAGTCCGCGGAGACGATCAGCGCCTGGGCGGCGACGCAGTTGTATCCGCCGTTGTGCAGGCGCTGGGTCGCGACGTGCTCGGCCTGGAAGGCGATGTCGGCGTCACTCCAGTCGCCGGGGAGCACGATCGTCGGTGACACGCCGCCGAGTTCACTGGTGACGGGCTTGGTCAGCTTCGGCGTACCGGCGCGCTTGCGTTCCGCCGCCTCGGCGCCCGTGCCCCAGACGATCGCGTCGTGGGTGCGCGCGCTGCCGGTCATGTGCACGTGGTCGACGCGGTCGTCGCCGACCAGGGCGGCACCGACCTCGGCGCCGCCGGTCAGCAGCCGCACCGCGCCGAGCTCGATCAGCGGGGCCAGGATCTCGGCGAACACCGGCAGCAGCGGATCGGTGATCGGGTTGAGCTTCAGCGCGACGACCCGATTGTGCGCGATCAGCTCGTAGAGCACGTCCAGCGGCGCGATGGAGGTGATGTTGCCCGCGCCGAGCACGGCGCCGATCCCGTTGGTGCGGGCCGGATCCCGCTGGGCGAGACCGGCTTCGGCCTTGGCGGCCGCACTGCTGACCCCGCGGCGCAGCCACACCTGCGCGCTGAAACCGTTGAGCAGCAGCGCGTCGAACGCGTTCGCCGGCAGCACGTCGACGGTCACCCGGTCGCCCGCGACGCCGAAACTCGCCTTGTCGAGCGGGCTCTCGCCACGCGCGAGGGTTTCCAGGGTGTCGGCCAGCACACCGAGCGCGGCGGCCATGACATAGGGCCCCGAGATCCATTCCTCCCCCACCAACGGTGAGGAGGCAGGCAGACCTTTGATGCGGGTGGCGGCCTCGACCCAGTCCTGAGCGTGCCGCCCGGTGAGTTCACGGACCCGGTCGAGCAGCCAGCGGCGCTCGCGCAGCGAGGTCGCCGCCCACTTCCGCTCGCCGTCGACGAGATCGGACAACGCGGCGTCCACGGCGTCCAGGGTGGGGTCTGCCTTCTCGGTGATCACTGCGATCCTCCACAACTGTCGGTCGGTCCACGCGGGGTGGACGAGGTGATCGATTCTGGACACGGCGAGGGGCTGTGCACCATGTGCCCGCGTTGCGGATCGCCCCGCATCGCGTTTGTGCGCGTGCACAAAGACGCGGTGACGTGGGCCATGAACAAGGCTGCGCACACCACTGCATATATCCCGCCTAGCTGCGCCGTAGTCCACCGCCGCCGAAAGGCCGCATGTGCGTGTGCACAGCCCTAGAGTGGCGTCGGTCACGACCCCACGGCTAGGGTGGACACGTGACCGCACCACCGCCGACCGTCTCCGCGCCGTCCCTCGGACTGGCCACGACCCTGCTCGACTCGGTGGCGGCGATGGCCGACGAACTGGTCACCCGCATCGTCGACACCGACCGCTCCTACGCCGACGCCGGCCTGCTGACGGCCGAGGAACTGCGCCAGGCGTGCCTGGCCAATCTCACCGCGATCATCAGCGCGCTCGCGGGCACCCAGCCGACGCGCCTGCAGGACGCGCGCGCGGTCGGCAGGCTCAAGGCCGAACGCGGGGTCCCGATCGCGGCGCTGCTGCACGCCTACCGCCTCGGTGGCCGGTTGACCTGGGAGGAACTCACCGCCAGGTCCACCGGACCCGGCGATCCACGACTGCACGATCTGGCCACCCGGCTGTGGGAGCTGATCGACACGTTCTCCGACGCGGCGGTCGAGTCCTATCGCGAGACCGAGGTGATGCTCGCCCATGTCGACGCCCAGGCCCAGAGCCGTTTGATCCGTACGCTTTTCGACGACCACTCCAACAATCCCGCCCGTACCCTGTCGGCCCTGCGCACCCTCGGCCTCTCCGAGTACGGCACCTTCGCGGTGGTGTCGATCGAGGCCGCCGATCCGGGCGCCGCCCTGCCCGCCGGCCTGGTCGGCACGGTGAAAGAGCTCGGGGCGAGATCGGTGTGGGATTCCCAGATCGATTCACACACCGGGTTGCTGACCGCGGCGAACCCGGCCGCGATCGAGCGCGCCGCCGCCGCGCTGGTCGAGCTCGTCGACGGCCGGATCGGCCTCAGCACCGCCTTCACCAGCCCGACCGCCATTCCCGGCGCGCTGACCGAGGCACGGCTGGCCGCCCGCAGCGCCCGGCCGGGTGCGCGCACCGTCGTCCGGTTCGGCAGCGAGCCCCTCGCGCATCTGCTCGTCACGGTGCCCGAGGCCAGCAGGCGAGCCACCGCCCAGATCCTCGGGCCGGTGCTGCGCCTGCCCGCGCCCGAGCGCGATGATCTGATCACCGCGCTCGACGCCTGGTACCGCCACCGCGGCTCGACCGCGGCGGCCGCCGACGCGTTGCACTGCCACCGCAACACCCTGCGGTATCGCCTGCGCAAGATTCGGGACCTCACCGGTCGCGACACCGCCGACCCGGTGCACTCGGCCGAACTCCACCTCGCGCTCCGAGCAGTCACCCTGCTGGGGCCCTAGACGCGGAGTCCACCGTCATCCGTGTGCACATGAGTCCGGGAGGCCGGGGTCGGGCCGTGCGGCCGCATCGAAGACGCGTCGATTGTTGTCAGCTGAGCGCGTCGATCGCGGCAGCCAAGCCGTCGACGCGCTCCACCCCGTCGGGCAGCAGCACCACGTCCCACCCGGGGCCACCCACCAGCACCCGCGCCCCGACCTCCAGGCAGGCCAGCACCGCGGAGGTCAGTGCCGTCGATTCGCGCTGGGACCACAGCAGCACCGGCGGCGCGCTCGCCTGCCGCGCCAGGGCACCGGCCAGGGCCTCGGTCGGCACGTCGGCGCCCAGCATGCGCGCGCCGATCCCGGCCTCGGCCAGGCCGGCGCGCAGCACATCCAGCGGCAGCGAGTGGGTCTCGCCGCTCGTGCACGCCAGCAGCGCCGGGGCGGTGCTCGGCACCGACACCACCCGCTGCATGACCGCCGCGATCGACCACGACAGCAGGTGTTCGACATCGATGCACCGCTCGCCCGCGCCCTGGCGCGCGACGATGTCGCCGAAGGCGGGGCGGCACAGGGAGTCCCACGTCCGCACGACGCCGTAGGCTCGCACGTGCGCCTCGAGCTGTGCGCACGCGGCCGCCGTGTCCAGCGCGAACGCCGCGTCCAGCAGGGCAGCGCGATCACCCAGCGCGGGTGCCGGGCCGCGGGCCGCCGCCGCGGCGCTCGCCGGGCTCGCGCCGCCGCCGATCAGTTCGAGCATGTGCTCGAGCACGGCGATGTCGGCATCGGAGTACAGGCGGTGTCTGCCGGGCCGGTCCTGGGCGGGCCCGATGCCGTAGCGGCGATTCCAGCTGCGCAGCGTGGCGGTCGGAATGCCGAGCCGCTCAGCGACCGAGCGCACCGTGTAACCGGCCACGGCGGAGGCGGGGGCGGAACCGGCGGGCATCGTGTCATTCTGCCCCGGCCGCGCCCACGCCGCCGACGCGGCCGGGAAGGCGCGCGTCGGAAGCGCCCGGCCGGCCCGCGGATCCGGCGGGTCGACGCTCTTCCGCGCACGCGTAGTCATGAATCAATTGTGCATCGTTTGGTGGTACCGTGGCCATACCATCGATTTCGAGGAGTTTCCGTGCGCACTCGTCGTCTCCCGAGAACCACCGCCCTGTTCGCCGCCCTGGCCGCGGGTCTGCTCGGCGCCGGCACCGCGAACGCCGCGCCACCGGCGCCGGTCCCAGCGCTCGACCTGGACCGCTATCTCGGTGAGTGGCGCCAGCTCGCCGCGATACCGCAGGTGTTCAACCTCGATTGCGCCCGCGACACCACCGCCACCTACACCCTGGACGCACAGGGCGACATCGGCGTGTACAACCGCTGCCGCACCTGGGCAGGCGGCACGTCCGAGATTCGCGGCACGGCGACGGTGAACGACCCGGTCACCAACGCACAGCTGCACGTGAGCTTCCCCGGCGTGCCCGGCCAGGACGAACGCGCGGGGGCGACCAACTACATCGTGACCGCGCTCGGCCCGGACTACGAGTGGGCCCTGGTCACCTCGCCGAGCAGGCTTTCGGGCTTCGTACTCGCGCGCACGCCGTCGCTGGACGAGGCCACCTGGCAGCGGATCGACGAGGCGATCCGGACGGCGGGCCAGGACCCGTGCGTGTACCTCGTCTCACCGACGACCGGCGGTCGTACCGATCTGCGGCCGCTCTGCGCGCGATGAGCGTCGCCGTCGCGCTGTTCACCCGTGACCTCCGGGTCACCGACAACCCGGCGCTCACGGCGGCGGCTCGCGCCGCCGATCAGGTCGTGCCGCTGTTCGTCGTCGACGAGGCCCTGGTGCCCGATCGATGCCCGCCGAATCGCGCGCATTTCCTCGCGGCGGCACTGGCCGAGCTCGACGCCGCGCTGCGTGACCGGGGTGGCGCGCTCATCGTTCGCCGCGGCCACGTGGTCGACGAGGTCGCGCGCGTGGTCGACGAGACCGGCGCCACGAGCGTGCACCTGGCCGACGACGTCAGCCGCTACAGCGCACAGCGAGAACACGCGCTGCGCGCACGACTAGGCCGCGCCGTGCACTGCCACGCCGGTTCCGTCACCGCCACCTCCACCGAACTCGCGCCGTCGACGGGGCGCGATCACTTCGCGGTGTTCACCCCGTATTTCCGGCGGTGGATCGACGTGCACCGGCGCAGCCCGCTGCCGACGCCGCGCGCGCTCTCCGTGCCGCCGGTCCACGGTGAGGCCTTGCCCACCGGGAGCGATCTCAGTTCCGGCGAGCCCTCACCCCGGCTGACGGTCGGCGGGGAGACGACCGGCCGTGCGCTCCTTCATGATTGGCTCGCCGGGCCGATCGACCACTACGCCCGCGACAACGACGATCTCGGCGCCGACGCGACGTCCCGGCTGTCGGCGCACCTGCATTTCGGCTGCCTGTCCCCCACCGAGGTGGTCGGCCGGGTCGACACCTCGTCGGAGGGTGGGCTCGCCTTCGCCCGCCAGCTCGCCTGGCGGGACTTCCACCACCAGGTCCTCGCCGCTCGCCCCGATGCCGCCTGGTCGGACTATCGTCGGCGCACTCCGCTCGGCCCGGCTGACGACCGCGCCGTCGACGACTGGCGCGACGGTCGCACCGGGTATCCGATCGTCGACGCCGCGATGCGGCAACTGCGGGCCGAGGGCTGGCTGCCCGGGCGGGCGCGGTTGATCGCGGCGAGCTTCCTCACCAAGTCACTTCGCCAGGACTGGCGGCTCGGCGCGCGACATTTCCTGTACTGGCTCGTCGACGGGGATCTGGCCAACAATCAGCTCAATTGGCAGTGGGCGGCGGGGACCGGGACCGATACCCGGCCCAACCGGGTGCTGAACCCCGTGCGCCAAGCCGATCGCTACGACCCCGAGGGGACCTACGTGCGGCGCTGGCTGCCCGAGCTCGCCCACCTGCCGGGCGCCCGCATCCACCGCCCCTGGCGCGAGAACATCGATCCGGCGACGTATCCCGAGCCGATCATCGACTGCGTCGGTCGCTGACGGACCGTCGTGGCGAGTCCGGCCCCGTGGTCGGCGCGGTCCCCTCGGCGGCACCGGTGATGTTGCGGGCCATGCCGCCGAAGATGATGGCGTGGAACGGGCTGAGCGCCTTCCAGTAGAGGTGACCGGCCAGCCCACGCGGTTCGAACAGGGCCCGCTGGCGGTAGTGCGAACCGCCGCCGGCCGCCGGGGTGACCGACAGTTCGAGCCAGCCACGTCCAGGCACCCGCATCTCGGCGCGCAGACGTAGCTCGCGTCCGCGGTCGAGGTGTTCGACCCGCCACCAGTCCAGCGCCTCGCCCACGTGCAGGCGGTGCGGGTCGCGGCGGCCGCGCCGGAGCCCGACACCGCCGGACAGCCGGTCGATCCACCCGCGCAACGACCAGGCCAGCGGGAAGGAGTACCACCCGTGCTCGCCGCCGACGGCTTCGAGCACATTCCAGAGCGTGCCCGGATCGGCGGTCGTATCCCGTTCGCGCACATCGCTGTACAGCGATCCGCCGGACCAGTCCGGGTCGGTCGGCAGCGGGTCCGACGGCGCGTCGGGCAGGCCCGCGTCCGACCATCGGGTGGGCACATCCCGATCGCGGACGCGGCGCAGCGCCAGGCTCACCGCGCGGGCGTACGGCGTGAGCCCGTCCGCCGGATCGGGAATGTGGTCGGCGATCCGGTGGTCCGCGCAGACGACGTCGTTGACGAGCGACTCCATCAGTGGCACGGCGATGGCACGTGGCACCGGCGTCACCAGGTTGACCCACTGCGCCGACAGCCAGGGCGTGAGCACCGGAACCGGCACGATCACCCGGCGCGGCAGCTCGGCCGCCACGGCGTAGCCGCGCATCATGCCCTCGTAGGTGAGCACGTCGGGCCCGCCGATGTCGAACGCGTCGTTCACGGCGCCGGGCAGCTCGGCCGCGCGCACCAGGTAGTGCAGCACGTCGCGGACCGCGATGGGCTGCACCCGGCTGCGCACCCAGCGCGGCGTCACCATGACGGGCAGCCGCTCGGTGAGATAGCGCAGGATCTCGAAACTGGCCGATCCGGACCCGATGATCACCGCCGCGCGCAACACCACCGCCGGGGTCGGGCCGCTGAGCAGGATCTCACCCACCTCGGCACGGGAGGAGAGGTGCCTGGACAGCTCCTGGCCCGCGGGCGTGATCCCACCGAGGTACACCGCCCTGGTCAGTCCCGCGTGCGCGGATTCCGCGGCGACCAGACTCGCCGCCTCGCGATCCACGTCCTCGAAGTCCGCACGCCCCAGCGAGTGCACGAGGTAGTAGAGGACGTCCTGTCCGGCCAGCGCGGCGCGCACGTCCTCCGCGCGGGTGACGTCGCCGCGCAGGACCTCGACGTTCTCGCGCCACGTCGCGTCGACGAGTTTGCCCGGATCGCGCGCCAGCACCCGCACCGAGTGCCCGGCCGCGAGCAGTTCCGGAACGAGTCGGCCACCGATATAGCCGGTGGCGCCGAAGACCACGCAACGCATGGGAATCACTCCTGTCCGAGGTGTTCGTAGGCGGCGGCCGCCGAGCACAGCAGCCCCCACACCGTGGTCACCAGCAAGGTCTTGCCCCGCTCGGGCCTGCCCCGCAGCGCGTGCGCGAACACGGCCGTGTCGACGGCGTCGGATCCGATCCGGACGGCGGCGGCCACCGCGCGCGCACGTGGTCCGGTCGCCGTCGCCAGCGCCAGCCCCGAGCAGACGTCACGCAACGCGACCGAGCGCGCCAACGCGCGCAGGCCCGCTTCGCCGCCGGTGCCGAGTCCACTGGGCCGCAGCAGGATTTCGGGCCGGACCGCGACGGCGACACCGTAGGCGGCGGTCGCCACGCCGAGGATTCGTGATGGCACCGTGGACGTCATCGCGACGCCTCCTTCCCTGTCGTCCGCGGCGTGCGCCGCAGGATCACTTGCAGGCTGTCCAGGTAGCCCGATCGGAATCCGGCCTCCGAGTACGCGAGGTAGAGCCGCCACATCCGCCGGAAGACCTCGTCGAAACCGAGTGCGGCGATGCGTTCCTCGGCGTCGGTGCAGCGCTCCCGCCACAGGCGCAGGGTGTGCGCGTAATGCTGCCCCAGGCTGTGGCGGTCCACCGGTTCCAGGGCGGTGTGTCGGGCCAGCAGCTCGGTCAGCAGTTCCGCCGAGGGCAGGAAGCCGCCGGGGAAGATGTACTTCTGCACCCAGGTGTGGGTGGTCCGGCTGACGCGCATCCGGTCGTGCGGCATGGTGATGACCTGCAGGGCGACGCGACCGCCCGGCGCCAGTGCCCGTTCCAGCACGGTCAGGTACTCGGCCAGGAAGTCGTAGCCGACGGCTTCGATCATCTCCACCGAGATCACGGCGTCGTAGCGGCCCTCGACCTCGCGGTAGTCGCACAGGTCGATGGTCACGCGGTCGGCGAGCCCGGCCGCGGCGACCCGCCGGCGGGCCAGCTCCAGCTGCTGCCGCGAGAGCGTGACGGAGTGGACGGTGGCCCCACGGCTCGCGGCCCGGATGGCGAGTTCGCCCCAGCCGGTCCCGATCTCGAGCACGGACGTGCCGGGTCCCACCCCGGCCGCGTCGAGCAGGCGGTCGATCTTGGCGCGCTGGGCGCCGGCGAGGTCGTCCCACTCCGGTGCGGGGTCGAGCCGATCGAACAGCGCCGCCGAGTACGTCATCGTCTCGTCGAGGAACGCGGCGAAGAAGTCGTTGGACAGGTCGTAATGGTGTGCGGCGTTGCCGCGGGCGCCGTCCGGTGTGGCCCTGGTGAGGGCGGGTTGCCTCGGCAGGAACAGCGTCCGCAGTGCCTGCAGCGGCGCGGGGACCAGCTCGCCGAGGCGCCCGGCGAGCACGGTGAGGACCGCCGCGGGATCGGGGGCCGACCAGTCGCCCGTCATGTACGCCTCGCCGAATCCGATGAGGCCCGTGGCGCCGAGGCGGGTGGCGAAGGCGTCCGGGTCGTGCAGAACCATCAGCGGCGCCGTGGGGTCGTCGGCCCCACCGCCGAACACGGTGCCGTCGGGCAGCTCGACCCGCAGCGGAAGCCGCCACACGGCACGGCGGAACAATGCCGCCGCGACCAGGCGACCGGCGTCGGCGCGGGGGGCCCCGGGGCCCGCGGGGCCCCCCCCCCCCCCCACGGCGCGGGGGGCGGGGGGGGCTCCCGGGGGCGGGGGCGCCGGGCCACCACGGTGAGGACCGCCGCGGGATCGGGGGCCGACCAGTCGCCCGTCATGTACGCCTCGCCGAATCCGATGAGGCCCGTGG